>JBBISU010000029.1:0-18963 GCA_037441225.1 Acidobacteriota bacterium
AAATCTTTATTATTAAAAACTATTAATCAATAAAATTGAGCAACTTGGGTTAAGAGCTATAAGTGGTGCTTCTATTCTTGCAATCCAGAGGAATGACAAAATTATTTCAAATCCCTCAGCTGATTTTATTATTAAAGGAAAAGATGTTTTAATAATCTATTGAAGAGATGAAGATTTAAAAAAGGAAGTTGTTTATTTAAATTCTATTTAACCAAAAAAAGCAGTTGAAAATAAGATAGTACAAAAAAAAGAATATAAAAGGTTTTTCTAAGCTTTAGGCGTAAAATTATCAATTTAGAGCAGTAGAATAGGGGTCGCTCTTTTGGTGCCCCGTATGTAAATAGAATGGCAAGTCAGCATTTTCAATATTTTAAAAATTTTTTTCTAAAATGCAAAATTATTGTTTTTTTACTTCAAAATTTTTTATATTCAATGAGTATAGGGCGAGCTCGTTCAGCCCTATCATTTTTTATTTTTATTTTGTGTTTCTTAGGGGTTTCTGTTTATTCAGCCCGAAAGATAGCGGGTCGAGCAAGATAAGACCCCTAAACAATGCCCGTTTACCTTTGATCCATTTTTAAAATATAAGGGCAATTTATGAATTGCCACTACTGTTCTATTTCTGGCGGGGATAAACCCCGTCCCTTCAAATTGCCAAAATAATTCAAATAAAACACGGGCAACGGACTACTACTCTATTTTATCTCCTTTTCAACTTCATTTTTTTGGGTTTAATTCTTATTTAATTAAAATTTTTATCTCAGTCATTTCTTCTATAGCCCACCGCAATCCTTCCCTTCCAAAACCAGATTTTTTAAAACCTCCGTAGGGTTGATGGTCTGCCCTGAAGGAAGAAGAATCATTTACCACAATCCCTCCTGCTTCAATTTTTGAAAATGCCTTATCAATTAATTTATAGTCCTTTGTAAAAAGAGCTGCCTGCAAACCAAATTTTGTATCATTAATTATTTCAATTGCCTCATCAAATTCTTTATATCTTTTTAAAACTACCAGTGGTGCAAAGACCTCCTCACACCAGATTTTCATATCCCTTTTTGGATTTTCAATAATTGTAGGGAGATAAAAATTTCCATCCCTTCTTCCACCAAGTAGTAACTTTGCCCCTCCTTTTTTTGCTTCTTTAACCCAACTTTCAATCCTTATTAAGGATTCCTCATCAATTATAGGACCAATAAATGTATCCTCTTCTTCTGGATTTCCAATTTTTAACTTTTTAACTTCTCCAATCAATTTTTCTTTAAAAATCTCATAAATATTTTCTTGAACAATTATCCTTTGAACAGATATACAGGACTGGCCAGCATAATAAAATCCACCTTGTGCACATTTTTTTGCTGACAGTTCTAAATCTGCATCATTGTGGATAATTACGCCTGCATTTCCTCCAAGTTCCAATGTAACTTGCTTATCATAGGCAAGTTTTTTTATCCCCCATCCAACTTCAGAGGAGCCAGTAAAGGAAACAATTTTTATATCGGGATTTTCAATTAAAATTTTTGCCTTTTCTGATTTCATTGGAAGAAAAGAAACTGCTTCTTCTGGATATCCTGCTTCAAGAATAAATTTTAAAAGTTTATAAGATATAACAGGTGTCTTTGATGAAGGTTTCAAAATAAAAGGAATACCAACTGCAATGGCAGGAGCAATTTTATGGGCAACTAAATTTAAAGGAAAATTAAAAGGTGTAATGGCAAGGAGTATTCCTTTTGGAAATCTTTTTACATATCCTTCCTTCCCTTCACACCATGGTACTAAATCAAGGGCAATTATCTCTCCATAAACCCTTTTTGCTTCTTCCTCTGCAACAGAAAAAGTAAAAATGCACCTATCAACTTCTGCTATTGCCTGGCTAACTGGCTTTCCTGCCTCCTTTACAATTAGTTTTGCTAAAACTTCCTTTTCCTTTTCAATTTTTTCCCTTACAATTTTTAAAATTTTTGCTCTCTGGTAAGTTGAAAGTTTTTTTGTTTCATTAAAACCAATTTTTGCTTTTTCTATGGCATTATTTATATCTTCCTCATCTGATAGAGAAACAGAATGTATTTTTTCGTTATTATAAGGATAGATTACCTCTAATTTTTTTTCTTTAAAAATTTCTTTTCCACCAACAATTACTGGATAGTTTTCCATTTAAACTGTTTTTGGAGGTGGTTCTGGTATCCCTTCCCTCCTCTTTCTCTCCTTTTTTTCTTCATACAAACCACAGGGCTTTTTCTTCTTTAAAAGTTTTAGGAAAGAAAAGACCATTTCTCTTTTCATAAGCTGGATTGCCTTTGCAGGATCTACCCCTTTTGGGCATACAACTGAACATTCTGAACCCATATGGCAGGAAAAGATACCGGAAGGTATATCAACTAAATTATGCCTTATCTTAGAACCTCCATCCCTTGTGTCATTGTTGTATCTATAACTCTGGGCAAGGGGCATAGGTCCTAAATATTTTCTGTCTGTTGCCATTGTGGGGCAGGCAGCCATACAAGCACCACACCTTATACAATAAGAAAATTGTAAGTACTCTTGAAGTTCTTCTTCACTTTGATAAAACTCCTTTTCTAAATCTTCTATCTCTTTTAAATCATCTCTTTGTATATTTGGCTTTATATACTTATGCCTTTCAAACATTGGTTTAAGGTCAGGAACTAAATCTCTTATTGTTTCAAAATTTGGAAGGGGAGCAATAGTAATCCTTTTTGATTTCAGTTCCACAACCTGTGTATTACAGGCAAGGCGTGCTCTTCCTTGAATAAGCATTGCACAGGAACCACATACCCCCATTCTGCAGGAAAATCTAAAAGATAAAGTTGAATCAATTTCTCTTTTTATATAATGGAGGCAATCCAAAACTGTTTTCCCTTCTTCAAAAGGAATATTATAAACCTGCCAGTAGGGTTTTTCATCTTTTTCTGGGCTAAATCTTCTTATTATAAATTGAATATTTTCCATATTTTCCTCCTTAAAATTTTACTGAGACAATCTTTGCAGCAATTGCAGCATAAGTTCCAATTATGAAAAGGAGAAACCCAAAGATTGCAAAAAAGTAAGCCCAGAATTTCCTTGTTCCTTCTTTTATATTTGTTTCACCAATGATTTTATTTAATCCATATAGTCCATGGTATAAGGCAAAACCAAGCAAGAATATATATACAAAAACAAAACCAATCATTTTCATTCTTTCCAGGACATTTTCCCAGGAGATTGCCTCTTCTCCTTTTGGGTTAAATAAACTTATAATTTCATCCAAATGCATAATTGCCATATGGAGTCCTAATAAAAATAAAACAGCAATTCCTGCAAACAAATGAAGTGTCCAGAGCTTTGTATCTTTCATCACTCACCTCCTAAAAAGAAATCATAACCACCAAGGATAATAAAAAAAGCAGAAATAAGCATTAAAATTATCATAATAGGCCTTTGCTTCCCAATTGATGTTTTATAAGGATATACTGGTTCAATTGGCTTTCCAACTAAAAATCCAAGTTCAAGCAAAATCAATCTAATTCCATTTAACCCATGAAAACAAAAAGCAAAATAAACAAGAAATTCTCCAAGGCGAAATAAGGGACCTGATACTGAATCCATTGCTTTCATCCAGCTTTCTGGACCAAAAATCCTTGTGGATGTTACAAAGATATGCAAGATAAAATAAAACAAGATTCCAAGGCCTGTTATCCTATGCAAAGTATAAAGGTATCTTTCAATTGAATACCTTCCACCTACTGCCCATCCTTTAACGCCTAAATGATTGTCATAGTACTTATCGCTCATATATTCCTCCTAATATTTTCTTTCAACGGGTTTCCATTTTGTAATGGAGACCGGTTTATAATCAATCTTTAAACCTTCTTTTGTCTTTGTTACCAAAGTATGTTTCAAAAATCTTTCATCATCCCTCTTTTGAAAATCCCTCCTTGCATGGGCTCCCCTTGATTCTTCCCTTGCAATTGCTCCAATAAACATTGCTTCAGCCAGATCTAAAAGATTTTCTGTTTCTAAAACATTTATTAAATTTGAATTATAAATTTTCCCCTTATCTTCAACTCTTATATCTTTAAATCTTTCTTTCAGTTCCTTTAACTTTTCATAACCTTCTTTCATTTCTTTTCCATCCCTGAAGACACCCATATACCTGTCCATCAAAGATCTCAACTCTTCCCTGATTTTATAGGGATTTTCCTTTCCATCTTTTTTCAAAACTTCATCAAAAACTCTTTTTTCTTCTTCCTCTACAATTTTTTTATTTAATTCAGGTACAGATGGCTTTTTTTCTGCCAGAAACTTAAAAATTTCCTGTCCACAAATATCTCCCCAGACAAGGCATTCAGCTGTGGAGTTGCATCCCAACCTATTTGCCCCATGCATAGAAGAACAAGCCACTTCCCCTGCTGCCCAGAGGCGCTCTGCCTTTGTCTTTCCCTTTATATCACACTCAATCCCGCCCATTGAATAATGGGCAACTGGTCTTACAGGTATTGGTGCCTCAATTGGATCTAAATTTAAAAATTTTATGCATACTTCTCTTATCAAAGGAAGCTTTGTATTAATCTTTTCTGCTCCTAAATGCCTTAAATCAAGGTAAACATAATCCAGTCCATTTGGTCCCGGGAAACCTCTTCCTTCCAATATTTCTGTCATCTCAGAACGAGATACAATATCCCTTGGGGCAAGCTCCATAAACTTTGGAGCATACTTTTCCATAAACCTTTCACCTTTATTATTAATCAAATACCCCCCTTCACCACGACATCCTTCCGTCATTAAAATCCCCGATGGGACAAGCCCTGTGGGATGGAATTGTAAAAATTCTAAATCCTCTAAGGCAAGCCCTGCACGCAAAGCATATGCTTGGGCATCTCCTGTAACTGTTTGAGAATAAGTAGTAAAACCATATAGATTTCCCAAACCACCTGTTGCAATAAGGCATGCTTTACCTTTAAGAATTAAAAACTCACCTGTTGGAAGGTTATAAGCAGTTATGCCTTTAAATTCCCCATTTTCAATTATAATTGAAGTTACAAAAACCTCATCATACCTTTGGAAATTACTATATCTTAAAAGTTCATCATAGAGGCATTGCATTTCAAAAAAACCTGTCTTATCCTTTGCCATAGTTGCTCTTGGGAAGGAATGGCCACCAAAGGGTCTTTGAAGTATCCTTCCATCTTCATCCCTTGACCAGGGGAGCCCCCAATGATCTAAGAGATAAATTTCCTTTGGCGAGGTCTCAACAAATAAATCTACAACATCTTGGTCTGCTAAAAAATCAGAGCCCTTTACTGTATCCCAGGAATGGAGCTCAAAGGAATCCCCTTCATCAGTTCTTAAAACTGCTGCAGTTCCGCCTTCTGCACAAACAGAATGGGCACGCATAATTTGAACTTTTGACACAAGCCCTAAATTTATTTTGTCATTGCTTTTCCTTAAGATCTCAACGGCAGCTCTTAAACCCGCAAGCCCTGTTCCAAAGATTAAAACATCATGGATTTTTTCTTCCATATTTACCCCCTTATTTTAACTCTTAAAATTATATCAAAATAAAATTTAAAGTCAAACCAAAGTTCCATAACCCATATCTCTTATCAAATTAATTTTTTGATTAATAAATTGTGATAAAATATAGGGAAATGAAAAATATTTTTTTTGAAAAACATAGGAGTATAATATGATTATAACGCCAAGACATAAGACATTTTTTCCCTTGTCAATTTTTATTTATATAGTTGGACATATTGTAACAATTGTCCATTTTTTAAGGAATCTTATTTACAGAAAGCAGCCAATTGCAATAATTCCTTATCCTGAAATAAGGAGGCAGTATAGCAATAATTTTAGAGGAAGACATTGGCTTAGGACAAGGGAAGATGGCTCAGTTGCCTGTGTTGCTTGTTTTATGTGTTCAACGAACTGCCCTGCCCAGTGTATCCATATAGAAGCAGATGAAAGTTTAAATTTATATCAGGAAAAATATCCAAAGGTCTTTGAAATTGATTTGCTTCGCTGCGTATTCTGTGGATATTGTGTAGATGCCTGCCCTTGTAATGTAATTTATATGACAAGAAATGATGAACTTGCAACCTTCACAAGGGTTGATTCAATTATTACTTTAAAAGATTTAATAGAATTTCCAGAAAAAGTAAAAGAAAATCCTCTTGGCTGGAAACCCTTTGAAGATAAACTTCCAGAATGGAAAGGTGTAAATAGATTTAAATACTGAAAATTTTATTTTTAAAATTTCTAAATTATTCAAATTTATTTTTAAAGATCATAATAAAATTTTATAAATGGTAAAAAAAATGAAGAAACTTAATCAATAATGCTTAAAAATTAAAGTAAGATAAACTTTAAGTTTCACCCAATGCTTTCAAAATTATAAGTAAAAAAAGATTAAAAATTTTTATTCAAAAATTTAAGTTTGTGAAAAATTTCACTTGACTTTTTATTTTTATGTGATAATATTAAATGCAAAAAAGGGGGTAAAATGAAATTTGACAGAAGAATGTTATTAATTTCATCTCTTGCTTATTTTTTATCCAGCAAAGAAACCTTTGCTGAGGAAAAGGATTCTTTTGCAAAAGACCACTTGGCTTGCCTCGTTGATACAACACTTTGCATTGGCTGCAGAAAGTGTGAAGAGGCATGCAATAGAGCAAATAAATTAATAAAACCATCAATTCCTTTTGATGACAAATCTGCTTTTAAAAAATTTAGAAGGCCTGACGAAAATGCTTTAACAGTTGTAAATGAATTTTCTGGCTCCCCTTCAATAGCCCAAAGAGAAAAAGAAACAACAACAGTTAAAATCCAATGTATGCACTGCCTTGATCCTTCCTGTGTATCTGCTTGTATTGTAGGTGCTTTAAAAAAATCTGAAGAAGGACCTGTTTTATACGATCCTTCAATTTGTATTGGCTGCAGGTATTGTATGATTGCTTGCCCCTTTGAAATTTTATCTTATGAATATTCTAACCCTTTAACACCAAGGGTCAGAAAGTGTCAATTTTGTGTAAATACAAACAAAGAAAGAAAAGCAAATCCTGCCTGTGCTGCGGCTTGTCCAACAGAAGCAATTGTTTTTGGAAAAAGAGGTGAACTTTTGGAACTTGCAAGGAATAGAATAATGCAAAAAAAAGATCAGTATTTAAATCATATCTATGGAGAATATGAAGTGGGATGAACTTCATGGTTATACCTGGCAGGAAGAGATATAACAGAAATTGGATTTAAAAAATTGCCAAAAGAAGCACCACCAAGGTTAACTGAAGAAATTCAACATTCAATCTTTAAGTATGGGGCAATTCCAATTCTTTTTTATGGCTTTATAGGCGCAATTATGGCTTATACAAAAAGAAAAAACAAAAAAGAGGTTTAAAATGGAAGAAAAAGCCTTAAAACCAATCTCTCAAAAAATAAAGTTTTTTTCCACAGGAACTTTTATTCTTTTAGCCTTCATAGCAGTTGGTTTTACCTTTGGACTTGCAAGGTTTATATTAGGACTTGGCACTGTAACAAATTTAAATAATCAATATCCCTGGGGAATATAGATTGCCATTGATGTTGCTTGTGGTGTTGCACTTGCTGCTGGTGGTTTTACAATTGCTGCTTTGATTGAGATATTTGGTTCTAAAAAATATAAGCCCCTTTTAAGGCCTGCAATACTTACTGCTTGGCTTGGCTATGCAATGGTTGCTTTTGCCTTGGTCTTTGACCTTGGAAAATGGTGGAATATGTGGAGGCCCATATTTAACTGGCAAGGAAATTCCGTTCTGTTTGAAGTGGGTATGTGTGTTATGGGATATTTAACTGTTTTAACTATTGAAATTGCTCCAGCAATCCTTGAAGGATTAAAATTAAAAATAAAAGAAGGTGGTTTCTGGCAGAAAATTTTAAATCCCTTAGAAAAACCAATATATTTTCTCCATGATGTAGTTCATGCAATGCTTCCCTTTTTTATCCTTGCTGGTGTTGTTTTATCTTTTATGCATCAGTCCTCTTTAGGAACATTAATTTTAATTGCCCCAACAAAAATAAACACTCTCTGGTATACTCCTATACTACCTATTCTCTTTTTACTTTCTGCGATTATGGTAGGTTATCCAATGGTTATATTTGAATCAATAATTGCAAGCAAAAGTTTTAAAAAAGAAATAGAATTAGATATTCTATCTTCCCTTTCAAGAAAACTACCTTACATAATGGGCATTTATTTTATATTTAAATTTGGTGACCTTATAATAAGATTTGATGAATTGGATTTTTTAAAATATCCCTCTGCGACAATTTCTTTTTTAGTAGAAATAACAGCAGGACTTTTAGTTCCTTTCTTCTTGCTTTTATTTAAAAGAGTTAGGAGAACTCCTGGCTGGCTATTTTTTGCTTGTCTGCTTATAATTTTGGGAGTTGCACTCAATAGAATTAATGTTTATTTAATTGGATACCATCCAACCTTTGCTGAAAGAACATATTTTCCAGCAATAGGAGAACTTTTGGTCACAACATCAATAATTTGCCTTATTATGCTTCTTTATAGATTTTTTTCTAATTATTTTCCAGTTCTTTCTGGTTTGCCTGAAAAAGAAGAGGAGGAAAAAAGAATAATTTATGTTCTTTCAGTAAAATGGGCATGGATATTTAGAAGAATTGCAGTTTTGCTATTATTAATATTTGTGCTCGTCTATTCTTATGTTCATAAAAAATCAATAAAAGAATCCTTTAAAGTATATCAGACAGTATATTCTTATAAAGTCAAAGAAAAAGAAATTCCCAAAATACAACCAAGAACACATATAATGCGGCCAAAAGGTTATCAAACAATTTATTATTTATCAAATTCAATTTTAAATAGTAAAACTGATTATTATGAACCTGTTAGGTTTTCCCATAGATCCCATGATAATTATTTAAATGGAAATTGTGCTGTTTGTCATCATAGAATAAGTTTTGATGAAAGCGACAGAGTTGAGATTTCCTTAGAGGAATTCCACAGGGATATGTAAATAAATTTAGGAGCGCCTTGTTATTCTTGTCACAAAGATATGAATCAAATAATTATAGAGGCCTGTGACAAATGCCATAGATGGCCTGATGAACCAGATAATCCTGCAAGGATTGGTTTAAAAGGTGCTTACCACAGGCAATGTATTGGTTGCCATAAAAATATATCAATGGAAAGCTTTACACCAGTAGATTGTGAGGACTGCCATAAAAAGAATGTCCCAGAACATAAGGACTTAATAAAATTATCAGATAACCCTTCAATAAATAAAAGAAGTAACAGAAAAATGCCTGGAATGCCATGAGGAAAAAGCAAAACATATACTAAATTCGGTTCATTTTAAATGGGGGGGCATTCTCCTCAGGTTTTAGGTTATGAACATGCTGTTGATTTAGGGTTACATACAATAATAAATAATCATATGATAGGAACTGGACCAAATTTGCCCTTCTGTTCATCCTGCCATATTGGATATGGTTGGGTTAAAATACCTTATGATTTTAATGATCCTAAATTGATTGATTGTCTTATATGCCATGATAGCACTGGAATATACAAAAAAGATCCTTTTGGTGGGGGCTTCCCTGATCCTCAAATTAATTTAAAAGAAATAGCAACATCTATTGGTTTCCCCTCAAGAAATAATTGTGGAAAATGCCATTTCTATAGTGATGGAGGACCAAATGTAAAACATGGAGACCTTTCACCTGCCTTAATTTCTCCAGAACCAGATTTGGATGTCCATATGGGTGCTTTTCAAATGCACTGTACTGATTGTCATTATACTAAAAACCATAAAATAATTGGGAAATCCCTTTCTGCCCCTGCTTCAGAGGGAGACTTAAGTTGTACAAGATGCCATAGTTCAAAACCACATAAGATTTCTGGGATTCTTGGTTCACACTTAGATAATCATATAAAATCAGTTGCCTGTGAGACCTGTCATATTCAATATATAGCAAAAGTATATCCTACAAGAATTTATCTTGACTGGTCAAAGGCAGGTTTGGATGATTTTAAAATTAAAAAAGAAGAAAAGGGGCTAATTTATAAATATGAAAAAAAGCTTGGTTTTCAAATCTGGAAGAAAAATTATATTCCTGTTTATAAATGGTATGATGGAAAAAGAAAAGTTTATAAATTAGGAGATAAAGTAAAAACAAGTGAGAAAATCGTATTAAATGCAATAGAAGGAGAAAGAAAAAATCCTGAATCTAAAATATATCCTTTTAAAATTCATAAAGCAAAACAACCCTATGATATAGAAGAAAAAACACTGGTTGTCCCAAAGCTTTACAATGGATTTTGGGAACACTTCAATTGGCAAAAAGCAATAAAAGAATGAATGGAATATTTAGGTATGCCTTTTTCAGGTGAAATTGGATTTATTGAAACAGAGATGTATACAGGCATACATCATGAAGTAGTTCCAAAGAAAAAATCCTTAGGATGCACTGATTGCCATATCAAAGAAGCAGTAAATTCTTCCAGATGCCATAAAAAAGCAGAAGAAATCCAATTGCCAGAACATTATAAGAAGACATATCCTAATATAAAATTTTTGGACTTTGAAGAATTGGGATATGAATGAGACCCTGCAATTACAGGAGGAAGATTCTATACTACTCTTGGAAGGGGGCTGCCGCCACAATAATTATTTTTATTTCTTATTTTTATGCTAAAATAATTCTGTGGAAAAAAAGAAAAGTTTGGCTTTTCATAGAAATTTTATAAGTTATGTTGGTTTTATTATAATTTTAATAAGTGCTGGCTTAATTATTGCCACATTAGTTTGGCAATACTCAATCAAAACTCCAAGTCCTTATATTGGAATTTTTACTTTCCTGATTTTTCCATTTTTTCTAATTTTTGGCATATTTGTTGTTTTTTTTGGAATGTGGAGAGAATCAAGGAGGAGAAAAAAATATCATATAAGCGAAGCACTCCCTTACCCTTTAGTTGATTTAAATAATCCTGCTCATAGAAAAAATTTTTTAATAACAGTAATTTCAGGCACTTTTCTGGTAATTCTTTTAGGATTTATTGGATATAATGGTTTCATTTTTACAGAGTCAGTTACCTTTTGTGGAAGAATTTGTCATAGTGTAATGGAGCCAGAATATCAAGCATATTTAAAATCACCCCATGCCAGAGTTACTTGTGTAGATTGTCATGTTGGAGAAGGAGCAAAATGGTATGCAAAATCTAAGATTTCAGGTTTGAAACAGGTCTGGGCAGTCCTTTTTAATACTTATACTAAGCCAATAGAAACCCCTATAACAAGTTTAAGACCAGCAAAGGAAACCTGTGAAGAATGCCATTGGCCTCAAAAATTTTATGGCAATCAACTTATGGAAATATACCATTTCAGATATGATGAAAAAAATACTCCAGAGCAAATCAATTTAATTTTAAAAACAGGTGGGGGTACCAAAATTGAAAAAAATGCTGGTATACACTGGCATATGCTTCTTCAAAATAAAGTTTATTTCAAACCATTAGATAAAAAATATCAGATAATTCCCTATGTAAAAGCAGTAAAAGAAGATGGTTCCTCAAAAATTTATATAGATAAGACATTAAATCTTTCAAAAGAGGAGTTGGATAAACTTCAAACCCATGAAATGGATTGTATGGATTGTCACAACAGGCCAACCCATATTTTTTCCCCACCAGAAAAAGCAGTTGATAATGCTTTATCTGGAGGCCATATATCACTAGAACTACCTTTTGTAAAAAAAATTTCTGTTGATTTGCTTGTAAAGGAATACAAATCAAAAGATGAGGCAATTGAAAAAATAAAAGAAGAGTTTTTATCCTTTTACAGAAAAAATTATCCAGATATCTTTAAAAACAAAAAAGTAGAAATAGAAAAAGCAATTCTTATTTTACAAGAAATCTTTAAGGCAAATGTTTTTCCTGAAATGAATGTAAATTGGAATACATATCCAAATAATATTGGTCATAGGAACTGGCTTGGCTGTTTTAGATGCCACGATGGAAAGCATATTTCAGAGGATGGGAAAACCTTGACAACTACCTGCGAAATTTGTCATACAATGCCTCAAAGGAGTCCCCAGATGCCTATTGAAACAATTCAATTTTCATCAAATATTTCTTGGCATCCTATGGAACTTAAGGGAAAGCACAAGGAAGCACTTTGTTATAAGTGCCATGAAGCAGGCAAAAGATCTCCAATTGATTGTGCTGAATGCCACAAAATAAACAAAGAATTTCCAATGATTTCTATGGGTTGTGATACTTGTCATCTGGAAGAAGGGGAAAAACTTCCACAAAATGATTGTTCTTCCTGCCATGATGATTTAAAAGGCACACATAAAAAAGGGGCACATCCAGATTTAAATTGTATTGACTGTCACAAACCCCACAACTGGTTACCAGATACAAAAAAAGATTGTTTTACCTGCCATAGCGGTTATGAAAAACATAGCCAAGGAAAAGATTGCTTAAATTGCCATAATTTCAAGAAATAACATCCATAAGAATTAAATTTATATTTAATTGTGCGTATCTGAATATAAAAATAAAAACTTTTAGGGGGGAGCTTGCTAGTAGCCCCGTAAAATGAACACACCTTTCAAAAATTTTCTGATTGGGCTGGCCAAGCCCTGTCACTACCAAAATCAAATAAAATAAAGAAATTTATAGGTTGAGCTCAATTGATCCCTTTAAAAATGATACCCTAAACTCTATGGCTGTTTTTCTATTCTTTCCATTATTTTTAAAGCTGTTTCATTATATTTTTCTTTTGCTTCTTCTTCTGTTTCCCATCCAGTAAGCCAAGTAGTACTCATTGGATATTCTTCTGGATGAAATATTGTATTAAAACCATGCCAGATTATAATTGCAAGGGTTGCCAGAAGGGCTTCATAATAATGTATAACCCTTGCAACATTAATAACCCAGGAAGGTATATAATGAGGAAGAGATTTTGGAAACCATAAGACGAAGCCAGTAACTGCCATAATTATTGCACCCCAAACAAGTGCCCAGAATTCAAACTTTTCAGAATAATCAAAAACACCTAACTTTGGCCTTTCACCTTTAATTGTCAGATAGTATTTCATTAATTCTATAAACTCTTTTATATCTTTTAAACTTGGCATAAAAAATTTAAGAATTGTTCTTCCTCTTTTGTTTAATAGAAGGTAAATTCCAAAAGTTAAAAGATCCAGTACCATTAAAACAGCACAAGTTCTATGCAAAAATGCTCTTATACTTTCTGTTATTCCTAATGAGAATAACCATTTAACCCAAAAAGCTTCTGGAAACTTTAAAGCAAATCCAGTAATAGCAAGTCCTGTAAAAGATAAAAACAAGACAAAATGGCTTATGATTTCATAAAGAGTTAATCTCATTAAATGCCCTTTTGTTTTCTGTGCAATAAATTTTAATCTCACAGCCCAAAGCCAAATTATAAAATTGTGTATAACCATTCCAAAAACAGAAATTGCGATTAAAATTATATACAAAATTCTTATAATTTCTTCCAGTTTTTCCCCTGGCTTTTTCATAGTTGTTTTATGAGTGAAACTCATTGCAAAGGTTTGCGAAACTTCTCCATGGCATCTTCCACAAGCTGTTGCTCTATTTGAAATGTGCATCCTTGATTGAGGGTGTGAAGAAGGAAGAGAATGATGGGCATCATGACAATCAGCACAAGTTGCAGCAGCACCAAAGGTTCCTTTTTGAGTTAATCCATGAAAGTCTTTTAAATAGCTTTTAACAGGCGTTGTATCAAGCCCATACCTTGCCATCATCCTTTCATTTGAATGGCACCAAATACAAACTTGTGTTGCAGACCACTGGAGGGCATCTCCTCTTCTTATCCTTAAGGAAGCCATATCATGGTCACCATGACATGTAGTACAAGTTGGAACATCTAAATTACCATGGGTTAGTGCACGAGCATGGGCTCCTTCTTTAAATGTCTTTACCTCATTTGGATGGCAAGGCATACAAGTTGTAAGTATTCCTACCATCGAAACCCTTGATTCTGGCTCAGAGGATCTTAAAATATTATGGTGTCCATGGCAGTCAGTACAACTTGCACCCGGCTTTCCCATTTCAATTGCCTGCCAGTGAACAGATGATTTATACCTTGTTATTAAATTTCTTTTAATGATATCTGCTTGTAAGTTAATTTCTTCCTTACCATGACAATTCCCACAAGTATCTGGTTGATTCTGCCTTGACATTCTTGATTGAGGATTTGATAAAGGGAATATATCATGCCCACCATGACAACCCTCACATTTAGGAGCCATTGGATTATTTGCTTTATGTGCTCTTCCATGAACATCTTTTTTAATGTATTCCTGATATATGTCTTCATGACAAACCGTACAACCAAGTTCCAATGGCTTGTCTGAATGAGGAACATTTTCAAAGGACTTTGCACCAATATGACAGTCAGTGCAATTTAAATGCTCATGGGCAGAGCCCTTTAATGCATCAGGTGAAACATAGAGTTGTAATGTTTTCCCTCTTGCAGTTTCACCTTCAATTCCCTCAACTCCATGACAAGAAAGGCAGTCCTCATTTTTCATCCCTGCAAATAAATTTAAGGAAAATAAAAATAAAATAATTAAAAACTTTTTCATAATACCCCCTTACTTGTAAGCAAATATCATAGCATAAATTATCCACAAAATTATAAAAAATCCAATTGAAAGTGCTGTCCAGGCAAAAATTTTTACAATTCTCATTTTATAAGAAGGCAAGGAACCCATTTTATATTTTTCAATTAAATTATTTTGAACTAAATATTCATATTCTTTTGGCTTATCTAATTTTAGTTCCTCTTCAGTAAGTCCTCCTGAAAATATAACAGTATCCATTGGAAACTTTTCTGGCCTTAAATGGGTATTAAAAAAATGGATTGTAAAAATAAAACCAGTTGCAAGTAGTGCTTCATCACTATGGATAATTGTTGCAACATTTATAAGCCAGCCAGGCAAAAATTTTGTAAAAAATTCAGAAAACCAGAGAGTTAATCCCGTTGAGCCAATTACTGCAATTCCCCAAAAAACTGCAAAATAATCAAATTTTTCCCAGTAGGTCCACCTTCCATATTTTGGTTTTTCTCCTCTGCCAAAAAACCAAAGAATTGTATAATAAAAATCTTTAATATCCTGGAGAGTAAAAATCATTGTATTTTTTCCAAAGATTAAATTTTTAATGTTTCCATATTCTTTTCTTTTCTTTGTAAAGAGATAATATAAATGGCTAAAAAATACAAAAAACATAAGAATTGCTGAAATCCTATGGATAAAGCCCGTTACTTTAAAACCACCTAAAAGATTTGAAATAAAATAAGCCCAGTTTGTGTAAGAAAATTTTAAAGAAAGCCCAGTAATTGAAAGAGATAAAAAGGAAATTATCATTAAAATGTGTAAATATGTTTCAAATATTTCAAATCTTCTAATTAAGTACTTTGTTTTTGGTATTTCCTTTTCATATTCCTTTCTTTCTCTAAAACTTTTCAAAAACCAAAGAATTGTATGGATTCCAAAAAAGCTTAAAGTTCCAATTAAAAGAAAAGTCATAAACCAGAAGCTATAAAAAAGATAGGGGTATTTTTCGGGATCATGGTGGGTTGCATGGGTTAAGTATCCTGCAAATCTTCTTGTTGCACCAGGGTGGCACTTTTGACAGGTTGAAACAACCTTTTGTCTACTTAAAGTTGAATAAGGATTTTCTGGTGGAAGTATATTATGAGAACCATGGCAATCATAACACTTGGCTGATTTGGCATAGCCCAATTTTGAAACCTTTCCATGAAAGGTCTCAAAATATGTTTTTGCAATTTCTTGATGGCAGTTCCCACATTTATCCATTATTTCAAAACGAAAAATGTCTTGATCAGCTCTTTTAATTGTATGAGCAGAATGGCAATTTTCACAAGTTGGAAGCTTTTTTTCTGTCTTTGCTATATAATGTATTGAAGAAGTAAATTGTTGATAAATTCCTATGTGGCATTTTCCACAGGTCCGCGGTAAATTTTTTGGATTTACAGTTGAGTTTATGTCTTTTGCTGGCAGTTCCAGATGGGCAGTATGACAATTAGTGCAAGTGGCAGTTACCGTTAAACCACTTTTGAGAAGCCCTTTACCATGGATTGACTCTGTGTAGTGCTTAATTATTTCTTTCTCTTCTCCTTTATATCTCTTTGCTGCTTTTTCTCCTTCTCTATGGCATTTTGCACAAAGCTTAGGAACATTCATTGGAAATATTTCAGAGCCCGCATCACTTCTTTTCAAAATCTTATGGGTATTGTGACAGTCAGTACAATAAGGGGCATTCTCATCTTTTGCAAGGAAAAGTTGCCCATGTTTTGACTTTAAATAATCATTTGCTACTGCTTCATGACAGTTTCCACATTTTACTTTTTCCTTTATCCCTTCACAAGGTCTTTTATACAAAGCTGATACCTCTGTATGACATTGGGCACAAGCAATCTTTGAGTGAGCTGAAAACAAAATTTCTGACACCTCCACATACATTGACCTTCCATCTTTTGATTTCAAATCCGGTTTAATATGGCATTTTAAACATTCTTTATCAGAAAGCCCTAATTCATAAAATACTTTTCTTACCTTATGGGCTTGATGGCAGTCAACACAAGCAGGCAAAATATGTTCTTCTTTTTCCCATAATTCCCCTTTTATTATTTTTTGATGAACCAATTCTATTTCTGCATGGCATTTTGAGCAGGTCTTTGAAATATTTTTTCGAGCAATAGAAGATCTGGGATCTGTATGAGGTAAAATAAAATGGGATGTGTGACAGGAAGTACAGTTAGCAGAAACAACAAGCCCTTTTTTAAGAAGCCCTTCTCCATGTATACTTTCAGTATAATTTTCTAAGATCCTATTTTGTGGAATATCTCTTTGAAGTTGAACAGGTGCTCCTTCCCTGTGACACCTGCCACAAAGGTATGGAATTTTCAATGGTGATGTATTGGAATTTAAATCTTTTGAAGACAAAATATTATGAGAATTATGGCAGTCCTTACAACTTGGGGCTAAAGGATCCCCTTTTTTTACTGCTTGCCCATGCAAACTTTCTGAATGCATTTTTTCTTCTGCTTCATGGCACTGACCACAAAAAACAGGCTTTAAGGGTGCATTATGGGGATAATCTGTGCCCTCAAGCTCTTGATGGCAATTTATGCAGTCTAGATCCTTATGAACTGAATTTTTTAATTCTTTTTCTTCAACATATAAGTCTTTTATTCTTACTCCATGTTTAATAGAAAAGCCTTTTTCACTATGGCAGCCAAGACATTCCTCATTACTCTGGCTATAAATAGAGGCCACAAAAAACAAAGTTAGTGAAAAAATTCTCAAAAAAATCATAGCAAAATATTTTAAAACCTTTTGTTTTGAATTGCAAATTTAATTTAATATGATAAAATTTTATTATGCTTTTGAACTTTCTTTTTTCCTTGCTTTATATTTTTTTCTCTTTTTTCCTTTTTAATTTCTTTGAAAATTTTAAAACTTCTTTTATTCCTTTCTTTTCTTTGCTTATTATTTTAATCTTATTTACAACAAAAAAAGAAAAGCAATATAAAATATTTTCAATAATTTTATCTTTAATCTATATCTATTCAGCTTTTTCAATATTTTCAAAATATTTCATAATTCCTTTTGCCTTATTGATAATTTTATGGGTTAAATCTTATTTGATTAAGAATCCAAAAATCCTCTTTATTTTCCACATTATATATGGTTTTTTATTGCTTTTTTCAATTTCATCTTTGAAAGAAATAGATTTACAAAATTTTTTAATTTCTTTGCATTTTTCTTTGCCTTTTTCTTTAAGTTTAATAAAAAATACTTTATACTTTAAGGAAAATCCCTCTTTCCCTTACGGGCACTTTATCCCTGTCCTTTTTGGAATAACTGGAATAGTTTTTATAATCTTACGGATTTATTCATTTTTAATATTGATACCAATATTTGTTTTATTAAGCATTTCTATTTATGCTACCCTCTACCAACCACCATATAAAACCCCCTATCCATTAATTTATCAAATTTGCATTTTTGCTTCAATGTTATTAAATTATTTAGGAATAAAACTATAAAAAGACATCAGCTTTTGAATATTAAACTTATTTTAATTTAATCTTTGATAATTTATCCTTTAATTTATAAATATTTTCATTTTCAGGATTTTCTTTTATGCTTTTTTCTATAAATTTTTCTGCCTCATTTACAAAATTTTTAAATTCTTTATTATTTACTAAAAAATATTCTGCTTTACTTATAAGTATTTCTGCCATAATTTCATTATGTAAACAATAATTCTCATTTATTGACAGTGCTTTTTTTGCTTCTTCTTCTCTTTCAAAATCTTTCAAAGGATCAAGTTTTTTTGAAATTTTATAATTTGCATATTTTAAAATTAACATAGCCATATTGTAATATGGAGTTGTCCAGCTTTTATAAATATTTGATGCTTTTAAATAAAATTTAAGGGATTTTTTAAAATTTTCTTCGGGATTTTTGCCTTTTCTAATATCATAAATTGCTTTTTGAAAATACAATTCACCCAAATCATTTAGAGGAAATGGTGAAATTTTTTCAATTTCCAATGTCTTATTCAAAGCTTCTTCAGATAATGTGAAATAATTTTCAGGATTTTCGCCAATCTTGATTTTATATTTTGATAATTCAATATAATTCCCTCCTAAATTATTTATTGCTTTTGCATAATTTGGGTTTATTTTAAGGGCTTCTTTGTAATATTTATTTGATATTTCTAAATTTTTTTCAGGGGAAATTCCTTTTTCTGCCTCATAAAGAGCAATTTCTGCATAATTTACACCAAGATTGAGCAAAGCACTTAAGTAATTAGGATTTTTTTCAATTGCTTTTTTTTGTCTTTCTATGGCAATTTTTAAAGATTCCCTTGGATCTTTC
>JBBISU010000029.1:19063-35270 GCA_037441225.1 Acidobacteriota bacterium
AAAGAATCTATTCCATTTTGCTCTTCATAGCTTGATTTTATAATATAGGCAACACCTAAATTATTATAAGCAGAAGAAAACTCACTTTTTAATGAAATGGCTTTTTCAGCTGATAAAATTGCTTCTTCAAGAAAAGCCAAAGGATTTTTCCATATTTAAATAATTCATTTGCCCAATTCCAAAAAATCAGTGATTTCAAATTGTAAATTTTTTCATCTTGAGGGTCTATTTCAAGGGCATTTTCAATTTCTCTATCTGCCTTTATGAATATTTTTTCATTAAGATTTCCTCTTAAAGCATAATTTTTAAATTTCAACCTCATTAAATCTGCCAAACCAATGTATAATGAAACATCACTTCTTCCAATTTCCTTTGCCTTTATATACTCTTTTTCTGCTTCTTCTAACTGCCCAATATTTTCTTTTTCTTTTCCAATTTCAATATGGATATCTCCTTTTAATTTATAAATTTCGTAAAACCAAGATGTTTTATCTTCAAATTTAAATGCCTCTTTTAGTGCTTTTTTATACTCCTTTTCATAAAAATATATCAATATTTCAGAATAATCAGCCAGTTCCTTATTTGTTTTTTTACCTTCTTTGATGTAAAAAAGAGCTTTGTTTTTATATTTTTCCTCCAATTCTTTCCTTTTTGCCTCTCTTAATTCCTTGTTTCTTATCCTTTCCAAATCTTTTAATTCTTCCTGATAAATTTTTCCCAATACAAGCCCATAAGAATATAAAAATTCTGGTTCATTATATTTATTTTCAGATGTGGAAATCTATTTATGCTTTCAATTTCTTTTATTTCTTCGCCAAACTTTTGCATTATCTTTGCTTTTTTTCTATAAGTAATTTTCTCATTTATCCACATCAAAGAAAATGTTAAAACAATTAGAAAGGCAATTAAAGCTGTCAAATAGACAACTTTATTTTTTTTGATTTTTTTATATATATGATAAATAAATGTAGTTTTTCTTGCTAATATAGGATCTCCGTTTAAAAATCTATCAAGGTCTTCTGCAAGTGCTTTTGCTGTATCGTACCTTAAATTTGGATCCTTTTCCAAACACTTAATTGTAATGCTTTCCACATCTTTTGGTATGGCTGGATCTAATTTTCTTAATGGTTTGATTTTGAATTTTATCCAATACTTCTATAAAATTCCCAGTAAATGGTGGTTTACCTGATAAAATTTCATATAAAGTTGCACCTAAACTATAAACATCTGACCTCCTATCCAATTTTTGATTTAATCCCTTTGATTGTTCTGGAGACATATAATAAAGAGTTCCCATTATCATTCCATCTTGGGTAACCGAGGGCTCTGAAACTTCTTTTGCAAGACCAAAATCCATAATGTAAGGTTTTGGTTCACCTTTTTCATCTTTCTCAATCATTATATTTGCTGGATTTACATCCCTGTGAAGGATCCCAATTTTATGTGCTTCTTGAAGGCCTTCTGCCACTTTTTTATTATATTTAATTTCATTTCTAAATTCATTTCTTTTGCTGCGCTTCTTAAATTTTCTCCTTCTATGTATTGCATTGAAATAAATGGCTTTCCATCCATTTCCCCTACTTCATAAATCTTGCAAATCACATCACTTTTTAATCTTGCTTGTGCCTGTGCTTCATTTAAGAACCTTTTTTGTTTTTCTGGATCATTTTCTTTTAAAAACTTTAATGCTACATACCTATTTAACTTTGTGTCGTGAGCTTTGTAGACCTTCCCCATCCCTCCTTCACCTAAAAGTTTTAATATTTTATACCTCTTTTTTGGACTTTCCTTTATTTCTTTTTGCTCCTCTTTTGAAAACTCAATTGTCGATTTTTCAAAAGTTTCAATTTCTTTTTCTAAAAGTATAACATCTTCTTCTTTTAGAATTCCTTTTGAAACAAGTGCTTTAATTGTTTCATAAAATTCTAATGAAGAATTTGAAATTGTTTGACCCTTTGAAATATCTTCCTCTGAAATTTTTAAATCAGAAACTTCTATCAAGTTTTTTTTCAAAGCCAATATCAAGATCTTCTTTTCTTTTTCCTTATCCATCATTTTAATTATAACTTATTTTATAAAATAAATATGTTAAAATATTATTATGATTAAAAATATTATTTATGCAACAGATTTTTCAGAAGCAGCAGAAAATGCCCTTCCCCATTCTTTAACACTTTCCCTTTTATTTGGGGCAAAACTTATTTTATTTAATGCTCAAATCCTCCATCAGGATGACCCATCAAATCCTTTATACCATTTTCCTGAAAAGGATGGACTGATAAAAAAAGCAGAAGAAATTTCAAAAAATTTTTTAAGTAAAAAAGCAGAAAAATTAAAAGAAATTGAATTTGAAACAATTACAAGAAGGGATATTTTCCCTGACAGGGCTATTCTGTCCATAGCAGAAGAAAAAAAATCTGACTTGATTTTAATGGGGACAAATGGGAGAAGAGGAATAGCAAAATTTTTATTAGGAAGTACTACATTAAATGTTTTAAAGTTTTCAAAAATCCCTGTTTATGTTGTCCCGCCAGAAGTAAAGGCACCATCAAAGGAATGTCCTTATAATGAGTTATTGGTTTGTATGGATTTTTCAAAGTCCTCATACAAAGCATTGGAACTGGCAAAGGAGTTTAAAGAAAAAACAAAGGGAAAATTGCATATAATACATATAGTTGAAGGAAAGGAAAGCGAAGCAAGAAAAAAATTAAAAGAAATTGAAAAAGAACATAAACTAGATAAATTAGAAATTTTAAAAGGTAAAATTGAAAAAGAGATTTTAAGGTATGCCAGAGAAGAGGCAATTGATTTGTTATTTTTAGGGAATAAATCAGATGAAGAAGAAGAATTTTTTGCCCTTGGTTCAAAGGTTGAAAGAATAATTTTGCATTCTCCTTGTCCTTGCATAATATCAAAGGTATGATAATTTTATTAATATATTTTTTGTTATTTGATTTGCAAAAGGAATTTTACCTGGATGGATTTCAAGAGACATCCCTTGGTTTTAAATTGGATAGCACTTCAATTGAAAGTTTAAAGAAAAACATAGAAAATTATCCAAAATGCGATTTTTTTTATATACCCTTGTTGAAAGAAAAAGATGAAAATGCTTTTAAAAGTTTCTTTAATAACTCTGGTAGCGACCCAATTATTTTGCTTTATCTTTTAAGAAATTTTGATGTTTTTGAAGAATTGCTTAAAAAAGCTAAAATTGATAAATTAGAACTTTTAAAAAGGTTTTTATGGGCTCAACAAATTGAAAAGAAAGAAAAAACCTGCCCTTTTAATTTAAATTCAAAAAAGCCAAAGATATTAGGTTTTCAAGACGAAATTTCTTCTGAATGCTACAAACTCTTTTTGATTTATTCTTTTGGAGAATATAATGATTCAATTGAATTTTCCTCCTGTGAACCAATATTGAAGGAAAATCTTCAAGGAGATTTATCAAATTTAATGAAAAGATATAAGATACCATTATTACATAGAAATATTATTGAAGTTAATGAACAAAAAATTATAAAAAAAACAAAATAATTATAAATTTTAAAGGTCTGTTTTCATATTTATTAAAAAAAATTTGATTTTTAATTTTTGGAAGCCCTTTTCCACAAATTTGCAAAATCATGTAATATTGTAATAGGGTGCAATAATAAATTTTTCATAATTGTTATTTTCTTCACAAACAAAAAATGTGATCCAGATCACATTTTTTCTGGATTTTTGACCTATATTATATAATTGGAGGGAATAAAAATGAATTATTTATTGTTTCTGGCATATAAATTGCATAAAATTTTATTCGGGAGGAACAATTAAATTGATTATTTTTTTATTTTTGAGTTTTTCTTTATTTGCTGGCACACCCACTTTAAAGACAATTAATGTAGATGGAAATCCATCTGACTGGACAGAAGTGCTTGCAAACCCTATCCAGGTTACAATGGATGATGATGGAAGCTCAATGGACCCATCCCTTTGCTCAACCCTTTCACAAGACAGGGATTGTCCAGTTGGTACAAATGGAAGGGATTTAAACACATTTGCCTGGACTTTTGACAATACTTATATTTACATTTATCAAACAAGATACGGCTCAACTTCAAACACACAGGAGTTCTGGTTTTATATGGATGTTGGTGGGGACAAACTCCTTGGAAATGAAGATTTCATTTTAAGAGTAAGTTTTAAAGGGCAAAACAGTACTACTGATGTATATCTTTACAGATATTCGCAAAATGGAACTGATCCAGATCCTATGGTAGATGAAAATGGATATGCAGATGGGTATACAGTTATTGGAACTTACGGAACACAAATTAGAAATTATGGAAATTTGAGAGGGGGTTTTTCAAATGGGACTGGATTTGAGACAAGAGTTCCCTGGAGTGATTTAGGTGTCCCTGTTGGAACTGGAATTTACTATCATGTTGGTTCTTCAAATAGCCCAAATATCCCAACACAAATTGATGACAACTGTGGTGGACCAAATGGAGGAATTGGAACTTTCGGTTTTTATTTGGTATCTGTAAAACCAGACAATGAAGGAAGCACACAAAGTGGAAGTATAAAAGAATACAACCATACAATGGAAAACACTGGAACTTTTGATGCAATTGCTGATTTTAAAGTAAACTCAACTCTTGGCTTGTCTGTATCTTTATATGATTCATTTGATACACTCATTGCAACTGATTCAAATGGAGATGGGGACTTTGATGACTTAGATGATTATTTAAATTCAAGTTTTGATACAAATTCAAATAATTTTCCAGATACAGGAACAATTGGACCGGGTGAAGAATTTGGCATAATTTTAAGGATTACAATTCCATCAAGTTTAAATAATACTGTAGATGAGACAACCATTTATGGATGGATTGAAGGAGAAGATGCGGATGATTCTGCCATAGACAGGACATATATAGGGGATATTCAAATATATCCTGCTCTTGACCTGACTGGGATGCCATCTTCAACTATAAATTTTGCACATACGATTTTGCATTTCCTTGCCCCGGACTTCGTAACAATTAAAGTTCTGGAAACACAGAGTTGGAGTTTATCTTTATATTATGACTCAAATGGAGATGGGACAGGAGATACCTTAATGGCAACTGATTTAAATGGAGATGGGGACTTTACAGATGCAGGGGATTATATAAATCCATCTTTTGATACAAATTCAGATAACTTCCCTGATACGGGGACCTTGAACCCAGGAGTTGAGTTTAACTTTGTTCTCTCAATTGATATTCCTTCTGATGCAACTTATGAAATAGAAAATATAATAAACTGCTATGCAATAACTTCTGAGATAAATGTTGGAAGACAAGCAACTTTGAAGGATACTTTAACTGTTAAGCCAAGGTTCAATTTCACGCCAGAATATAAAGATTCAGAAGGAAATGCATCTTATTGCCCTGCTAATTTTTCTGTTTATTTTGCACATATAATTAAAAATAACTCAAGTTCAGCAGATATTGCAAATTTATCATTTTCTTCAGAGTATGGAACAACAGTTGTTTTCTGGTCAGACCCAAATTGTGATGGCTCTATAAGTGATGGTTCAATTATAACAAATACTGGAACAATCCCTGGAAATGGAGGAGAGTTTTGCATAATTGCAGAAGTTCAAATCCCTTCAGGTGTGCCAAAGGGAGAAATTATTACAACTCAGATAACTGCCACCTCGCAAAATTTCCCAACTTACTCAATTTCTGTAATTGATGAGGCAAAAATTTCAATGCTTGTTTCTTATGAAGATGAAATTTATTCAAAAACAAGAACAAAATTTGCAAATTGTGAAATTGTTTATGTAAAGGGTTTTAACTTTACTCCTTCAAGTATTTTTTATTTGCATTACATCAAGACGGAAGAAAAGAAAAATTCCACCAAAGTTGCAAATGGATTTGGGCAGTTTAATGATTTTTATAATTTTAATCAAAGCGATGAAACAGGGAACTGGAATATAAATGCAGATGATGGATCTATTCCCTGGGATTCAATAAACATTATATTAGAGCCAAATGGAAATACAAATTCAATTTCTCCTTTTGCAACTAACAAAACAAATTATTCTTTAAGTGATAATGTAACAATAAATGCTACACTTCAAAACACAAACACTTCTGGAAACTACAACAATTCATTATTAAAAATTGTCTTACTTACCTTGGATGAAAATTATTACTGGAATGGATTAAATTTTGTAACTTATAATGGAACAGAGTGGAGCAAAGAGATTTCTGGATTAAATGTTTATCATAGTTCCAATTTAGATTTACAAAGTACAATTAATAATGTAAATTTTCCATCTCCAGGTCCCTATAAGATAAAAGCAAATTGGGAGGCATCCTGTAATTATGAAATTGCAAATGCAGAAATTCAAATTTTGTCAGGTGCAATTTTGAGAACTTACACAGATGAGACATTTTCAACAGAGACACAGGAATTTTATTTACATGACCCCGTTTATTTGTCTGGGAATTATCACTTTTACAATCAAAATATAAAAATTACTTACTATGACAGAAATGGAAATTTAATAGGACAGAGTACAACTTCCACAAATGGAAGTGGTTCTTTTCAATATATACAAGACACATCAAGTTGGGAGACAGAAGGCACTGTCTATGCTGTTGTTTATCTTTCTTCTTCAACAATTCCAGTAATTTACACACCATCAGATCCAAACATTTTATCAAACTGGAATTTTAATTTAACCCGCCTTCCAGGGCTTTTAAGAAATGACCAGTATCCAGTTTTAGGAGATGCAATATTCAAACAAAAATATCCTTTAGATCCTGCACTTGATCCAGTTAATGACATAGAAAAAGCTGATTTTCATTCACAAGACAGTTTCCCAAATGAATACAACGACTTATTGCCCACATCATCTCCCATAATTTTTTATGAGCTTACATCTCCAACAAATAATCTACGACTAATAAAATCAATTGATAAGATTGTAATTTCTTTTTAGTGGTTTGTAAAAAAAATATGGAATAGTTAAAGTTTGAGCATATAAAGATTTAATTAATAATTTTTATTTTTCTAAATATTATTTTCAAATTTTTCTTCTTATAAAAATTCTAATTATTTAATGAATGTTCTTGAACTTAATTTTATTTTTATTTCAAATATACAGCAATTCGATCAATCTTTGTCTACTTGTCAGGTTTTTCATTCATAAATTTTTTGAAAATGGAAAAATAAATTGGAATTAGGTTTTTTAATTTATTACACTTTTAAAGGAATGTTGAAAAATCACAACTTTATTTTTTCCCTTCACAAAAGAAATATACAGGAAGTTAAATTTAAAAGCATACTGTTAAATATAAAGTATGGGGCCACATAGTAGTTTAGTTCTTAAAAGAGGTTATAGAATCCTCAAAAATCATTACTTTTCTCAAAATATTTATGAGATTTCATCGATTTTGGAAAAATAAATTTGGAACTAAAACACTAATGCAACTTATACATAAATTGTAATACCTATTCAATTTAAAAAAACAAAATAATATGGTAAAATTAAAAGAGTTATGATCTCAATAGATTTTAAAAGGAGAATTTATGAAATTTTTAATTTTATTTCTTTTTGTTTGTTTAAATATGTTTGCTGATATTAAACTACCTTTTCAGATTTACAAAAAAAACCTTGAAAATGGCTTAACAGTTGTGGCAGTTCCATTAAATAGTCCAAATATAATTGCTTTTTATACTGTTGTAAGAGCTGGTTCAAGGAATGAAGTAGAAGAAGGGAAGAGCGGTTATGCCCATTTTTTTGAACATATGATGTTTAGGGGAACAAAAAATTATTCTTCGGAAGAATATAATAAAATATTAAAGAATATGGGTGCTGATTCCAATGCTTACACAACTGATGATTTTACTTGTTATCATATAGTTGCTCCAAAGGAAAATTTAGAAAAAATTTTTGAAATTGAATCAGATAGATTCATAAACTTAAATTATTCAAAGGAAGTATTCCAAAAAGAAGCAGGAGCAATCCTTGGTGAGTATAGAAAATCCGCCTCAAACCCTTTCTTTGCCCTCTTTGAAAAGATGCATGATACAGCTTATGAGGTACATACTTACAAGCATACTACTATGGGATTCTTAAAAGATATTTTGGCTATGCCTGAAAATTATGATTATAGTATTGAATTTTATAAAAGGCATTATAGACCAGATAACATTGCTGTAATTGTGGCAGGAGATTTAAAGTTAGAAGAAGTTTTTCAATTAGCACAAAAATATTTTGGAAAATTTGAAGGAAAAGCAGATATAAAAAAAGTTGAAGAAGAACCAATCCAAAAAAAACAAAAAAGCACAGAAATAATTTGGGAAAATCCAACTTTGCCTTTCCTCTTCATTGGTTTCCATGGACCTAAATTTGAAAGTGAAAACATTGAAAATGTTGCCTTAGAAGCCATTGCAGAAATATCTTTTGGTGAAATCTCTCCTCTTTATGAAGAAATTATAAATAAAACACAGGTTGCTGATTTTTTGGAAGCTTTCTGGGAATTCCATAGAGACCCTTATTTATTTTATATAATATTGAGATTAAATGATAAAGAAAAAATTTCAGAAGTGAAAGAAAAAATATTTGACACCTTAGAAAATCTTATGGAAAAAGGTGTCTCAGGAGAAGAACTTGAAAAAATAAAGTCAAGGAAACTATATTCATTCCTTTCTTCTTTAAACACACCTTCAAGGGTTTCAAATGTCTTAGCAGAGTTTTTTGCCTTATCAGGAGATTTCAATTCCCTTGAGAAATATATAAATTTATATAAAAAGTTAAACAATGAAACAATAAAAAATGTAGCAAAGAAATATTTAAGTAAAGAAAATAGCACAGTAGTTATCCTGTATCAAAAGGAGAATTTATGAGGTCAATACTTCTTTTAATTTTCATCTTTTCCTCATCTATTTTGATTTCAAAAATTATTTATTTCCCAGATGAAACTTCCCCAACAATTGTATTAAGATTTCAATTCTTTACAGGTTCCCAGGATGATCCCCCTTCAAAGAAAGGACTTGCAAATTTGGTTGCTAATTTAATTGTAGAAGGTGGAACAAAAAAATTAACTTTTAGTGAAGTTCAAAAGGAACTATGGCCCCTTGCAGCTTCAATTTATGTAATTGTGGACAAAGAATCTACTACTTTCGTTGGAGAAGTCCATAAAGATAATTTTGATAAATTTTATAAAATTTTTAAGGATTTGCTTTTATCACCAAGGTTTGACAAAGAGGATTTTTTTAGGGTTAAGAAAAAAATTATAAATTACTTAGAAAATGATTTGAAAAGTGCAGATGATGAAGATTTAGGGAAAGAAATACTTCAATGGCTAATTTATAAAGATACTCCTTTTGAACATCCAGTCGTTGGTTTAAAAGAAAACCTTGAAAATATAAATTTGCTGGATGTCCAAGCTTTTTATAAAGAAATGTACAAATTTTCTAATTTAAAGATTGGAATTGGTGGACCAATTAATTTAAATAAGGCAAAAAAAATTGAAAAAGATTTTGCAAAATTAAAAGCAGAACTATTTTTTCCAAAAAAGGATTTTGAAATAAAAAAACCAAAGGGCAAAAATTTATATCTTATAAAAAAGAATTCAATGGCTTCAGCAATTTCAATTGGTTTTCCAGTTGATATAAATAGATCAAACCCTGACTTTATACCTCTAATGGTAGCAATATCTTATTTTGGCGAACATAGAACCTTTAATGGTGTATTGATGAATAAAATGAGAGAAGAAAGGGGATTAAATTATGGAGATTATGCTTATGCAGAACATTTCATCCAGGATGGTGGCACAACCTTTGCAATTCCAAATATCCCAAGAAAAGCCCAATATTTTTCAATCTGGATAAGGCCTGTGGCAAATGAAAATGCCCTTTTTTCTATTAAAATGGCTCTTTATGAACTAAAAAAATTAGTTGAAGGAGAGATTGAAGAAAAAAGTTTTCAAGAAACAGTAAATTTTTTGCGGGGATATTCAAAGTTATGGGTTCAAACCCTTTCAAGGAGATTGGGTTATTTAATGGACAGCGATACCTATGGCTACTCGGATTTTATAGAAGAAATTGATAAGAGGTTGAAAGATATAAAAATAGAGGAAGTAAAAGAAGTTATAAAAAAATATTTGGATTGGAATAATTTATATATAGTGATAATAACTCCAGAGGCAGAAAAAATTAAAAAAATATTAGAACTTGAAATACCAACACCTATTGTTTATCAAACACCAAGTACACCTTGTAAAACCCTTGAAGAAGATAAAATTTACGAGAATTTTGAATTGAAACCAGAAAAGATTGAAATTTTAAAAGCAGAAGAGCTCTTTATAAAATAATGTTTTTCATTATTTTAAATTTTTTCTATTTTTTAAACAATTCTTCGGAAGAAAAAATTATAGAAAAAGCATTAAATTATTCCCCGCCAGAATTAAAAATTATAGTAAATGATAATCTTGAGGATTTTAAAAAAGGAATCAAGGACGGAAGAAATCAAAATAAAAATTTAGAAGAAATTGAAAAGGAAATAAAAGAGCTGACAAAACATTTTTATGAAAAAAAACCCGTTAATGATTTTATTTACCAATTGGGTAAAATTTCAGTTCAAACAATAAGAACAACTTACACTATTGAAGTTTCAGAAGAAAAACTTTTGAGCCATATAAAATATGATTTCCCTCTCTATGTAGAAAAAAAATTTAAAAAATTTCCAGTTGTTTTTTATGGTTTTGATATAAATTTTTTTAAAGGAAAAATAAAAAATTTTTTAGAAATTGAAAAAAATGAAAAAAAAGAATATTTTACATTGCTAAAATATGGCTATTTGAAAGGAGATATTTTGCTTAACAGATTTTCTTTTGATGATAGAAGCAATTCATATGGAGTTGCACAAATCTTTACTAATAAGAGTTTTTCTTTAATTCTAAATATATGGTATTATGTATGGATAAAAAATGGGGGAAGGTGGGGACCCTTAAAACCCCACCAAATAAATAATAAATTATGGGTGCTTGCTTATGGATATTAAAATTAAAAGAGCTTTAATCTCTGTTTATAACAAAAATGGATTGCCAGATTTTGCAAAGAGTTTATCAAAGTTGGGAGTAGAATTGATTTCAACAGGTGGAACTGCTACATTCTTAGAAAAACTTGGGCTTAAAGTAACAAAAATAAGTGAAATAACTGGTTTCCCTGAAATTTTAGATGGAAGGGTTAAAACCCTCCATCCGGCAATCCATAGTGGAATTTTGGCAGATAAAAGAAAAAAAGAACATTTAGAGGAATTAAAAAAATTTGAATTTAAGCCAATTGACCTTGTAGTTGTAAACCTTTATCCCTTTGAACAGGTTATAAAAAATCCTTGCTCCTTAGAAGAAGCAATTGAATATATTGATATAGGTGGTCCAACACTGGTAAGAGCTGCTGCTAAAAATTTTAACTCAACTTGTGTTGTAATGCATCCTGAGGACTATCCAGTTTTGTTAAAAGAAATGGAAAAAGGCGGGATATCGTTGGATTTTAGAAAAAAAATGGCACAAAAAGCTTTTACAATAACTTCCCATTATGATTATGTAATCTCAAAATATTTAAATGGAGGTGAAGAAATTTTTCCAGGTTATTTGCAATTTAGTTTGCATAAGGTTTTAAATTTAAGATATGGTGAAAACCCTCACCAGAGAAGTGCACTGTATAAGTTAGAAAATGAAGTTGAAGGGTTGCATTCTTTTTATCAATATCAAGGCAAAGAATTATCTTTTAATAATTTTTTAGATATAGAATCTGCTATAAGGATAGTTGCAAATTTCAATGAAAATTGTTGTGCCATAATAAAACATAACAATCCCTGTGGAATTGCCTGTGGAAAGGATCTGATGGAGGCATATGAAAAGGCATTGGAATGTGACCCCCTATCTGCTTTTGGCGGGATAGTTGCTTTCAATGGAAAAGTAGATGAAAATTTAGCAAAAAAATTAACAGAAATTTTTCTTGAAGTAATTGTTGCTCCATCTTATGAAGAAGGGGCAATTGATATTTTTTCCAAAAAAAAGAATTTAAGGGTTATCTCTTTAAAAATCCCAAAGAATAGATCTGGTTATGATATAAAAAGAGTATCTGGAGGTCTTTTGATTCAAGAGTGGGAAGAACATCTTGAAGATATAAACAATTTTAAAGTAGTGACAAAGAAAAAACCAACAAAAAAAGATTGGGATGATTTAATTTTTGCCTGGAATTTGGTAAAAAATGTAAAATCAAATGCCATAGTATTTGTAAAAAATAAGCAATCCCTTGCAATTGGCTCAGGGCAGACCTCAAGAGTTGATTCTGTAAAAACAGCTGTATTGAAAGCAAAATTTTCTTTGATGGAAAGTGTTTGTGCCTCCGATGGTTTTTTCCCATTTCCAGATGGTGTAGAAGAAATTCATAAGGCAGGTGCAAAAGCAATAATACAGCCAGGGGGAAGCATAAAAGACAAGGAAGTAATTGAAGTTGCTGACAAATTAGGCATTTCAATGGTTTTTACTGGATGCAGACATTTCAGACATTAAAAATTTGATTTTTATTTTTTTTTAAATTAAAATTTGAATATGGAAATTAAAAACTATTTTGATAAATTAAAAAATTTAAATGAAGAATCTTTAAAAGGTGGTGGAGAAGAAAGGATAAACAAGCAGCACAAACAAGGAAAACTCACAGCAAGGGAAAGGATTGAACTTTTGCTGGATCCCTTTTCCTTTGAAGAAGTTGATAAATTTGCAACCCATACTTGTAATGATTTTGATATGGATAAAAAGAAAATTTTGGGAGACGGAATAGTTGCTGGTTATGGAACCATAAACAAAAAACTTGTCTATATTTTTGCTCAGGATTTCACAGTTTTTGGTGGGACAATGAGTGAAAGGAATGCTCAAAAGGTATGCAAAATTATGGATTTGGCAATGAAAAATGGAGCACCAGTAATTGGTTTAAATGATTCAGGTGGGGCAAGAATACAAGAAGGAGTGGGCTCCCTTGCTGGTTATGCCGATGTTTTCTTGAGAAATATCCTTGCCTCAGGTGTAATACCACAAATTTCTGCAATTATGGGACCCTGTGCAGGTGGAGCTGTTTATTCACCTGCTATAACAGATTTTATAATTATGGTAAAAGGAACTTCTTATATGTTTGTTACAGGACCTGAAGTTATAAAAACTGTAACCCATGAGGAAGTTAGTATGGAAAAATTAGGTGGCGCAGAGACCCATGCAACAATTTCAGGTGTTGCCCATTTTGTTGCAGAAAATGATGTAGAAGCACTTTCAATTATAAGAACACTTTTATCATATATCCCCCAAAATAATAAGGAATTTCCTCCAAAAAAAGAATTTAAAGAAGAAAAAATTGAAGAACAAAAGGAATTGGACAATTTAATACCTGCAAACCCCTTAGAACCTTATGATATGAAAGAATTAATAAAAAATGTACTGGATGAAAATTCCTTTTTTGAAGTCCATAAGGATTTTGCAAAAAATATAATTGTTGGTTTTGGAAACCTTGCTGGCTATTCAGTTGGGATTATAGCAAACCAACCAGCCCATCTTGCGGGATGTCTTGATATACACAGTTCTGATAAAGGTGCAAGATTTGTAAGGTTTTGTGATTGTTTTAATATTCCCCTTTTAATCTTTGAAGATGTACCGGGTTTTTTGCCTGGAACAGATCAAGAATGGGGTGGAATTATAAGGCATGGGGCAAAGCTTTTATATGCTATTGCAGAAGCAACTGTTCCTAAGATAACAGTTATTACAAGGAAAGCATATGGTGGTGCTTATTGTGTTATGGGCTCAAAGCATATAAGATGTGATGTAAATTTTGCTTATCCAACAGCAGAAATTGCAGTTATGGGACCAGAAGGGGCAGTAAATATTTTATATAAACAAGAAATTGAGAAATCAAAAGAACCAGAAGTTTTAAGAAAAAAATTAGTTGAAGATTATTTAGAAAGGTTTGCAAATCCTTATATAACAGCACAAAAGGGTTATATTGATGAAGTAATATTTCCATCTCAAACAAGAAAAAAACTTATTTCTGCTTTAAGGTCTTGCATAAATAAAAGGGATAAAAATCCAGAAAAAAAGCATGGGAATATTCCACTATGAAGATTTTAATTGCCAATAGAGGGGAGATTGCTGTAAGAGTTTTAAGAGCTTGCAAAGAACTGGGAATAAAGGCAGCTGTTATATTTTCTGAAGCAGATCGTTTAAGTCCCCATGTTCTTTTAGCAGAAGAAGCCCATTACATAGGTCCTGCTCCTGCAAACCAGAGTTATTTGAAAAATGAAGAAATAGTAAAACTGGCAAAAAAAATTAAAGCAGAAGCAATCCATCCGGGCTATGGTTTTTTAGCAGAAAACCCTGAATTTGCAAAATTGTGTAAAGAAGAAGGAATAATTTTTATTGGACCAAATCCTGAAAGTATGAAGCTTTTGGGTTCCAAGATAGAATCAAGGAAGGAAGCAAAAAAAAATAATATCCCCATAATACCTGGAACTGTTGAGCCAATCAAGAATTTGAAAAAAGGAATTGAAATAATTGAAGAAATTGGGCTACCTGTTTTACTTAAAGCTTCAGCAGGTGGTGGTGGAAAAGGAATGAGAACTGTTGAAGATATAAAAGATTTTCAATCCCTTTTTGAAAATGCTCAAAGAGAAGCATTTAGTTATTTTAGTGATCCTTCAATTTATATTGAAAAGGTTATTAAAAACCCAAAACACATTGAAGTTCAAATTTTATGTGACCATTTTGGAAATAGGATTTATTTAGGTGAAAGGGAATGTTCCCTTCAAAGGAGGCATCAAAAAATCTTTGAAGAAACACCATCCGTTGTTGTAGATGAAAAAAAGAGGAAGGAAATTGGAGAAATTGCATTAAAAGTTGCAAAAGTTGCAGGGTATGATTCAGCAGGAACAGTCGAATTTTTAAGAGATGAAGAAGGAAACTTTTATTTTCTTGAAATGAATACAAGGATACAAGTGGAGCATCCAATAACAGAAGAAGTAACAGGAATTGATCTATTAAAGGAACAAATAAAAATTGCCTTTGATGAAAAACTAAAGATAAAACAAGAGGAAATAAAAATAAAAGGGCATTCAATGGAGTGCAGAATTTATGCAGAAGATCCCTTAAAGAATTTTGCCCCTTCCCCAGGGAAAATCTTATTTTTAGAAAATCCTTCTGGACCTGGAATAAGGGTTGATAGTGGAATAAGAGAAAATTTTTATGTCCCCCTTGATTATGATCCCCTTTTATCAAAATTAATTGTTTGGGGAAAGGATAGAAATGAAGCAATTGAAAGAACAAAAAGAGCCCTTGATGAATATAAAATTGAAGGGATTGCCACAACTATTCCATTTTTTAAAGAAATTTTAAAACTAAAAGAATTCTTAGATGGAACTTATAATACAGCGACAATTGATAAATTTTTAAAAGAATATAAGCACAGGGAAGAAAAAGAAGATTTACCTCCTCTATTTGCGCTATCTTCTTATTTAATTTTGAAAGAAAAAGAAGGAACCTTGTTCCCAGAACAACCCCTTTCCCCCTGGAGATGGAGATGAAATTATTAATTAAAGTAAATAACAAAGAATATCAAATTGAAGCAAAAAAAGAGGGAGAAAAAATAAATTTTATCTTTAATGATGAAATTTATAATGCAGAGATAAAAGAATCTGCTCCTGGGCTTTTTTCAATTTTATTTGAAAAGGGAACCCAAAGAGAAATTTTAGCAAATAAAATAGCAAATAATAGTTTTAATTTTTATATAAATGCAAAGGAATATCCTGTAACAATCCTTGATAACTTATCAATTGAGAAAGAAAAGTTTAAAAAAGTTGAAAAAAAAATAGAAGGATGGAAAATAAAAGCACAAATCCCTGGAAAAATTGTAAAGATTTTAAAGAAAGAAGGAGAAATTGTTGAAAAAGATGAAGGTGTTTTGATAATGGAAGCAATGAAGATGCAAAACGAAATAAAAGCACCAGAAAAAGGAAAGATAAAAAAAATTTATGTAAGAGAAATGGAAGCTGTTGAAAGCGGCTCTATCCTTGTTGAATCAGAAATATAAAAATAATAAGAAATAAAAATTAACAATCCTTAAATTTTAACCCATGTTGCTCAATTTTATTGATTAATAGTTTTTAATAATAAAG
>JBBISU010000030.1:0-4903 GCA_037441225.1 Acidobacteriota bacterium
TTTTACTTATAATATAACACATTTTTATTTTTTTATGTGATTCAGATCACATTTTTTAAAATTTTAATTTTAATGTTTTTAGTGTAAAATATTATTATGTTTTATGAAGACCTCCTGAAAGAACTTTACAATGAAAATGTAAAGTTTGTTGTAACTGGTGGTGTTGCTTTAGTTTTGTATGGTGTTGTGCGCCTTACAGTTGACATTGATTTAATTGTATCCCTCAAGAAAGATAATCTTAAAAAATTCTTAAAAATTCTTAAAAATCTTGGCTATGTACCAAAATTACCCTTAGATGCTGAAGAAATTCTTGAGCCAAAAAAAAGGAATGAATGGAGAAAAGAAAAAAATATGATAGTATTTAATTTTTATCAAAAAAATAAACCAATAAATCAAATAGATTTATTTATAGATGAACCAATTCCCTTTAATGAGATAGAAAAAGAAATTGTATGGTTTGATGTGAAGGATTTCAAGATACCAGTTATATCTAAAAGACACTTAAAATTTATGAAGAAAATTTCAGGAAGAGAACAAGATAAGGCAGATCTTGAAATATTAGAACTCTTAGAAAAAGAAAATGAAAAAAAATTTTAAAGGATATTCTTTCAAGCCATCAATAGAACAACTAAAAGAACTTAAAAGCCTTTCAGCAGAAGAAAAACTTGAATTTCTTGAAGAAGCAAATGAATTTGTATCAAAATTTTTAAAAATTGAAGATATTGAGAGATTTAAAAAATTAGCTTTTTTAAAAACATAAAAGAAGATCTTTGTAAAACAAGAGTTTTCCTTTATAAATTAATTTGCTTTTATTGTTTTTTAATATCTATGATTATAAAAATCTTATTTGCAGGGTGAGCAAACTGAAGCACCTACCAAAAAGCAGAAAAATGTTATATCTCTTTATTCTTGTGCAAGAAAATTATATTTGATTTATATTGGTTATTTGAATAGTAATTATTCCAGCAAGATTAATCCCTGCAAGAACAAATATTTATTTATAATTATTGCACATTCAAAACCTTTTGTTATGGGGTTTGGGAATGTGTTTATTTGAAAATTTAATTTTTTAATCTACAAAGTTGCAAACTGAATACCAAAATGATATTAGTCAATTTTTAAAACTTCTAAGAATGCCTCTTGGGGGATTTCAACTTTTCCAATTTGCTTCATCCTCTTTTTCCCTTCCTTTTGTTTTTCTAAAAGTTTTTTCTTTCTTGTAATATCCCCACCATAACACTTTGCCAGAACATCTTTTCTAATTGGTGCAATCCTTTCCTTTGCAATGACCCTTTTTCCAATTGCTGCTTGCAAAATTACTTCAAAGAGTTGCCTTGGTATATTCTTTCTCAATTTTTCCAAAATTTTTCTACCCTTTTCGTATGCCTTATCTTTATGAACGACAACAGAAAAAGCATCTACAACCTGTCCATTTACAAGAATATTCAACTTTGTTAAATTTGAACCCTTAAAACCAATAAAGGAATAATCCATTGAAGCATAGCCCTTTGAACAACTTTTGAGTTTATCATAAAAATCAACTATAATTTCAGAGAGTGGAAGTGTATATAAAAGCATAACCTTTTGATTTGAAAAAAAATCCATCTTTTTTTGAATTCCCCTTTTCCCTTCGCAGAGTTTTAAAATTTCACCTAAAAATTCTGAAGGAGTAAAAATTGTAACTTCCATAAAAGGTTCTTCAATTTTGTAAATTTTTTCATCATCAGGTATGAGCGATGGATTTGAAATAATCTCGTAATTTTCTTCTGTCAAATAAACTCTATATTCAACGGAAGGGGATGTAATTATAAGTTTTGCCCCAAATTCTTCTTCTAAGCGTTCTTGAATTATTTGCATATGCAAAATACCCAAAAACCCGCACCTGAAGCCAAAGCCCAAAGCAGTGCTAACCTCTGGAATATATGTAAAAGAAGCATCATTTAAATGCAATTTTTCTAAGGAATCCCTTAATTTTTCAAATTCTTCTGGGACTGTTGGATATAGCCCTGCAAAGACCATTGGTTTTAGCTCTTGAAAACCAGGAAGTGGCTCTTTTGCAGGATCTTTTGCATCTGTTATTGTATCTCCTATCCTTGCAAGTGATAAATCCTTTATCCCTGCATTTATAAAGCCCACCATACCTGTACCAAGTTTTTTTACCTCTTCTTCTTTTGGCTTAAAAATACCTATTCTTTCAACTTCAAATTCTTCTCTTGTTGAATATAATAAAATTTTTTTTCCAAATTCAATTGAACCATCCACAACTCTTATGAGCAAAGTAACCCCTCTGTAAGGATCGTACCAGGAATCAAATATTAGTGCCTTTAATGGTTCATCCAAATTTCCTTTTGGTGGAGGAACTCTTAAAATCAATTCATCCAAGAGTTTTTCAACACCTTCCCCTGTCTTTGCAGAAACCCTTAAAACTTCCTTTTTTGGAATTCCTAATACAGCTTCTATTTGTTCTTCTACTTTTTCTGGTTCTGCAGAAGGAAGGTCAATTTTATTTATAACTGGAATGATTGTCAAATTATTTGAAATTGCAAGGTATGCATTTGAAAGAGTTTGTGCCTCAACACCTTGTGTTGCATCAACCAAAAGTATTGCCCCTTCACAAGCAGAAAGAGAACGAGAGACCTCATAAGTAAAATCTACATGGCCTGGGGTGTCAATTAAATTTAAAATATATCCTTTATAATTTAATGTAACAGACCTTGCCTTAACTGTTATACCTCTTTCTCTTTCAACTTTTAAATTGTCTAAAATTTGTTCAACCATTTCTCTTTTTGAAACAGCGCCTGTCAGTTCCAATATTCTATCTGCCAATGTTGATTTCCCATGGTCTATATGGGCAATTATTGAGAAGTTCCTTATCTTATCCATTAAAACTCCCAGTTTGGCATAATGTCAATTTTTTCAATATTTTTTGGTTTTAAATTTTTCAATTCTGTTAGATAACCAATCATTCCTGCATTGTCAGTTATAAATTTTTTATCAGGAAAATAAAGGTTTAAATTTTCTTCTTCTGCCCATTTCTTTGCTTCTTCCTGTAAGTATTTATTTGCAGAAACACCACCTGAAATTGATATATCTTTAACTTTCAAATTCTTTTGGAAATATTTTAACCTTTCTATCAATATTTCTACTAATTTATATTGAAAAGAAGAAATCAAATCAAGGGCATCTTTGCTTAAGAGATCACCATTTTTTATTTTAAAACCCTGATGGATAAGCCTCGAAATATGGGATTTTATACCTGAAAAAGAAAAATCCATAGATTTATCACTCATCTTTGGGCTTGGAATTTTATATCTCTTAAAATCACCTTTTGAAAACAACTTATCAATTTCCGGACCTCCTGGATAAGGAAGCCCAAAAAGACGGGCAACTTTGTCAAAGGTTTCACCAACCGCATCATCCCTTGTCCTTGCTAAGATTTTTTCTCTGCCTTTTTCAACTAAATAAAGGGAAGTATGGCTTCCAGAGATAACAAGCCCTAAAAAAGATTTTGGAATATCCTTTTTGCCTATGAAAGGGGAGTAAAGATGTGCTTTTATGTGATTTACTGGAATAAGGGGCAAATTTAAGTTTATTGAAAGCCCTTTTGCATAAGACAAACCAACCAAAAGAGCAGGAGCAAGCCCAGGTCCTGTTGTCACTGCTATCTTTTTATATTTTTCTCTTGGAATTACTTTTTGAAATTTTTTCATCAAGATTGGCAAATTTATCAAATGATAACGAGAAGCAAGTTCAGGCACAACTCCTCTAAAGGGCCTATGAATTTTAACCTGTGATGATACTAATTGATATACTACATTATAATTTTCACAAAAGGCAATTGATGTCTCATCACAAGAGGTTTCAATGGCTAATATGCCTTTATGGCTCATAAAAACCCTTATCAGTAATTATTTTTGTTATCAATTCATAAGGAGTTATGTCAAAGGCAGGGTTTCTTGCAGAGACATTATAAGGCGTGATCCTTCTACCTTGAAAATTTAAAACTTCCTTTGTATCCCTTTCCTCAATTAAAATTTCCTTTCCTGATTGAATTTTCTTATCAATTGTTGATTCAGGGGCAGCCACATAAAAAGGGATATTATGATACTTTGCTAAAATTGCCAGTTGATATGTTCCAATTTTATTTGCAGTATCACCATTTCTTGCAATCCTATCTGCACCTGTTATAACTGCTTCTATTTTTAAGTTTTTCATAGCCCATCCAGCCATATTATCACATAAAACAGTTGTGGAAATCTTATCCTTTGAAAGTTCCCAGGCAGTCAAGCGAGCACCTTGCAGGAAGGGCCTTGTCTCAAGAGCAAAAATTTCTTGGCTAATTCCTTTTTCTTTGCATTTTCTAATAACACCCAAAGCAGTTCCATAGCCAGAAGTTGCAAGGGCACCTGCATTGCAAATTGTCATTATCCTTTTTTTATCTTTAAGTAGAGGAAAACCATTTTCACCAATTTTTTTGCAGGATAATAAATCTTCTTCTTCAATTTTTCTTGCTTCTTCTTCTAATCTTTCAATTGAACAATTGCTTTCAATCCAGACCTTTTCCATCCTTTCAATTGCCCAAAATAAATTTACAGCAGTAGGTCTTGTATTTTTTAAAACATTTAAAATATATTTTAAGTTTTTTCCTTCTTTTGCACCAATCAAAAAACCATAAGCAGCAGAAACACCAATGGCAGGCGCTCCCCTTACAACCATATTCTTAATTGCCTTTGCCACTTCAGACAATTTTTTACACTTTACATAAACCTCTCTTTGAGGTAACTTCCTTTGATCCAGCAAAATCAAAGCATCATCTTTATATTTTAAAGCAAACCACATTTAATTATTATAGCATTAAATTAAAATAAAACATTAAAAGAAGCATTACGGCATCAATATTTTT
>JBBISU010000030.1:5003-34740 GCA_037441225.1 Acidobacteriota bacterium
ATAGCATTAAATTAAAATAAAACATTAAAAGAAGCATTACGGCATCAATATTTTTAAAACCAACATTTTTTAATCAGGAAGTTCTTCTTTTAAAACAATATCTTATACAACCAACCTTCCACCTTTCTTTAAAACCCTTTTATTCCTTTTCCATTTTTATAAAGAAATAATTAAAACTATATTTGTGTTATAATTATAAATGATGAAGATTTATTTATTGTTTTTCTTTTTTTCTTTTATTTCTTCTCCTATTTTAGAGCAATATGTAATTTGTAATATGTCAAAAGATAGTGTTTGCAAATGCTCAAAGGAGCATAAAAATCATAGTTGCTGTAAAATAGTTAATATTTATAAAGATTTTGATATTTATACAAAACTTTATCAATTTGAATTAAATAAGTCCTTTGAAAAAATTCAAATATTTTTTGAAAATTTAACTAATTTTTTTCTGCAAAGTAATAAAGAAATCAAAATAAAATCCCCGCCTTTAATTTATATTACCTGCCAACTTTTAATTTGATAAATCCTCCTATTTAATTTTTAAAAAATTTAATTTAAGGAGGATTTATGTTTTTTGTTTTATTTTTACTTTTTTTAAATGATTTTTCTCTTGATAAAATCATTGAAATTGCAAAGGAAAGATCCCCTTACCTTTTATCTTTAAAAAAAGAAATAGAGGCAAGGGAGGAAGAAATTTTACCTTCTTCTGCACTTCCAGATCCTATGTTAGATGTAATGTATCAAAATATTGGTTTTGACAATTTTTCATATGGAAAAGAAGAGATGTCTATGTTGAGTTTTAATATAAAGCAAAATTTATTATATCCAGGAAAAAGAAAAGCAGCAAAAGAAGTGGCAGAGGCAAAAAAGGAGATTTCATATTATTTTTACAAAATTGCAGAAGCAGAGGTTGTAAAAAGAATAAGGGAAATCTGGGCAGCCCTTTATTCTTTTGAAAAAGAAAAGGAAGGGCTTCAAGCAGGCATTGAACTTTTAGATTTAATAAAAACTTCCCTTTCTGCTTCTATATCTTCTGGAACTTCACCTGTTGAAAGTTATTTAAAATTGGAAATTTTAAAAGGAAAACTTAAAGCAGAAGTTTTAAAGAAAGAACAAGAAATTTCATTATTTATAGAAGAACTTTCAAGGATTTCTTCTTTTGATTTTGAAAATATAAAAATTGAAAATCTTCCCAATTTGGTTTTAGATGCAAATTTTAAGGAAAAAGCATTTTTGGAATCACCACAGATAAAGTACTTTAAATTTCTTTTAAAACTTCAAGAAAAGGAATTAGAAGAGCAAAAGCTTGCCTTAAAACCAAATTTTTCCTTAATTTCTGGAATTGGTTTAAGAGGTGGAATGGATCCAGCAATAACTGTTGGCACTTCAATTGAACTTCCCTTTTGGAAAAAAGAAAAGCAAATTCCATTGATTTATGCAAAGGAAAGTGAAAAAAACTCTTATGAAAAAATGCTTGAAGATGCAATTTTGAAGGTAAAAGAAGATTTGGAAAAGGGAGAAGAAATTTTAAAAAATTCAGAGGAAAGATTAAAGGTTTACAATGAAAGTTATCTTCAAAATTCCTCATCTGCAATAGAGGCAGCCCTTGCATTATTTATCTCATCAAAAGGGGATTTTTCAACTGTTGTTGAAGATATAAATCTTTGGATTGAAGGAAAAGTGGAAATTGCAAAAATAGAAGCAGAAAAATTTATAGCAAAATCTAAAATTTTATACCATTTAAATAGATAGGAGGAGAATATGAAAAAATTATTTATTTTATTTTTAATATCTTTAATTTTAATAACCTTTTCTTGTAAAAATGAAAATAAGGAAAAAATAATTTACCATTGCCCAATGCATCCAAGTTACACATCTGATAGGGAAGGGGATTGTCCAATTTGTGGGATGAAACTTGTTCCAATAAAGAAGGAAGAAAAAAAGGAAGTGGTTTATACCTGCCCTATGCATCCAGAAGTTTTATCAAATGAAAAAGGTAAGTGTCCTAAATGTGGAATGGATTTAGTCCCAAAAGAAGATGAACACAAAGGGCATATTATGCCAAAAGATGAACACAAAGAGCATAAAACTTCAATGGAAATTAAAACCTCTGAAAATCTTTTAAAGGTTTCTGGAATAGAAAAAGCAAAAGCATATAAAGGGGTTTTGTCTTCCAAGATAAAAGCAGTTGGGATTGTCTTACCAGATGAAAGGAGGATAAAAAGTTTTTATGCAAAGGTCTCTGGATGGGTAGAAGAACTATTTGTTAATTTTGAAGGACAATATGTTCAAAAAAATATGCCTCTTTTAAGCATTTATTCACAAGAACTTTATAATGCTCAAGTTGAATTTTTAGCAGCAAAAAAGGGATATGATGAAAGCAAAAAATCAAATTTTGAAGAAGTAAAGAGAGCATCAGAAATTTTATATGATAGTGCAAAAAAGAAACTGCTTTTGTTTGATGTACCAGAAGAATTCGTTGAAAAACTTGAAAAGAATGGATTTGTACAAAAAAACATTACACTTAAATCTCCATTTTCTGGTTTTGTTTTAGGAAAAGATGTTTTTCAAGGGAAAAAAATTGAAAGTGGAATGGAACTTTTCAAGATTGTTGATCTTTCAAAGATCTGGATTGAAGCAGAGGTTTATGAAAGTGAAGCCCCTTTTATTTTTTTAGGACAAAGTACAGAAATTTTTCTTCCCTTTGATTTAAATTTTAAAAGGGAAGCAAAGGTAAATTATATTTATCCATACATAAATGAAGAGACAAGGACTTTAAAGCTGAGAATTGACCTTGAAAATAGTGACTTCAAACTCAAGCCATCAATGTATGTAGATGTTTATTTAAATGCAAAGGAAGAGGAAGGGATAATTGTTCCAGAAACAGCAATTGTAGATACTGGCTTGAGAAAAATTGCTTTTGTTGAGGTTTCTGAAAATAATTTTGAAATAAGGGAAGTAGAAGTTGGGCTTGCCTCAAATGGAAAAACACTGATAAGGAAAGGAATAAGTGAAGGGGAAATTGTGGCATCAAAAGGGACATTCCTTTTGGATTCTGAATCAAAACTTGGGGCTGCTTTTCAAGAGCATAAACATTAATGGAGGTTCCTTATGTTAAAGAAAATTGTGGAATTTTCAGCAAACAATAAAATTTTTGTAATAATTATTGTTTTAGCCCTTTGTTTATATGCTTATCATATATTAAAACAAATCAGATTAGATGCCTTACCTGATTTATCAGATACACAGGTTATAATTTATGTAAAATGGGAAAGACCTCCGCAAGTGATAGAAGATCAAATTACTTATCCAATTATAACTTCTCTTTTAGGTGCACCAAGAGTAAAAAGCATAAGAGGCTTTACTGATTTTGGATTTTCCTTTATTTATGTAATTTTTCAAGATGGAACTGATATTTATTGGGCAAGGTCAAGGGTTTTAGAGTATTTGAAAAAAATAGAAGCAAACCTTCCAGAAGGACCAAAGATTGAATTAGGTCCCGATGCCACAGGAGTTGGATGGATTTTTCAATATGCTTTATTAGACAAGGGTGGGAAGCATTCAATTGAGGACTTAAGGAGTTTTCAGGACTGGTATTTGAAATATGCCCTTCAAGCAGTTCAAGGCGTCTCAGAAGTTGCATCAATTGGTGGATGGGAAAAGCAATACCAGATAACAGTTGATCCAAATAAACTTTTATCTTATGGTATTGATATAAAAGAAGTGGCAGAGACAATAAAAAAATCAAACAATGAAATAGGTGCACGCCTTTTAGAAATTTCTGGCTTTGAATATATGGTTAGGGGAAGAGGATATTCAAATAGTGTTGAGGACTTTGAAAAAATTGTTTTGAAAGTTTCAAAGGATGGGACACCTGTTTTAATAAAAGATATTGGAAAAGTTCAAACTGGACCTGAAATAAGGAGAGGTGTTGCTGATTTGGATGGTTTTGGGGAAGCAGTTGGTGGAATTGTTGTTATGAGGCACGGAGAAAATGCTTTAAATGTAATAAAAAGAGTTAAAGAAAAGATAAAAGAAATTGAGCCATCCCTTCCAGAAGGTGTTGAAATTGTCACAACTTATGACAGGGCTAATTTGATTGAGAGGGCAATTGAGACATTAAAACATGAACTTAAAATTGAAATGATAATTGTATCTTTAGTTATTTTAATCTTTTTATGGCATATACCATCTGCCCTTGTTCCAATTTTTACAATTCCAATTTCTGTATTTTTGGCATTTATACCACTTTATTTTATGGGTGTAACTGTAAATATAATGTCTTTGGCAGGTATTGCAATTTCAATTGGAGTTCTTGTAGATGGAGCAATTGTGGAAGTTGAAAATGCATATAATAAAATAGAAAGATGGATTGAAGGTGGAAAGGTAGGGGATTTCCATAAGGTTAGATTGGAAGCATTGCAAGAAGTTGTCCCTGCTGTCTTTTTTTCCCTTTTGGTTATTGCTGTTTCTTTTATCCCAATCTTTGCATTAGTTGAACAAGAAGGCCGCCTTTTCAAACCCCTTGCATACTCAAAAAACCTTGCAATGCTTATGGCATCAATCCTTGCTATAACCCTTGACCCTGCAATGCGTATGCTCTTTGCAAGGATTGATCCCTTTGGTTTTAAACCAAAATTTTTATCTTTTCTTGCAACTAAAATGTTTGTTGGCACTTACTTTAAAGAAGAAAAGCATCCAATTTCAAAGATTTTATTTAAAATTTATGAACCAGTTTGCAGATTTAATTTAAAACATCCAAAAAAAATTATAATTTTTGCAGCAATTTTATTTTTCTTTTCTTTAATTTTTTATTTTAAACTTGGAAGTGAATTTATGCCACCTTTAAAGGAAGGTTCAATTTTGTATATGCCAACTACATTCCCAGGTATTTCAATTGCAGAAGCAAAAAAGCTCCTTCAAAAACAAGATGAAATTTTAAAAAGTTTTCCAGAAGTTGAAAGGGTTTTTGGAAAAGCAGGAAGGGCTTTGACTTCAACAGATCCTGCCCCCCTTTCAATGATTGAAACAACAATTATTTTAAAACCAGAAAAAGAATGGAGAGAAAAGAAAAGATGGTATTCAAATTGGGCGCCAGAGTTTTTAAAAAAGTTTTTAAGGGCAATTTGGCCTGATAAAATTTCCTATGAAGAACTTATAAGTGGGATGGATGAAAAAATGAGATTCTTAGGTGTTACAAATGCTTGGACAATGCCTATAAAGGGAAGGATTGATATGCTTACAACAGGTGTCAGAACTCCTATTGGAATAAAAATCTTTGGCTCTGATTTAAAAGAAATTGAAAGGATTGGAATGGAAATTGAAAGGGAATTAAAAGATGTAAGAGGGACAAGGAGTGTTTTTGCAGAAAGGGTTTCTGGTGGGTATTATTTAGATATAATACCTAAAAGAGATAAACTTTCGAGGTATGGCTTAAAAATAGAAGATTTGCATCTGGCAATACTCCATTCAATTGGAGGGGAAAATATAACATATACAATTGAAGGAAGGGAAAGGTACCCAGTGAATTTAAGGTATCCAAGAGAGATAAGGGAAAACATTGAAACACTGAAAAGAACATTTATAAAAACACCAACTGGATATCAAATTCCATTAAATCAAGTGGCAAAAGTTGAGCTTTTGCAAGGTCCTTCTATGATAAGGGATGAAAATGGATTTTTAACTGGATATGTTTATGTAGATATGGAAAAAAGGGATATTGGAGGATATGTGAATGAAGCAAAAAAAATTGTGAGGGAAAAAGTAAATATTCCAAAAGGATATTTCCTTTTATGGAGTGGTCAATATGAAAATATGATTAGGGTTAAGGAAAGATTAAAAGTTATTGTTCCAATTACAATTGCTTTAATATTTATTTTGCTTTATGCAAACACAAGATCCTTTTTTAAATCAACTGTTGTTATCTTGGCAGTTCCCTTTTCTGCAATTGGTGCTATCTGGCTTTTTTATATCCTTGGTTACAATGTATCAATTGCTGCCTGGGTTGGGATGATTGCTCTCTTAGGGCTTGATGCAGAAACAGGTGTTTTTATGCTTTTGTTTTTGGACTTATCTTATGAGGACTACAAAAGGAGAGGAATTTTAAAAAATATAAAGGATTTAGATGAAGCAATTGTTCATGGTGCAGTAAAAAGGATAAGGCCTAAAATGATGACAGTTGCAGCTGCTTTTATGGGACTTCTGCCAATTATGTTTTCTACAAGTGCAGGTGCAGATATGATGAAAAGGATTGCAGCACCTATGATTGGCGGACTTATAACTTCCTTTTTATTAGAACTTTTAATTTATCCACCAATTTATAAACTTTGGAGAAAGAAGGAGGTTCAAAATGGAAGATAAAATAATAAAAAATAAATTGCACAATTTTTCAAATTTATTTTCTTCATTTTCAAATCCCTGGAGGATTTACATCCTTTTGCTTTTATATAAGTATAAAAAATTATGTGTAAATGAAATTGCTTCAAAAACAGGCTTCCAACAAGCATTTATCTCTCAAAACCTTCAGAAATTAAGAGCACAAAATATTGTAAAATACAAAAGAATAAAGCAAAAGGTTTTTTATGAATTAAATGAAAATGAAATTTTGGAAAAAATAATAATTTGTTTAATGAAAGAAATAGAGCCCCCTTAAATTAAGGGGGCTCATTTTCTAAAAACCGAAAAACTTTAGCAAAAACATAATAAAAAAGTTTGAAGTAAAAATTCCCATCATATCATGACAGGAACCCATATCATCATCTCCCATACAATTTTCGTGCATTTCTTCACACTCATTTTCATCTGGACATTCTGCCTCATCCATATCACAGCCATCCATATGGTCTCCATCATCTGATGATAGATAAAACTTTAAATGCTCACCTGCAAAAAGTGCTGGTCCTGGGGCAGTCCTTTGCTCAGAGGCAAAAGCAGTTCCAAAAATCAAAAGGAAAAAAACAAAAAACAATTTCTTCATTAAAAATCACCTCCTTTCTTTTATTTTTGTTTATATTAAAAAAAATTTTATAATGTGTCAATGTTATATAATAATACATATATTTAGATTATTGAATAATGAAATAATTTTAAGTTTTTTTTGGTTAAAAAATAAAAAAGCTTATAAGGAGGTCAAATGAAAAAGTTTTATTTTTTGAGCTTTTTGTTTTTACTGTTTTTTTCGCTGAGTATTTTTGCCTGCGGTGATAAGAGCTGTCCTCTTATAGGAAAAGAAGTTCTTAAAACAGAAGAAGGTACAGTAAAGGGAAAAGTTGTCTGTATGCATTGTGATTTACACAAAGCAGAAAAATGTGAAAAGGTTTTAGTTACAGCAGATAATAATATTTTTAAATTTTGTCCCGATTCACTCAAAGATATTAAATTAGATGACTATAAAGGAAAAGAAGTAGAGGTAAAAGGTAAGATAAGTTATACAAAAGATGGCGTTAATGTAATTCATATTGAAAAGATAAATTAGAATTAAAAAGAAATTTATTTTAAGGATTTTTAAAAGAAAAGTTAAAAAATTTTTGTAAGGAGATTTATGAAACCAATTGAAATTCTAAAGGAAGAGCACCAGGTTATAATTAAAGCTTTAAAGATAATAGATTTTATTGCAAATTCAATGGAAAAAGGAGTTGAATTTCCTCTTGAAGAATTAGAAAATCTTATCGATTTTATTAAAAATTTTGCTGATAAGTGTCACCATGCAAAAGAAGAGAAACTCTTATTTAAAAAGATGGTGGAGTATGGAGTTCCAGAAAAAGGCGGTCCTATTTCAGTTATGTTATATGAACATGACCTTGGCAGGGATTATGTAAGGAATATGGAAATTGCAATGAAAGATAAAAAATTAGAAAAAGCAAATTTCATAAAGAATGCTCGTCTATATGCTTCTCTTTTAAATGATCATATAAATAAAGAAGATAACATTCTATATGTAATTGCAGATATGCATATAGATAATGAAGGACAAACTGATCTTTTAAAAGAATTTGAAAGGGTTGAAAGGGAAGAAATTGGAAAAGATGTCCATGAAAAGTATCACAATTTGATAATGGAACTGGAAAGCAAATATGGAAGAAAATAAAAATATAAATAGGGATCAAATGAAAAAACATAAATTTAAGATAAGTTTAAGATCTTAAAATTGGAATTAAAGTTTTATTGGTTTAGTAGAAAATGGGTAAATTAGATATCTGAAAATATATATTAATTTTTTAAAAATCTTGAGTGGCATTATAAAATAATTTTTAAGATCTGCCTTAAATTTTTGTTTTTTAAATATAAAATTTTTATTTTAATTTAAATTTTTTTTATGAAAAAATTTCCAGGAAGTTTTTCTATAAGACCTTTTAATTCAAGGGAAGTTAAATTTGTTGATAACTTTTCATAATTAAAATTTTCTAAGAGTTCTTCAAAATTTATCTTTTTACCAAATTCCATAAATTCCAAAATTTCCTTTTCTTCTTTTGTTAAATCTATTTCTTCTTTTTTTTCTTTTATTTTTTCAAATTTTTCTTGAGGGAATTCTTCTAAGATATCTTCAATTGATTGCACAAGTTTTGCACCTTTCTTTATTAAATAATTTGAACCTGCATACTTTACTTCAAAAACATCTCCAGGAATAACAAACAGTTCCCTCCCTTCTTCAATTGCAAAGTTTGCTGTTTTCATAGAACCCGACTTCAAGCCAGCTTCAATCAGTAATACTCCTCTTGATAGCCCTGCTATTATCCTGTTCCTTTGTGGGAAGTTTTGCGGATTTGGTGGTGTTAAGGGTGGAAATTCTGATATAACTGCACCACTTTCTTCAATTTCTTTTGCCAGATTCTTATGTTCTGGTGGATAAATTTTAAGGTGTCCTGAGCCCAAAACTGCAATTGTTTTTCCACTATTTTTTGTAGTTTCTTTATGAGCAACTCCATCAATTCCTCTTGCAAGCCCTGAAACAATTACAATTTTTCTTAAAACAAGTTCTTTCGTAAAATGTTTTGCCACCTCAACTGATTCTGGCAAAGGTTTCCTTGAGCCAACTATTGAAAAATAAAAACCTTCTGGCAGTTTACCTTTTAAAAATAATGCAATTGGTGGGTTTTTAATATTCATTAATTGTTCTGGATAATTTTTTGAGGAATAATAAACAATTTCTATCTTTTCCTTTTCAATTAAATTATTTATTTTTTCAACTTCCCTTTCCTCTTCTTTTGGAAAATTTTTTTCCTTCAAAAATTTAAAAAGCTCCTCCAAGGATTTTAATTTTCCCAGTTCTAAGGTTGCCTTTTGAAAGTTAAAACTTTTATGAAAAAGGAAGGGGTGAAATTCTTTAAATAACATAGTATAATAATATAACATGAAATTTAAATTTCTTTTCTTGATTTTAATCCTTTCTTTCTCTTGCAAGACGAGTCAAGAAATTTCATCAAAAGAATATGCAAAAATTGGGACAAAGGCATTTAAATTAAAGCTTTACAGGGAAGCAGAATTTAGATTCAAGCAAGCAATTGAAAGGGAGCCAAAAAATCCAGAGTATTTGAATAATTTAGCAGTAATCTGTGAAGTTTTAGGAAAAATTGAAGAAGCAAAAAATTATTATAATGAAGCATTGAAAATTTCTCCTAATAATAAAAAGATAAAGGCAAATTATGAAAGGTTTGAAAATTATATTAAGCTTAACTATCCTTCTCCTTAACTTTTCTCTTTTTCCTTCTGTTTGGGAAGTATCCTTAGAACTTCCTTCAAAACCAAAGGTTTCCTTAGAGAAAGGTTCAAAGATTGTTATTGCACCATTTTTGGTAATTTCGGAAAAGGAAGATGAACCAACTCCTTATGGGAAAAAAGCAGAAGAAGAGCTAAAAAATTACCTTGAAAAGATGCTTTCAAAAGGTGAATCTTTTTTGCCTATAAAGAGTTTTGGTATATCCTTACCTTCTTCAAATATTGAAAAATTAAAAAATGATTCAAGTTTTTGGATGAAAATTTGTGAGCAATATAATGGAAATTTTGTTATATCAGGGGTTTTAAATTTTGAGATAAAGGAAAGGTCTGGTTATGAAGTTGAAGAGTATGTCTCTCCCTACGATGGAAGAATTTATAGAAGGCAGAAGCTTGTTGAAAGGACTGGTGTTTCCTTAGAACTTTTAATATGGGTTTTTGATGGGAAGGAAGGAAAACTTTTATATGATGAAAGTTTCAAACACTTTTTAGAAAAAAAGGGGAGCCATTATGATTTTGTAACTGCTTTTTTTGAGGGTGTTCATTCCTTTGAAAAAAAATTGGAACAAATATTTTTTAAAAGACCTGTTTTGCAAAAGAGGTATTTTTATGCTTTTTAGATTATTCTTTTTATTTCTTTTTGTTTCTACCTTTTCTTTTCCTTTTGGAAAAAACAAAATTGTTTATAACAAATTCAATTTTAAAATTTATAGTACAACCCATTTTGAAATTTATTTTTATGATTTAGACGAAAAAACACTGGAAAAGGTTTCTTCAATGGCAGAAAGTGCTTATGATAAAATATCTTCAAAGTTTAATTATAAAATTGAAAAAACAATTCCTTTAATTTTATACAAAACCCATTTTGATTTTGAACAAACAAATGTTTTATTAAGTTTTATTCCAGAAGGTGTTGGTGCCTTTGCAGAGCCAATTAGAAACAGAATGGTAATGCCAATTGATTTACCCGAAGAAAGACTGCAAAAATTGATTTTGCATGAATTAACCCACATATTTCAATTTGAATTTTTCTTTCAAAGACAAGTAGCAAAAGCATTAACCCAGCAAGTTCCTCAATGGTTTTTTGAAGGAATGGCATCTTATATGGCAAAAGATGAAAATTCCCAAGCAAGGATGATTTTAAGGGATTATGTATATAACGATAAAATTCCAACAATTACAACAAAAGGTATTTATGGCTATATGGCTTACAGATTTGGCCATGCTGTCTTTGATTTCATAGAAAAACAATGGGGGGAAGAGGGATTGAGAAGGTTTTTTTATGAATACAGAACAAACTTAGAATCAACAGTTGAAAAGGCATTAAAAAGGGCTTTTGATATTGAACCATTAACCTTTGATCGACTTTTTAGGTTGTATTTGAGAAAATTATATGCAAATTATTTTGTTGAATGGAGTGAACCAGAAAATTATGGAACTCCATTAATTTTAAAAGAAAAATTTCAACAAGCCTCTTTTTTATCTCCTGTTCTCCTTCCTTCAACTGAACTCTTTGCAGCCATTACGACTTATAAAAATGATGTAGATATTGCTGTTTTTACAATAAAAGGCGATGAGGTCTTTGAAAACTTGACAGAAGGGCTTATCCATAGATTTGAGTATATTTCTTCACAATTTTTAACAACAGCTCCTGAGATGGGCAGGGATATTTCTATATCGCCAGATGGAAATTTTGTTGCTTTTTTTGGAAGAAAGGAAAGGGGTAAAAATCTTTATTTGATAAATTTAATTTCAAAAAAAATTGAAAAGGAAATTCCAGTTCCCATTGATCAGCCCTTATCACCTGTCTTTTCTCCAGATGGCAAAAAAATTGCCTTTCAAGGTTACAAAGATAACAAAGGGGATATATATATCTTAGATTTAGAAGATGGAAAAATAAATAATTTGACTAATGATTCATTTTATGATGGCTCACCTGTTTTCTCTCCAGATGGAAGATTTATTGTCTATTCTTCTATAAGAGGAAGTTATGCCCAACTTATAAAAATAAATCTCGAAAGCAAAGAAAAAGAACAATTAACTTTTTTGGAAGGCAATCACACTGATGCAGTATTTTCTCCAGATGGAAAGACAATATATTTTACTTGGGACAGGGAGGACTTCCCTAACATTTACAGAATGGATTTGGAATTAAAAATAGTTGAGCAAATTACAAAGGCAGGGACTGGGTGTTTTCAGCCCTATGTAGGAAAGAGAGCAGATGGGAAGGAAATACTTTTATTTGTTGGACTTTTTAAAGGAAATTTTAAGGTTTATTCAATAGTTTCACCAAAAGCAATTTTATCCTTTGAAGAAATGGAAACAAAAAAACCATCTGAAGAAATATTTGAACCAGAAATATTTATTCCTTATCAAAAGGAAAAAATAAAAGAAAAACTTAAGTCAAAATTGGAATTTACTTATGGTTCTATGGATGTAGGTATTTCAACAGATCAAAGAGTAACTGGAAGGGGATATTTGAGGTTTTCAGATATTCTTGGAAATCAATACTTTTTTGTTGATCTGGAAACAATTTCTACTTATTCCGATATAAATTTAATGTATTGGAATTTAAAAAGGAGAACTCAATGGGGTTATAATCTTTATGATATAAGATCCTACTACCTTATGGGTTATTCTGAGCCATCTGGAAGAATTGAGACAGAAGAAAGGTATAGGATTTCTGGTGCTACTTTTTATCTTATATATCCTTTCAATATATACAGCAGATTAAGTTTTGGGCTTGGCTATCAGTATGTAAAACTTAGGTTGCCTTATCTTTCAGGTATCTCTGATGGAATTCCTCAATATGATTTTATAGAATACAAGAGGGATTACCCATTTTTTATGACAATGTTTAACATAGATAATACAGTTGGAGATTGGCTTTCTCCTTTGGCTGGAACAAGAGGGCAAATCTCTTATTCCATATCTCCAAAGTTTTCAGGAAAACAGAAATTTATTGAAAGTAATATTGATATGAGGCATTATATTTACATAACAGAAAAAAGCCAGTTTGCTATGAGATTTGTGGGTTTTTATTCTGGGGGCGAATATCCAACAATCTTTTCTTTTGGTGGAATTGATACATTAAGGGGTTATGATTTTAGAGAAATTTTTGGAACAAGGGGATTTTTTACAAATTTTGAATTAAGGTTTCCACTTGTTTATGTACTCAATTCACCAATTTTTAAATTTTATGATATCCAGGGAAGAATATTTTTAGATATGGGGGGTGCTTGGTTTAAGGATCAGCCCTTTCAATTTATCAAAGAAGGAAGATTAAAGGATGGAAAATCCAGTTATGGAATTGGTTTTACTATTAGATTTTTGGGATTTGATTGGAATTGGGATTGGGCATCCCTATGGGATTTTAAAGAGAGGGATAAAAATATGAAATATTCTTTCTGGATTGGATATAAATTTTAGGAGGCTTTATGGAATTTAAAATTGTAGGGGCTTATGGTGGTGAAAGTCCAAACCATAGGATGACTTGTTTTCTTTTAAATGAAAATGTTGCCTTGGATGCTGGTTCTCTCACAAGAGGTCTTACATTGGAAGAGCAATATAAGATTCAATCAATTGTAATTTCTCATAGCCATATGGATCACATCACAAGTTTGCCTTTCCTTGTAGAAAATGTCTTTGGCAAACAAAATGAGATTTTAACACTTTATTGTTCAAAAGAATCAATGACAAATATAAAGAAAAATATGTTTAATAATGATACCTGGCCTGATTTTACAAAGATACCCGAAAAAAGAATGCCAACCATAACTTTTAAGGAAATCATTCCAGAGATTTCCTTTGAAATTGGTGGCTTAATATTTTTGCCAATTAAAGTAAATCACATTGTCCCAACACTTGGCTTTTTGATAACAAACAATAACTCTGCCATTTTATATTCTTCTGACACAGCACCTACAAAAAGGATTTGGGAAATTGCAAATGCCACACCAAATTTAAAAGCAGTTTTATTAGAGGTTTCTTTTGGAAATGATTTGGAAAATGTGGCAAAGGTTTCAAAGCATTTAGTTCCCAAAACAGTTAAGGAAGAGATAAAAAAGTTAAAAATGGATGTGCCTGTTTATCTTTATCATATGAAACCACCGTGGACTAAAAAAATAAAGAAAGAAATTGAAGATTTAAAAATAGAAAAATTAAAGTTTTTAATTCAAGATAAAGTATATCATTTTTAATGAAAGTTCCTAAATGGATAATTTTTATGAGAACAGTTTTTATTTTTTTAATAATAATTTTTATTCTATTAATGTTTTTACTCCATAAGATGCTTACGCAAATACAAAGATTATCCAAATAATTTTTATCCAAAAAAATGCAATTTAAAATGAAATAAAATAGAGCAGTAGTGTAGGGGTCTCGTGCGACCCGTAAAATAATAATCAAAAAAATTTTAGCCGCAGGCTTTAGCCTGTATAATGTATTATTTATATATGTTATTTTTCGCAACCATAAAGAGGCTGTCTGGTAATTAAAATTTTTAAAATTGCCATACAATATATTGTTTTATCTTTTTTAATTATACCATATATATTGTGTACCACAAGTCAATATACCAGATTGTCGGACAGCCTCTCTTTTGCCTGCGTAAAAACCTTTGGCCGTTGTCCGTGTCCGTTGGCTGTCTTTTATGGGAGTTATTGTAACAATTAAAAAAGAGCAGTTTGTAGGGGTTGTACAAGGCCCGTAAGTTAATCAAAATAGAACAAACAATCTTTATTTAAAATGAATCTTATAAAGGCCGCTCTTGTGGCGGCAGGATAAATAAAATAAAAATTTAAAGCTTATTTTACAAGCACAAGTTAATGGAATATTTATTACATTTTGTCTGGTATTGGAATATTTAGAAGTTCCAAACCATTTTTTAAAGTTTCTTGAAATTGATATAATATAAATAATCTTTTATTATAAATATCTTCTTTTTCTTCTTTCAAAAAAGGATGGTTTGTATAAAAAATATGGAAGTCCTTTGCCAAGTCCAAAAGATAATAAACAAAAATAGAAGGGTCTAAATTTTTAATAGATTTTTCAACTTTTAAATCAAAGTTTTGACATAACATTAAATACCTCCAAAGATCCTCAGGCAAATTATCTATTGGATAAAAAACCTTAAGGGGCTTTTTTTCATCTTTTAATTTTCTTATCAAAGAGTTTATTCTAACCATTGCATATTGAAGATAGGGTCCTGTATCACCATCAAAGTTTAATGCCTCATCAAAATCAAAGGTGATAACCTTCTCTTTTCCATATTTAAGAATGAATATCTTTAAAGCACCTATTGCAACCTTTTTTGAAATTTCTTCAATTTTCTTTTCATTCTTTTCCAAATTTCTTTTTTCGATTTCTTCCCTTGCCCTTTTTATTAAAATGTCAATAAAATCATCTGCTTTAACTCCAATACCTTTTCTTCCAGAAATTTTTGTCTCTTCAAAACCTAACTGTTTTGAGAGCTTTTCAGATAGTATAACCATTTCATAAGAAAAGTGTATTGAATTTTCACTTTCCTTTTCATACCCCAAAAATTTTAAAGCTTCTTTTAAAATTTTTTGCAAATAACTCTGCCTTACATCTATTACATTTATAACTATATTTCCATTTCCAAATGAAAAATCATTTATAAGATTTTCAGTTGTGCTTTCATAAACTATCTTTCCATCGGGATATTTATAAAAGGGTTTAAAAACAAAATTTGCATCAAGTATTCCAAATTTCCACAGTTGGTATGCAATGTCTTTTCCTGTATAAGTTACAGTTCCATTAGACCTTACCAAAATTTTTTCTAAACTTTCTTCTTCTTCTTTTTCTTTTAATGGCAAAACCCAGCAACCCTTCCTTTCACCTTCTTCTTCAAAAACTATTAAATTTTTTTCTTTTAACATTTTAAAGGTTCTTTCCCATAATTTTGATTTTAAAATTTCGCTTTCCTTTGGTAAAAGATCATATTTTATATTTAATCTTTCCATTGTTTTTAAGTGGCATAACATCATCTTTTCAGAAAGCTTTTTTGCAAAATTTGCCTCTGGTTCAACACCCTCTTCTATTTTTTTTAACACATCATTCCTTAAATTTAAATAATATTTATCCTCCTCAATTAATTTTGAAACCTTTGAATATAAATCCCAGGTATAATAATCTAACTTTTCTCTATCCAAAAACTTTAAATCCTTTCTTTCAATATAAATTAATCCTAAAACAACATCAGCAACCTGAACACCTGTATTATCAATATAATTATGGACTTCAACATTATAATTTAGATGTTTGAAAAAACTTGCTATAGTATCGCCTAAAATTGCATTCCTCAAATGTCCTATGTGAGCTGCTTTATTTGGATTTATATTTGTATGCTCTATTATTATCTTTTCCCTTTTCTTTTCTTTTCTTTTTTTAAATTTTATTAAATTATCAATGAAAAATTTTTTATCAAAAAAGAAATTAATATAACCTGGTGGAGCAGGTAAAACTCTATGGGGTAAAATTTCTTTTTTCAATTCCTCTGAAATTTCCTTAGCAATTTCAAAGGGATTTTTTTTTAATTCTTTTGCAATTTTCAAAGGAAAAGAAAAAGAAATATCCCCAAATTTTAAATTTGGAGGTTCTTCTGCAAAAATTAAAATTTCTAAATTATATTTTTCTTTCAAATAGTTTTGGAAAATCTCTGAAAGCTCAATTGCTAACCTATCTTTCAACAAGGTATCCAAGCTCCTCTATTTTTCTTATTACTTCTTTTAAATTAAAATTCTCTCCAAAAATTTTAATATTTTTATTTTTTAAATCCAACTCAAACTTCAAACTACTAAAGGAAGCAGAAAGTTCCTTTGAAAGATAATTTTTGCAATGGATACAAAGAAGAGAGGGAATATATATTTCAGTTTTTTTAATTTCTTTTATCACCTTTTATATCTTCAAAATCAAAGACAAGCTGAACATTTTCGTATGCCATTTTGTCTTTTTCATTTATTTCTGGATAAAAAATTGTTTTACCTTGAAAATTTTTAAGAAGAATACCATCAGGCAAAACCTTTTGCAAATATTTTGGAAATAATGGAATCTTCCCTCCACCACCTGGTGAATCAAGAACAAATTTTGGAATACACATACCTGAAAGATTCCCTTGAAGTTTTTGCATAACTTCTATTCCTTTCCCCAAAGGAGTTCTAAAGTGGTGAGTGCCTTCAACCAAATCTGCTTGATATAAATAATAGGGCTTCACTCTAAACTTTAAAAGTTTTCTAAAAAGCTCTGCTAATATTTTTGGATCATCATTTACACCTTTTAAAAGAACTGACTGATTTCCTAAAGGTATCCCAGAATCAGCAAGGGCTTCTATTGCCTTTTCTGCTTCTTCTGTTAATTCCATTGGATGGTTAAAATGGGTATTTATATATATCGGATGATATTTCTTTAGCATTTTACAAAGATTTGGAGTAATCCTTATAGGAAGTGTACAAACCATTCTTGTTCCAATCCTTATAACTTCCAAATGTTTTATCCTTCTTAAAGAAACTAAAATTTCTTCCAATATTTCATCTGAAAGGGTAAGGGGGTCTCCTCCTGATATTATTATTTCCCTTATTTGTTGGTTTTCGCTTATATATTTTATTGCCCTTTTTACATCTTCCCTCCTTACAGCTCTTTTTCCTACAAGCCTTTTTCTTGTACAAAATCTACAATAAACTGCACAGATATTTGTAACCATTAGAAGAGCTCTATCAGGATACCTGTGCACAAGAGAAGGAACTGGGCTTTGTTCTTCTTCGCTTAAAGGGTCTGGAATACCTACAATATCTTGTAATTCCTTTTCATCTGGTATAGCTTGTTTGAAAATAGGGTCCTCAATGTTTTGGATTAAATTAAAATAATAGGGAGTTATTCTCATTGGAAAAATTGAAATAACATTATTCAAAAGATTAAAATCAATTTGAGGGAATTTTTTAATCAATTCTTCTGGCTTTTTAATGCTTTTTTGCATCTCTTTTTGCCATTTTTCCATTTTACCTTCCTCCATTTATATATTTAACATATATAATTTTATTATCTCTTAACTTATAAAAATCTTTAATTTCTACAGCTTTTTTAAATCCATTTTTTTTATAAAAAATTCTTGCTTTTTCATATTTTTTAGTTGAAGAGGTTTCTGCAATCAAGATTTTTCCTCCTTTATCTTTTATATTTTTTTCACATTTTTCTAAAAGCATCTTCCCAATTGATTTTCCTTGATATTTTTTTGAAACTGCAATCCAATATAAATCATAGGTATGTACAGTTAACGGAGTTGGACCAAAACATAAAAAGCCCATTAAATTGCCATTTCCTTTTGCAACTAAAAAATTATAATCAGATCTTTTCCCTTTTTTTAAAAATTCCTCCGCCATCTCAATGGCAACTTTCACTTCCATTTCATTAAAGGTTTTTAAATCAATTAAAATATTTTTTAAATTTTTTAAACCATCTTTTCTCAATCTTGAAATCTTTATTCTGTCCATTTTATCAACCTTAAAATAAAATCTTCATAATTTATTCCTTTTGCAGCAAGAGCCCTTGCAAGCCCTGCATCTTCTGAAATATCTGGATTTGGATTTACATCTATTATATATAAATTTCCTTTTTCATCTGACCTGAAATCAACTCTATAATAATCTCTGCATCCTAAAACTTTCCCTGCCTTTAATGCCATATTTTTTAATTTATTTTCCATTTTTTTGCTCACCTTTGCAGGACATAAAGGTTTTGTAAGTTCATAGGAGATATCATTTTTAAGCCACTTTGCATTATAAGTCAATATCCTCGGAATAGAAGGGGGAATTTCTGAAAAATCTATTTCAGAAACAGGAAGAGCAATCCTTTTTTTCCTTCCAATTACAGAAACATTAAACTCTCTTCCATCCAAATATTTTTCAACAATTGCAGGGTCTTTAAAATTTTCAAAAATAAAATTTAATTGTCCCTTTAATTCCCTTCTATCATAGACAACAGATTTTTCATTTATCCCAGCTGAGCCATCTTGACATAATGGTTTGACAATTGCTGGAAAAGAAAAAGTTAATTCTTTGTCTTTTCCACCCCTTTTAAAAATGGCATAATCAGGAACTGGAAGATTTGCTTTTTTCAATAATATTTTTGATTTCTTTTTATCCTGTGCTGTCTTTAAAGCAAAAGAAGGATTTCCTGTAAAGGGTATATTATTTTTTTCTAAGAACTTAGCCACTTTATATTCTTTTCTGTAATTTCCATCTAAGTGTTCACATAAGTTAAAAACAATCCATTTTTCCTTTTTAATCCATTTACCTAAAATTCTTAAATCTTTTTCCAATCCCAAAAGATAAGAATCAATATTATGTTTTCTTAAAATATTTGAAATCAAAAAAGCACAAACTTCCATTTCTTCATTATCTGTTAAGATATGAGGAAAGTTTAGGGATTCTTTACCGTAAATTATCAAAACCTTTTTCATATCTTTCCCTTGCAATTTTCATCACTTTCAAAATTAACTCATCATATGTCAAACCCGCTGCTTTGGCTGCCTTTGGAAAACAAGAATTTTCATCATCCCCAGGAATTATTCCTGGCAGTGGATTTATCTCTAAAACATTTGGAATCCCTTTTTCATCCAATCTTATGTCAATCCTGCACCAATCCCTTATTTTAAATACTTTAATTACTTTCTTTATTATTTTTTTTATTTTTTCTTCTACTTTTTTATCTATATCAGCTGGAACCTTGAAGATTGGAAGAGGATTTTTTGGTTTATCCCAAACCCATTTTGCTTCGTAGGAATAAATTGGATTTGCCCCTTTTGGAAGAGGAGAAAAATTAATTTCAACTATTGGAAGGATTTCAAGGTTTGGAAGGTTCCCTAAAACAGCAATAGTAAATTCCTTACCACTTAAAAATCTTTCTATAAGAACTGGCTGGCCTAATTTATTTAACAGTTCAATTGCCTTTTCTTTTATTTCTTTTTCCTCATAACATAAATTATCATTATATACACCCTTGCTTGAACCCTCTCTAACTGGTTTTATTATTGCTGGCAGAAATTTGATCTTTATTTTTTTTATTTCCTCTTCTGTTGAGCAAAGAAAAAATTTTGGAGTTGGTATTTTATAAAAAGACAAAATTTCTTTTGTCCTTGCTTTATCAAGGCATATAGATAAAGTCAAAGGATCTGATCCTGTATATGGTATATTATATTCTTCAAGTATAGCAGGCACAATAGATTCCCTGAAAGAACCTTTTAAGCCTTCAGCCATATTAAAAACAAAATCAATTTCATTATTTGTCAATTTATGAAAATAATTGCCTTGTGCTAATATTATTTTTACATCATATTCTTTTTTTAAAGCAGAAGATACTGCCTTTATTGTCTTTGCAGAATCCCATTCTGCAAAATCCTCCAAATTAAAAGAATTTAAGCTCGGAGGTTCTTCTTCAACCTCCAATTCTGAAACCTCTTGGGGCTTGACATTACAAACCAAAGCTATCTTCATATTCCATATAAAATGATACTACAAAATAATACTTTGTCAAGTGGAATTTTATTCAAACCTTAAAGCTTCCACTATCTTAATTTTTTTAATAATTATATAATTAATAATTGAAATGAAAAAAATTAAAATAATTCCTAAGGCAAAAGTAAAAAATAAACTCTCTGGAAAAATTTTTAAAATGATTTCATCTACAAAATAAACACCCTTTAAAGTTCCTGTGAAAGAAAAAATTTTAAAGTGGTTAGAAAAATTAACAAATAAATAGCCAATGAATATGCCTAAAAGAATTCCAATAAAACCTAAAATAAAAGAATAAATAAAAAAAGAAAGAAAAATATTTTTTGGTTTCATTCCAAGGGCATAAAGGATTGCAAAGGTTTTTTTTCTTTCTTTCATATCTAAGAGAAGCTTTGAAAGTAAATGAAAAGAGGAAACAAGAGTAATTAAACTTAAGGTTAGAGCAATGCTCCATTCAACAATTTTTAAGGGGGAAAGAATTTCCTTTGTGATTTCTTCAAAGGTAATTGGGTACCACAAAGGTTCATTCCTTAAATAATCCATAATTTTTTTTAACTTATTTTTATTATCAGGATAAATTCCAAAAGATAAATCATCATCTTTTAAAAATTTTATTGGTAATATTAGATAACTTTCATCGATAAAAGTCACACTAAATTTAATAATTGAATCTACTTTTAAATTCAAAACCTCCTGCCCCAGCTTTGATTTATAAACAAGAATTATTTGATCCATTTCCTTTACATTTAAACTTTCTGCCAGTTTTTCTCCTATAATTACTTGGCTTGTTTCCTCCGTTGCTCTAATAAGAATCAATCTTGAAAGGTTTTCCCTTTTTGAAATAACAAAGCCATCAAAGAAATTTTCTTTTAGAACTTTAGCATTTTCTTTAATAAAAGATGGAAGTTCATAATTTCCTTTTCCCTTTAATAAAATTGGTGGATAAACTTTATATAATGCTTTCCACATAATTTCTCTATACCCATCCATTAAAGCAAAAGAAAAAATAAGGACACTAATTCCAAGGATTATTCCAAAAAGAGAATAAAGGGGCTTTTTTGATCCCTTTAAAAAGATCTTAAAAGAAAGATAAAAAATATTTTCCATTTATGTTATAATATCATAGGAGGTTTATATGAAGAAAGTGTTTATTTTAATTTTAATCTTTTTTTCTTTTAATCTCTATTCCTATGTAATTTATTTGAAGGATGGGTCTACTTATGAAGCAAAGGAAAAATATAAAGTAGAAAATGGAAAAGCAATTATAACCCTTTTAAATGGAACAATTATTTCAATTGATTTAAATTTAGTTGATATAAAAAAAACGGAAGAAAGAAATAAGGAAGGAATTGATTCTGCCATAGTTTTAGATGATGTTAAGAGAAGCCCAGCTTCATCAACCCCTGCCTCAAAACCGTCATTAGGAGATATTGCAAAGCCAAAGGAAAAGTTAGAGACAAAAAAAATTTCAATTGGATCAGGGAAAGTTGAAAAAAAGAAAAAGGTGGAAGAAGAAGCAGAAGAAGTTTATCACGATGAATTGGTAAGAAAAAGAATAGGAACTGCCTTAGATAATGTATATCTTTTTGAACATCAAATACTTCAAGGCTCAACTCCAACTACAGTAAAAATTATAGTTACAACAGATAATGAAAAGGATGTTTTTATCTCTTTGACATCAATAGCAAAAGCTGCTGTTGATCTGTATGATAATGGAAAAACTAATTTAAATAATTTTGAAATTTATTTGAAAACAATTGCCGGAGCGCCAGCAGGAAGATTTAATGTTGATATTCAAACGATTAAAAACCTTGCCAATGGAAATATAAATCCTCAACAGTTTTTTGTAAAATATGTATTATTTTAATGGAAATCTCAATTTCTGCAATTCCATACCAATTATTAAAAAAAGTTAAACCAGAAATTTGCTTATCTTTAGTTGAATATTTTTCAATTATACCATCTGAAAAAGTAAACTCAATAATATTTCTCTATGATAAAGAACAAATTGAAGAGATAAAAGTTCTATGCAACTTTTTTTCTTTTGAAATAAATTTACAGATTGGAGCTACACCTGATCAAATGCATGAACTTTTATCAATTAAACCACCAAAAGCAACCTTATCAAACCTTCAAAGAAAAGACACCTGTCTTGATTTGCTGCTTTTCAAAGAACAAATTCAAGAACTTATACAAAATTTTCAATTTCCAAAAGAAAATTTAGTTGCAAGAATAGAAGCAGACCCTGAACAAACAAAAGTTGCATCAAAGATAGGTTTTTCAAAAGTAGAAATTGATTTTTCTTATCCTTTTAATAGTGATAAAGAATATCAAAAATTTGATGAAACAATAAAGGTTGCACAAAAGATAGGAATTTCACTCTCTTTTGGAAAAAATTTAAAATTAAAAGAAATTAATGAAATTCTAAAAAATTATGTACCTAATGAACTGATAATTGATATACCTTTTTATCAAATGGCTTTCCAGAGAGGCATTGACTATGCCATTGATTATTTTAAAGATTTAAAGAAAAAGTTTTAAAAAATCTTTCAAATAATAGATTGTAAAAATTATACTCAAAAAAAGACAAATAAAAAAGTAAAATAGACCTTCTGTTGAAAAGCCAATTTGCAAAGGATTTGGATTTGTAAATTGTGGATTTATAGAGCCAGAATAAACTGCAATAAAAGATGTAATAATTGAAAATAAAAAACCATAAAAAAGAAAGAAAATTTTTTCCTTTAAAGAGAAAGGTATATTTAAAAAAACGCTCATATTTAAAATTATAGACAAAAAAAGAAAGGGCAAAAAATAAGAAAAACCTTTAGCAATTAAATATTTTTTGTAAAACAATGGCAAAAATTTAAAAATATAAATATTCCTTCCTTCAAGGGAAACAGAGGGGAAGGAAAAACGAAGTCCCAAGGCAGATAATATAAAGGATAATAAAAAGATATGAAGTCCCTTATATAAATTTATCATCAATGGCTCCTCTTTTAAAGGAACTATTTGAAAATTAAAAAAATATAGGACTATCAAAGAAAACATAAGAACTGTTTGGGTCAACCTTAAAGGAGTTCTTAAAATTGAAAGGTATTCTTTAAATATAATATTTAAAAAAATATTTTTGCTAAAAATTTTTGGTTTTCTTATACCCTTTTTCCCTTCCTTAGATGAAAAACTTTTTGTAAATGCTTTTGGGTAAAGAGTTTTAAAGATATAAAAAGAAAATAAAAAAAGAAAAACTGAAAAAAGAACATAGTAAAAAGAAATCGTGAACTTTTCCAAAATAATTAATTTATAAAAGGTCAAAGATAAAGAATTAAATATATTATAAAAAAAGCCAGTTGGCTCTTGAAATTGTAAGAAAAAAATATAGGGATTTGAAAAAAAGGTCATTGGCATTGAAAATCTAAACAAAAGAAGAATTGAAACTGTTAGAACAGCAAAAGAAAAGGAAAAAAATTTGTATAGATTTGATATGTTAAAGAAAAAACTTAATAGAATGGTCAAAATTAAACTGAAAAAAAAGGAGAGAGATAAATAAATTGTTAAAGGTAAAATGGATATGATTGCTGTCTTAAAATTGCTCATTCCTAATATAAATGGAATTATTAAAAAATATATATAACCATTTGAAATTAAAAAAGTTTTGAAAATTTTTGAAAGGAAAAAATTAAAATCTTTGATTGGCAGAATTAAAAAAAGTTTTAATGATTTATTTTTAAAAAAAATGCTTATAATTGAAATTGAGGAACTTAAAATTGTAAAGGGAAATAAAACAGTTAATCCATAATTGAAAATCCAGAGAAGCCCATTCTTATATAAGTTTGGAACTAATAATCTCAAACCTTCTGAGTATTTATTGAATTTAAAGCCACAATAAAAAGTAATAGAAAATATGCCAAAGACAAATATAAATCCAGCAAAAATCCTTAAAATAAAATTTAAGGGCTTTTCTTTTAGATTATTCTTTAGTTCCCAGAGGTTCTTCTTTAAGATTTTCATAAAATAAGTTTTTTAATTTTTCAATATCATTTCCAGTCCAGATAATTTTACCATTAAAGATAAAAGCAGCTCTATCACAAACCTCTTCAACTAAATCAAGGTGATGGGTTGAAAGTATTATTGTTTTACCCATTTCCTTTAATTCTTTCATAATTTTTTTTAGCTTCTCTTGGCTTGGAAAATCAAGCCCAATAAATGGTTCATCCCAGAGGATAACTTCAGGGTTATGCAAAATTGATATAAATATAGCCAATTTTTGTTTCATTCCATGGGAGTAATTTCCAACCAAATTTTTTAAAGAAGGAAAAAATTCAAGGTTTTCAATCCATCCTTTTAAATAATTATTTTTTTCCCAATCTACCTTGTATGCACTGGAAATGAAATTTAAAGTTTCTTCACCTGTTAAAAAATCGAAAAAAAAGGGCTCCTCAGGAAGAAAACCCAAAAGCTTTTTAACTTTAATCTTTTCTTTTAATCCATTTATCCCACAGACAAAAAATTCACCTTTATCAGGTAAAATTATTCCTGATATTATATTTAATGTTGTTGTTTTACCAGCGCCATTTGGACCAACAAGCCCAAAAATTTCAGAAGAAGAAGAAAAACTTAAATTATCAAGGGCTTTTATTTTTCCATAATTCTTACAAATAGATTTGACTTCTAAATTTTCCATAATTTAAAATAATAGCATGAATTGGGAAAAAATAAAAAATTGTATTCCAAAAAAATTTGAAGAAAGCAAATATGAAATCATAGAAATGATAAGAAGAAACTGGGATCACCTTGCAGAAGAAGACATATGCAAAAGTTTTTACCCTGAAAAATTAACAAAAAAAGGAACTTTGGTTTTAAAAAAAATCAATGAAATGAATCTTATAAATACAAGGGGTTCCTTCAATGAGCTCAAAAAAAAAATTAATTCTTTTTTAGGAAAAGAGTTCATACAAAAAATAAAGTTTTTTTAAATCTTCCTGACTTTTATTTTTAGAGGTTTTTTCCCAGAAGTTTCAAGGACTTCAAACTCATAGCCAGAGAATTCCAATTTATCTCCTTTTTTTGCCATCCTGTTTAAGTTATAAAAAACAAAACCGCCAAGGGTCTTAAATTCCTTTTTTTTAGGAAAATCAATGGGTAAAAAGTTTCCCAAATCATTTATTGAAATCTCTGCTTTAAATATATACTCCCCACCACCTAATCTTACTACCTGCTCTTCTTTTTTATCATATTCATCTTCAATTTCCCCAACAATTTCTTCTATTATATCTTCCATTGTTACAATACCAATAAAACTCCCATATTCATCTACCACACATGCCAAATGCAACTTCTTTTTTTTCATTTCTTCAAGGACAACAATTGCTTTTAAATTTTCAAAAACAAATAAGGGCGGCTTTAATATCTCTTTTAATGTCTTAAATTCCTTAAAAAGTTCCTTTGCATGTAATATCCCAATTATATTATCTTCGTTTCCTTCATAGATAGGCATCCTTGAAAAGCCCTTTTCCATAAATATTTTAAGCAAAATATCTTTCTTTGTATCAATGGAAGCATAACAAACATTTGTTCTTGGAATCATTATATCAGAAACTTTTAGGTCCTTTAAAGTCAAAACTGAAAGTATTATTTTATCTGCCTTGTTTTTTAAATATCCTTTTTGGGAAGAGAGGTAAATGGCATAAAATAAATCCCTTTCTTTAAAACCAATATCGCCCTTCTTTGAAATTATTTTTGTAAGAGAATAAAAAATAAAAGTAAAAGGATAAAATAAAAGATAAAATATTCTAATAAATGGCATTACAATTATACTTATTTTCTCATTATATCTTCTTGCAATTGATTTTGGAAAAATCTCTCCAAAGGTAATGATAATGAAAGTCATTATACCAGCAACAAGGGCAATCCCAATGTTTCCAAAGTGTTTTTTTGCTAAAATTGTAGCAAGGGAAGCAGAAAAAATGTTAACCAGATTGTTCCCAATCAATATCGCTATTAGGATTTTTATAGGGTTATTCATCCATAATATTAATGATTTATTTGATTTTTCAATTAAATGTTGTAAAGAGGTAGGAGAAAGAGAAGTAAGGGCTGTCTCAGAGGCAGAAAAAAGGGCTGATAAAAATATAAAAATAAATAAAAGGGCTTCCCCTAATCCCATATTTTATGTATACTATATTTTTGAAAACTTTGCAAGGTGGAATTCGTATAATGCTTGATGGTGAAAGATGTGACGAAGAATTGCTTCAAGCAAGTGCAAAAGATGAAGGAGCTTTTTCAATCCTTTTGGAAAAGTGGTGGAATAAAATTTTTTCCTTCATATTATTTAAAATTAAAAACTATGAAGAAGCAAAGGAACTCACACAGGAGGTATTTTTGAAAATTTATTTAAATATTGAAAATTTTGATCCTTCTTATAAATTTTCCACTTGGGCATTTAAAATTGCACAAAATTTAAGTATTGATTATTTGAGAAAAAAACATTTTTTATCAACAGAACTTTCAGAAAAAAGTGCAATCACTTCAAATACACCACTCCATAATTTAATAAAAATGGAAGAGGAAAAAAAAATATGGGAAGCAGTTGAAAAACTACCAGAAGAATACAAAGAAGTTATAATTTTAAGGCATTTGCAAGAGCTTTCTTATGATGAAATTTCTAAGATTTTAAATTTAAAGTTAGGAACTGTAAAGAATAGAATATTTAAAGCAAGGCAGGAACTTGCAAACTTATTGGAGGAAGAAAATGAAAAAATGTGAAGAATTGCTTTTAGATTTTGGAATTGATTTTATTGAAGGAAAGCCAATCCCAGAAGATGCAAAATTACATTTTAGCAGTTGCCAATATTGTATTGAAGAAATAAAAAAGCAGGAAAAGATTTCCAATTTATTTGAAAAAATTTATATAAAAGAAGAAGTTCCAAAATTTGAATTGCCTCCTGTATTAAGAAAAAAAGATAAAATCCAGTTTTTACTTTTATCAATAACTTTTTTCTTATTTTTCCTTTTCTTTCATTCAATATTAAATTTTGAATTTTTAAGGCCTTATTTATCAATTTTTTCAAATTTAAAAGCACTATCTTTCATAAAATTAAATTTAAAGGAATTTTTTATAATAATTATTTTAATTTCTTTAATTTTTGCATCCTTTTATCAAATTAAAAGATTATTAAAGAAAATATGAAAAAGATATTTCTTACCCTAATTTTTTTTTCCTCCCTTTCCTTTTCACAAAATAAAACAATTTCTGCTTTTCAGCCAATAGAAATAAAAGAACCAGTAGAAGGGGATGTGAGTGCTTATTTTACCCATATTTCAATTGAAAATAAGGTAGATGGAACTGTCTTTGTAATAGGAGGGACCTGTCATTTAAAAGAAAATGCTGAAGTAAAAAACCTTACAATAATTTTTGGAAATTTAAAAATGGAAAAAGGAGCAAAAATCTTAGAAAATAAAGTTATAATAGCACCAGTGGAAGAAAAAACCACCAAAATCCAAAATAAAATAAGTTTATCCCTTTTCTGGCTTTTTTTTGCCTTCTTTTTTACCTTTTTATTTCCATCTCAAATTTCTTCCTCAATTTTTACTTTCAAAAAAAAATATAAAGAGTGTTTTCTCATTGGATTTCTTTCTTTGATAATTTTTTTTCTGCTATTTTCTCTTTTTTTTATGTTCACCTCTTTATATGTTGGATGGCCTTTACTTGTTGCCCTTATTGGTTTTTTCTTTTTTGCAAAGGCATATGGAGTTGTTGTTTTATTCTGGACATTGGGAAGCAAGATTTCAAAAAAATTAAATAAGGCACAAGTTTTATTCCTTGGTTGGTTAATTCTTTCGCTTATAAGATTCATTCCATATCTTGGATCTTTCATCTGGACTATATTGACATTTTTATCAATAGGGATTGTAATTGTAGAAATAAGCTTTAAATACAAGTCATTAAAAATTTTCCAAAATAGTTTTTAATGGAATTAATAATTTTTATTTGTTTAATTTTAATAGTTTCATATTTTTTTGATTTAATCTCAATCCACATTAAAATACCCTCTGTTTTTCTTTTAATACTATTGGGTTTGATTTTGAGATTATTTTTGGAATACCACAAATTTTCTTTTATTAATTCAAATCAAGGAATTGTTATACTTGGAACTCTTGGTTTAATCTTAATTGTACAGGAGGCAGCCCTTGAAATAGAATTTAAAAAAGAAAAAATAAAAACAATTTTAAAGGCATTTTTTTCTGCCTTATTTCAGTTGGGTATTCAAGTTTTTATTTTCAGTTCCTTTTTTCTTTTCTTATTCAAATATGATCTCAAGACATCCTTACTAAATGCCATTCCAATTTCAGTTATAAGCAGTGCCGTTGCAATATCTTCTGTCAAAAATTTTAGAGAATTTGAAAAAGAATTTATAGTTTATGAAAGTGCTTTTTCTGATATTCTTGGAATTTTATTATTTGATTTTGTCTATTTTAATGAAAATTTTAATTTAAATATAATTAAAGATATTTTTTTAAATGTTTTAATTGTCTTTGTTTTTTCTTTATTTGCAATTTTGATACTTTTACACCTTTTAAATAAGATAATTCACCCTGTAAAATTTATTCCAATAATTTTAATAATGGTTTCCTTTTATGCCCTTGCAAAACTATACCATTATCCTTCCCTGTTGTTCATATTATTTTTTGGTTTTTCCCTCTCAAACATAAACAAAATTATTCCAGAAAAATTAAAAACAAAAATAAATCTGGAAAATTTAAATCTTGAAGTTCAAAAATATAAAACAATTTCTTTTGAAATGACTTATCTTATAAGGTCATTATTCTTTATCTTATTTGGGTTTTCTTTTAAAATCTTAGAAATTTTTAATATTAAAGGTTTTTCAATTTCTGTTTTAATAATCTTAATCATATATTCAACAAGATATATAATTTTATTTGTTTTAAAAATGGCAAGAGAAAAAACATTATTTATGGCACCAAGGGGATTGATTACAATAATTTTATTTCTTTCTTTAGATGAAAAATTCAAAATAACATTTATTAATAAAACAATCATTTTGCAACTAATAATAATTTCAATTTTTTTAACTTTAATTGAAACATTTAAAAAAGAAAATCCTATAAACCCAAAAAATGCAGTTGAAAATGATATAGTTCAAAAAGTCAAATCCTAAAAGGTTTTGCTAATTTATAGGTTTTAAATTATCAAGTGGCTACTATATTTCCCCATTGCCTCCTTTTTTATCTTTTATCTTTATCCAATTGCATTGCATTTGTGTAAACCCTCAAAAAAATATTGTTCTATCTTGCTAAATAAGTGTTTTATTTTTGCTATTACCCTCCTTCTTTTCCCATACAACCTTAACATTTTTATCCTGCCACTCCTACCTAAAATACCGGGAATTGTAAAATATTTATATCTTATTGTTTGTACTTTGCTCCCCTTTCCTGGCAGTAGAATAAATGTTGTGTCTAGTATCATTAATTTATTGGAGTAT
>JBBISU010000031.1:0-33149 GCA_037441225.1 Acidobacteriota bacterium
ATTGAAAAACCAATTTTTAATGAAATTTTTTCCAAGATCTTTATTATCAAAAACTATTAATCAATAAAATTGAGCAACTTGGGTTAAAAAATCGGAAGTCAGGGTTTGAAATGAATCCCACAGGGTCGGTATTTTCCAACCCGCAGGGAACAAATAAAAAAATGCAAATTTTATGTTTTAAAAATATATCTTCCTAATTGATTTGAATAAGCAGCATCGGCATCATTTGATTCAATTACCTCATCAAAGCCTTTTAGTTGTGAATCAATCAAATCAAGGAAATGCAAGAGGAGAGCTTCCTTTGTTTTAGGTCTTTTTGGTGAACCAAATTCCAGTTCACCGTGATGAGAAATTATCAGATGAGCCAAAATTTCCTTAAGTTCCTTTGGAAAATCTTCTATTTTATTTGCTTCCCTTTCTAAGAGTTGTACTCCCATAACAATATGCCCAAGTATTTTCCCTTGTTTTGTATAATCAAAAAAACCAGAGGTATTAAATTCCCAAATCTTTCCAATGTCATGCAACAAAATCCCTGAGATCAAAAGATCTCTGTCCAAGTTATAATGTTTTAAAACAATTTCGCATAAACCAATTAAACTTACAATATGCTCTAACAATCCACCAATACAAGCATGGTGATATGTTTTTGCAGCTGGTGCTTTTAATATCAATGGCTTATATTCAGGATTTTGAAAAATATTGTTTAAAAGGTTTTTTAATTTCCTGCTCTTTAAACTTTCAATTGTATCAAGAACTTTTTTGTATAACAATTCAACATTTTCCTTTGTTGAAGGCAGAAAATCTCCTATCTCTGCTTCTTCTGTATATATTTCAATATTTTGCAAAACTAATTGTAATTTACTTTGATAAACCTGAACATTACCTTTTACTTTTACCAAAACCCCTGGCTCAATTGATTTATGAATTTTTTCAAAATTATCCCACATAAAAGTTGTAACAGAACCTGTTTTGTCCTTTAAGATCATATAAAGATATTCCCCAATTCCTCCTTTTTTTTGTCTCAATTCTTTTTCTGCAACAAGGAATATTGATTCTATTTGCGTGCCTGCCTTTAAGTTTTCTATAAAAATTTTTTTTGTCATTTGGGCTCCTCCAAAAGCTCATAATTAATTTGAACAAGGTATCTTGTTTTTAAATTTTCTATGTACTTCTTCACTGTTTCTTCATACTTTGTTTTTTTATAGTCCTCTTTCACATTTTCTTTAACTTCCTCAAAGGGTTTAAAACTTTCTGGTACTATCTTTACTAAATATATGAAATGAATACCATATTTTGTAACAATTGGCTTTGTAATCTCTCCTTCTTTTATCTCTTTTAGTGCCTCTTTTATTTCCTCTAAAAGATCTTCTGCTTCTACATATCCAATATCTCCTCCTTTTGTTCTGGAAGGCACTTCAGAATAATTTAAAACCAACTCATCAAAACTTTTGCCTTCTTTCATTTCTTTCTGTATATTTTTTACCTTTTCCTCCATTTTTTTTAAATCTGTTAAAACAATTTCCTTTAAATGATATTTTTGTTTTTCTTTAAAATTTTCTTTTATTTTTTCATAATGCTCTTTTAATTCCAATTCAGTAATATCATGGGCCGGGAGTATTTCGCTTCCCAAAACTTTTTCAATAAGCACTTCTTTTCTTATTTTTTCTTCCATAACTTCAATTGGCACTCCTGCTTCTTCTGCTGCCTTTAAAAATGTTTCTCCATCGGGCATATTATTTTTTTCAGCAAGTATATTAAAAGCCCTCTTTAGTTCTTCTTTTGTTACAGAATATCCAAGTTCTTTTGCCCTTTCAATTATTAAAAGTTCTTGCAAAAAATTTTCAATTACTGCATTTTTTAAATTATCAAGGGATTCCTGCGGGAACTGTTTCTTTGCTTCTTCCATTGCCTGATAATATTCCCTTAAAAGAACTTTACTATCATTTACTTTAATTAAAATCCCGTCTATCCAATATTTCTCTGCTATTGCATATAAAGAGGAAATTGCCCAAAATAAGAAAATAGCAAATTTTTTTGATATATCCATATCGTCTCCTTTAATATTAAAGATTTTTTAATTTTTTCCAATTCTTCTTGACACATTTCTTCTTTTAAAATTTCTAATATAACTTCCTTTGCTTCTTCTAATTGAACCTCCTTTGGTTGTTTTACTTCCTTTAACTTTAAAATCATATATCCACCTGAAACAGGAAGGAGGGGCGTAATTTCTCCTTTTTTTAACTTTTTCAAACTTAAGGCAATTTCTTCTGGTACATCTTCAAGAGATAGAGGTCCAATAAGTCCTCCCTTTTCTTTATTCAAATTTTCTGAATGTTCTTGCAAAACTTTTTGAAAGTCCTCTCCTTTTTTTAAAAGATTATAAACATTTTCTGCCTTATTTTTTTCTGTTATAAATATCTCCCAAAAATAATACTCTTCCCTTGTTTTAAATTTTTCTTTGTTTTTCAAATACCATTCTTTTAATATATCATCTGGAGGTTTTTCTAAATTATCACATAAATTTTCAACAAAAATTTTAATTGTTTCTTCTATGTTCTTACTTTCAAATCCCCTTTTTTTTGCTTCTATGTAAAGCAATTTTTCAATTATGAAGTTATCAAGGAGCTCGCTTAATACTTCGGGAGTGTGCCTGTAATAGTCCTCTCCAAGATTTTTTGCCAGATAATCTTCAAATTCTTCCTTTGTAATTATTTCCTTTCCTAAGGAAGCTATCCAATTGCTTTTATCTTCCTTTGCTTTTTGACAGGAAATAAAAATAACAAAAAAAATTATTATTATTCTCATACTAAACTCATTAAAGAATTCTTAATAAAATATACCAGATCTTCTCCTTCTTTTCCAATTGGAATTATTATAATACCTTCAGGGGTAAATCTTCCCTCCTTAGAATTAACAAATTTTAAGAGTTTATCAAATGAGATTGGCGTATTTTTTGAAAATTTCATAATCAATTTATCTCTTTGTTTTTCAATCTTTTGAATTCTTAACTTTTTCATTATCTTTCTTAAATGAGCAATTTCAATTAAGATTTTTACTTCCTTTGGAATGGGACCAAATAAATCTTTAAATGTGTTTTCAAGTTCTTCTGGTTCTTTTTCCAAAAGCATTCTATATGCTTTAAGGCGCAATGGCTCTTCTTTTATATAATCCTTTGGAATTTCATATTTTAGTTTTAATGAAATTTCAATCTCTTCTTCTTCCTCAATTCCCTTTAATTCTTTTATTGTTTTTTCGAGAAGACGGAGAAATAAACTATAACCTAATGTCTCCATATGTCCTGATTGAGCTTTACCTAAAAGTTCACCAGCCCCTCTCATTTCAAAATCTCTTGCTGCAACTTTAAATCCAGAGCCTAAAGAAGTAAATTCTTCCAGTACCTTTAATCTTGCAAGGGCAGAAGCAGGCAGTTTTTCTTTTTCTGTAATTAAAAGATAACAAAATGCCTGCCTTGAAGACCTCCCAACCCTTCCCCTTAATTGATAGAGTTGCGCAAGTCCAAAATTATGGGCATTATTTACTATTAAAGTATTTGCCCTTGGTATATCTATTCCATTTTCTATAATTGTTGTTGTCAGAAGCCCTTCCACCTCCCCCTTTACAAACTTCAACATATTATTTTCCAATTCTTTTTCTGGCATCTTGCCATGAGTCATAACAAATCTAAAATTTGGAATTAAATTTTGTAAAAGATCAGCAATTTCAGGAAGTGTTTCTATTCTATTATGAACAAAAAAAACTTGCCCTCCTCTTCCTATTTCATAATTTATAGCATCCCTTATAAATTTTGGATTGAAAGGTACTATTGACGTATCAATTGGAAATCTACCTATAGGGGCAGTGCCAATCAAACTTATGCTTTTTAAACCCAACATAGCCATATTAAAGGTCCTTGGAATGGGTGTTGCAGTTAAGGTTAAGGTATCAACATTTTTTTTCAAAACTCTCAATCTTTCTTTATGGATAACTCCAAATCTTTGCTCTTCGTCAATTATAAGGAGTCCTAATTTGTGAAATTCTATATCCTTTGAAAGCAAGCGATGGGTTCCAATTAAAATATCTATTTCTCCATTTTTTGTTTTACTTACAATCTCTTTTTGTTCATTTTTGCTTAAAAAACGGGATAGCCAGCCGATATTTATAGGAGTTGTATTTAATCTTTCTTTGAAAGTTCTAAAATGTTGAAATGCAAGAAGGGTTGTAGGACATAGTATTGCCACTTGATATCCGCTTTCAACAGCCAAGACTGATGCCCTTATAGCAATCTCTGTTTTTCCAAAGCCAACATCACCTGAAATAAGCCGATCCATAGGTGAAGGGCATTCCATATCCATTTTTACTTCTTCCCAGACTTTTATTTGATCCTCTGTTTCCTCATAAGGGAAAGAGTTTTCAACTTCTTTTAAGAGAAATCCATCAGATATATGGCTTATACCTTTTGACACTTTTCTTTCCGCATATAAATTTAACAATTCTAATATATGAGATCTCAACTTTTTTTGAATTTTTCTCTTTTTATTATAAAATGTCTTTGTTCCCAAAAAATCAAGGGGTGGCGGGTTTTCAATTTTTGGATAGGGACTTAAAATGTGCAATTTTTCTACCGGTAGAAAAAGTAGTCCATCAGCATATTTAATTTTCACAAATTCAACTCCATCAATCGAAGCAAGCCCTTCATATATTCCAATCCCATAATCATTGTGGACAACTCTTTCCCCGACATTGAAGGTTTCATCAAAATAAGAAAAATCTTTAGGTATATTGATTTTATATTTTGCTGGTGGCTCACCAAGAATCCTTGAAGAAGAAAGGAGGGCAATCCTCAAATCTTCCAAAACAATATTTTCTTTCAAATCCCCCTGGAAGAATTTAGGAGGAATCAAATTTTCTTCTTCAAAGAATCTTTTTAATATTTTTTCTTGGGAAAGATTGGAAAAGAAAATATATAATTTAAATTTGTCTTTTAAAAGTTGAAGGTATTCATATTTAAAGGTTTTAAAATTCTGGGAAATTATACCAAGTCCCCTTAATTTAAAAGAAAAAGATTTTTCTTCCATAAAGGATAAGGGCTCAAATTTAAAATCAGGATAAAATTCCTTTTCATCTTTTGGAAAGAAAAAATCAGAGGCAGGGAGATTCAGATACCCTGTTTTCTTTGCTTCAATTGAGCTTTCTTTTAAATTTTCAAATTCCTCTTCCCATTTTTTTAAAACATACTTTAAACCATAAATGGATACAAAAAAATCACCTTTTCTCTTATCCTTATTTAAAGAAAATAATGAAAAAATTGAGCAAAAGTCAGGATTTTCCATCAATTTTTTTCCCCCAAGCCCAGTAATTTTCTCCCTAAAAAATTCCTTTTTTTCATAAATTTGATTTTTTAAATTTAAATCCAGTGACAATATCTCTGCCTCTTTTATGTATTCAATTGATATCTGGCTTTCTTCATCAAAAAATCTTATTGAATTTATCTTATCAATTAAAATTTCAAATCTGAGAGGTTTTTCATAAAGAGGTGAAAAAATATCAATTATTGAACCCCTTAAAGAATATTCACCTACTTCTTGGACCTGTGGAACTCTTATATAAAAAAAATTGTTTAAATTATCTACAAGTTCTCCGTAATTAACTTCATCATTTAGTTTCAATTTTATTGATTTAAAATTTGGAAAAGGAAAGGGCAGAAAAGAACCATTAATAATTAAAAAAGGGCTTTTGTTTGTATTAAATAAATAAAAACTTTTTATTATATTCAATTTTGTGCCCGTGGGTTGAGGCAAAAATTCATAGGGGTTTAAAGGAAGAGGAGGTATATAATTAACTGTATCTTTACCTGAAAATATTTCAATGGAATTTTTAATCTTTTCTGCTTCCTCCTCGGAAGAAACTAAAATTAAAAACCTCTCCTTCAATATTTTTTGTTTCAAATAAATTATTATTCCTGAAAGGGATGGTGAAATGGAACTGAAACTATTGCCTTCTCTAATTTCTTCAATATCTAAAAACTTTTGGAGGATTTCATCCATTTTTTTTATTTTAACATATTTCTAATGGTTATGGCATAGGTTAATTTGAAGTGCGATAGCGGTGTATTTATCTTCAGTTTTGCGAATATTTGTAAATTTGCAAATAAGTTAAACCCTTTTGAATATTTTTTTTCTAAATACAAAATGCAATTATTTTAACCAATTAATGTTGCATACTCTATTCCAAGAAACTAGTTAACCTATCAAATGCAAAAACAAGCCAGAGCGGAGTTTTGGCTCAAACCAGGTTGACTTTGGTGGCATTGTGAGCCCTAAGTCAGCCACTTTTAATACATCATCAATAGAAGTTGGATATAAAGAAAAGCCAACAGCCCATCCACTTTTAACCCTTGCCTCAATTTCTTCCATACCCAAAATTCCACCTATAAAGTCAATCCTTTTATCTGTTTTTGGATCTTTTATCCCTAAAACTGGGTTAAGTAAATTTTCTTGTAAAATTGAGACATCAAGTGACTTCAATATATCTTTTTCATCATAACTTCCTTTTTTTGCTTTAAGCAAATACCATTTCCCATCCAAAAACATACCAAAATTTTTTGGTTCCTTTGGTTTTTTTTCAAAATAATTTTCATAAACTTCAAATTTTTCTTTTATCTTTTCTAAAAATTCTTCCTTTTTAAAATTATTTAAATCCTTTACAACTCTGTTATAATCATAAATAAAAAGTTCTTCTTTTGGAAACATAACTGCCATAAAATAATTGTATTCTTCTTTTCCTGTATGACCTTTATTTTCTTCTTTTAATTGTTTCCAAACTCTATAAGAAGCAGCAGATCTATGGTGTCCATCAGCAACATAAAAGCATGGTATTTTTTCAAAAAGTTTTTTTATTTTTTCTATGTCCTTTTTTTCTTTTACGATCCATAATTTATGCTTTACATATCCAAATTGATCTTTTGTATCAAAGGCAAAAAGGGGCTTTTTTTTCTTAATTTCTTTTATTTTTTTATTTATTTCATCAATTCCTCTATATGTAAAAAATACTGGCTCATTATGTGCCCTTGTCCCAAGAATATAATTTACCCTGTCATCTTCTTTTCTTTTTAATGTCTTTTCATGGATTTTTATCAGACCTTTTTCATAGTCCTCAGCAGAAACAAGGGCAACAACTCCCGTCTGGCACCTTCCTTCCATTTGAAGTTCATAAAGATAAAAACTCTCTTCTTTTTCTTGAATCAAGTAATTTCCTTTAATCAAGTTTTGAAGGTTTTCCCCTGCTTTCTTATATACTTCTGGACTATATAAATCAGTTCCTTCTGGCAAATCAATTTCTGCCCTTACAATATGAAGAAATGAAAGAGTATTTCCTTTTACATATTGCTTTGCTTCCTTTGTATTTACAACATCATAAGGTGGTGAAGCAATCTTTGAAGCAAATTCTTCTTTTGGTCTTAAAGCTTTAAATGGATAAATTTTCATAGACAATAATTTTAATTAATATTTAAAAATTGTCAAATCCTTTAAATTTAAAAAATATTTTTTTTATTTAATATTTAGCATATCAAGTATGTCTTTTTTTAAAGCAGGTGCTTCTTTATAATTTTTTTCTATTTTTGTCTTTAATACATTTAGATCTTCTCCATTCAAATATGCTTTAAGGATTTCATAAACACCGCCTCCATATTTCTTTTCAATGTTTTCTTGACAGGGACAATCTTTAACTACATTATTTTTTTTACAATAAACTTTGCATAAAAGTGGCACATTATCGCCTTTATATTGTTTTCTCATCCCATAGTATAGCAAAAATCTTTTATCATTATTCCTTAAAAAATAAAAGAAGATTGCTTCTTGAGATTTAAAATTTAAATTATTGAAATCCAAAATTTGTTTTTCAATTTCTTCCTTATTATTTGAATAATTGGCATAAATTATATTTAAGTGCCTTGTTTTACCCATCTTCTGGGCAGTAGGGTCTTGTGATTGCATATAATCTATTTCTTTTGTGATATTTTCAATGATTGGCTTTGCCTTATCAAACTTTTCTCTCGACAAATAAACAAGGGCAAGCATATTGTGCAAATTGTAATTCTTTTCAAGAGGGCATAAAGCAGTAGATTCTTCTAACTTTTTTTCTAATTCAAGGTATTTATAATTTTTCAATAATTCCTGAGCTTCTATGTTTGCAGTAATACAAAAATCGCTTTGTGCAAAAATATTTACTGTAAAAATTAAAAATAAAAATATAAACATAAATCCCTCCTATCTTATTATTTATTATTTACGAATCTCTCTTTTTTTGTGTTTGTCTTTCAAAAAGCTTCATAAGTTTTTCCTCCGAAAATTTTATGAAAGTAGGCCTTCCATGGGGGCAAAAATTTGGTTCTTTGCAATTTTTCAAATCAAAGTAAAGTTTTAATGCTTCTGCTTCACTTAAAATCCTTGAAAACCAGATTGCCTTTCTACAGGCAATTGAAGATATAATTTTTTCTTCAATATTTTTTATTTTTTTGGAATTTAAAAATTCTTTTATAAAAAGCCCTGCAGTTTGGTAATTGAAAATTATAGGCGTTGATGTAATTCTAATTTGCCTTTCCCCTGCATACTCAATTTCAAAACCCATTTCTTCAAATTTTTTTTCAAATTCTTTGAATTCTTCCATTTCTTCCAAATTTAACTCTAAAATTTTTGGTTCCAAAAAATACTGTTTTTCTTTCTTTTTTTCCATCAGGGCTTCAAATAAAACTCTTTCATGTGCTGAATGGGGGTCTAAAATTATAAGTGATCCTTCTTCCTCAAACAATAAAAACTTGCTCCAAATTTGGGCAAGGTATCTAAAGTTATAAACCTTTGTTGAGATATCTAATTTTTCTTGAACAAAAAAATCTACTTTTACCAAATTGTTGTAATTAAATTTTCTATCTGGATTGTCTATAAAGACCCTACTTTTTTCTTCTTGAAAAAGGGATATAATTTTTGAGGGTTCTTTAAATTTAACTTCTGCTTTTGCAGGATGTATATTTACATCAACTTCATCAGGGGGAACTTTTAAATATAAAGCCCAACTTGCCTTTGGATATTTTTCCTTTAAAAAATTATATAGCCATCTTTCATAAACAGAACGATTATTTAAAAATATCTGCTTTATATTTGGGGTTGGAATTGGTATATTTTCTTTTATCAAAATCATCTTTAACTGAAAGCCATCTCTTTCCTTTTCTTTTATTTCTATATAATCTTTCAAATCTTCTCCATAAAACTTTATAAACCTTTCTCTTTCATTTTCATCTTTTTCAAAACTTAATAAAATTTTTCCATTTTCTTTCATTTTAAAGGTAATAAAATAAAAAGGGAGGACAAAATTTGTAAAAACTTTAAGCAAATATTTTTTTTCAACTCCATCACTTCTTAAAAACTTTTTCCTTGCTGGAACATTAAAAAATAACTTGTTTACAATTACAGTTGTACCCTTTGGATGAAAAAAGGGCTCAAAAATTAAAACTTTTCCACTTTCCAGTTCTACTTTATATCCTTCTTTTCCATCTTTTGAAGTTAGAATTGTTATCTTTGAAATTGATGAAATTGAAGGTAGTGCCTCACCCCTAAAACCCAAAGTGTTTATTCTAAAAAGGTCATCAAATTTTGAAATCTTTGAAGTTGCATGCCTTTCAAAACATAAAAGGACATCTTCTGAATCCATCCCACATCCATCATCTTTGACTAAAATTTTTTCTTTCCCTCCCTTTGAAAAATCAATTTCTATTTCCTTTGCTCCAGCATCAATTGAATTTTCCACAAGTTCTTTTAAAACAGAAGAAGGCCTTTCAATAACTTCTCCTGCTGCTATTTGATTTATCAAATTTTCATCAAGTAGCTTAATTATTCCCATATAAATATCTTTTTGGATAATTTACTTTAAGTAAAGTTAGCCCCTTTGCTTCAACAGGTGCACTTGCTTCTTCTCTTGAATTTTTATCAAAAAGAGAGGCAAGCCAATCCAAATCTTTTTTTTCCCTCCCAATTTCGATGAGTGTCCCTATAATCCTTCTTATTTGATACCTTAAAAAACCATTTCCTTCAAAATAAATGAAAACCTTATCATTTTTAATTTCAATTTTTGTTTTAATAATTTTTCTTTTTGTAGATTCATAAAGATGAGGGAGAACTGTAAATTTATAAAAATCCTTCTCCCCTTCAAAAAATCTCAATGCTTCCTGCATCTTATTTAGATCCAATTTATATTTTGTTAGAGCATAAGTTAAATATTCCAGAGGAGAGAGAAACTCTCCAATTTTTAATCTATAAAGATAAACCTTTGATTTTACATTTTTTCGTGAATGAAAATTTTCTTCAGTTTCAATTAATTTATTTATTTTTACATCCCAGGGTAATACAGAATTTAAAGCAAAGTAAAGATTTTCAATGTTAATTTTAAAAGGTGGATTGAAATGAAAAGCTTGATTTTCTGCATGGACACCTGCATCTGTTCTTCCAGCTCCAACTATATTTACTTTATTCTTATAAATCTTTTTCAAAGCTTCTTCTATTGTTCCCTGTACAGTCCTTTCTTTTTTCTGTCTTTGCCAACCATTAAAATAAGTACCAAGATATGATGCAAAAGCCAAAATCCTCAAATTAAATACCTTTTTGAGAATTCTTCTATCCTTTTCTTAGTTTCTTCTTTCCCAATTATTTTTATTATATGGAAAATTCCAATCCCTTCTTTTTGACCAGTTAAAGCAACTCTTAATGCACCAATAAAAATCCCTGCCTTTATATTCTTTCTTTCAGCAAAATCCCTTAAGGTTTTTTCAATTTCTTCAATTTCAAAATTTTCATTCTTAAAAAATTCTTCTGCAAGCTCTACCAAATTTTCATTAAGTATCTCTTTATTTTGCAAAATATGATTTAAAGCCTCTTCATTTATCTCATATTCAGAAGAAAAAAAGGGCTTTCCAAGGGTAGCAAATTCATTCAAACTGTGAAGTCTTGTCCTCAAAGAATCAATTGCAAACCTAAACCATTCTTTCTTTTCCTTTTCATATTCCTCTTTCCATAAATTATTTTTAATTAATACTTCTTTTACATAAGGATAAATTTTTTCATAAGGGTATTTTGAAATGTATTGAGCATTTAACCAAATTGCTTTTTTATCAGTCCACTCCTTTTGATTTTTTTCATCAAAGTTAAAGATTGCATTTGATTTATTCACTTTTTTTATATCAAATAATTTCAAAAGTTTTTCCTTTGGCATGTATTCTTCATTTGTCTTTGGAGACCAACCAAGGAGGGCAAGGAAATTAAAGAGTGCTTCTGGGATAAATCCCTTGTTTATGTAATAAGTTAAAGAAGCAACTTCTCCATGTTTTCTTTTGGAAAGCTTTGATTTGTCCTTTGCTAAAATTAATGGCAGGTGGGCAAAATTAGGGGGCTTTGCTCCAAAAGCTTCATAGAGCAAAATTTGTTTTGAAGTATTGTTAATATGGTCTTGTCCCCTTATTACATCAGTTATATTCATCCTTATATCATCTACAACACAGCTTAAATTGTAAAGAGGTGTCCCATCCTGTCTTAAAATAACAAAATCCTCAATCTCTTCTATTTTTTTAACTATTTCACCATAAATGAAATCCACATATCTTACAATTTCTTTTTCCCTTGGTACTTTAAACCTTATAACAAAGGGCTTTCCGTTTTCTGCCATATCATTGCTTTCTTTCAAATCTAAGTCCCTATATTTTGGGTAAAATTTAAAACTCTTTTTTTCTTTTTGTAACTCTTTCCTCAAATTTTCCAATTCTTCTTCTGTTGCAAAGCATCTATAAGCTTTTCCTTCTCTTAAAAGGTTATATGCCCATTCTCTATGTATATTAAAATAATCAGATTGAAAATAAGGTCCTTCATCCCAATCAATTCCAAGCCATCTCAAACCATTAAGTATTGCATCAATTGCTTCTTTTGTTGACCTTTCCTTATCTGTATCTTCAATCCTTAAAATAAACTTTCCACCCCTTTGTCTTGCATAAAGCCAATTAAAGATGGCAGTCCTTGCTCCCCCCATATGCAAATAGCCTGTTGGGGAAGGTGCAAATCTAACCCTTATTTCCATTATTTGCAAGGACCCAAATACTTCCCATTCATTGTTTGAGTTATTTTTTGTTCTTCTTCTCCTTTAATTTCCATTGTCTGTTTTCCTTCAAAAGAATTGCCTTTATAAGTTATAGATCCCTTTGAATAAAATGTATTCTTTCCTTCTTTGCATTCCATCTCCCAGTTTACAGTACTTCCCTTAACTTCTTGTTTTAATATTTTACAATCAGGCATCTTTTCCTTTTTTGTTTCAACTGGAAAGGGATTTTCCTTCTTTATGCATTGCTTAACTGTTGTAGCAGGCATATCAAAATTCATCCCTTCCATTTGCATCTTAACAGTAATTTCCCACTCCCCTTCCTTTATCTCATTTTGAGAAAAGATAAAAGAAGGAAAAATTAAAAGAAGAAATAAAAATCTAAAAAACATAAATACTCCTTTCTAAATTTTTATAATTTTAACATATTTTCTTTGAATTTTCCTACTGAATATAAAGATTTCTTATATTTATTTTTTTTGCATAATCAACTACTTTTTTATATTCTTCTTTTGTTATTTTTCTCATAATTTCTGGAAATTTATAAGCTTTATAAGAGGGCCAGTATTGTGAAAGAAGTGCAATTAAAGCACCATCTAAATTTTCCTTTAAGAAATCAAGAACCTTAAAAGAAGAACTTTTATTCTCTGGTAAAATCAAATGCCTCACTAAAACACCTTTTTTTGCAATCCCTTCCTTTGTTGTTTCAAACTCCCCTACCTGCCTGTACATTTCCTTTAAAGCATCTTGAGAGATTTCCACATAATTTTTTGCTCCAGATAATTGAAAAGCCCAATAATTTTCTCCATATTTTGCGTCTGGCATATATATATCTACAATTCCATCTAATTCTTTTAATGTTTCCACTGAATCATAACCAGAAGAATTATAAACAATTGGAAGGGAAAAACCTTCTCTTATTGCAAGATAAAGAGCTTCTAAAAATTGTGGAACTATGTGAGTGGGAGTTACAAGGTTTAAATTGTGAGCTTTTAATTTTTGAAGCTCCAACATTATTTCCTTTAACTGTAAAGGACTTACTTCAAAACCATCTCCTTCCTGGCTAATATTCCAGTTCTGACAAAAAATACAAGATAAGTTGCAGTTTGTAAAAAAAATTGTTCCAGACCCATTAAAGCCAGAGATTGGAGGTTCTTCACCAAAGTGTAAATTGTATGAAGAAACAAAAGCATACCTTCCAGTTTTGCAGATCCCTTTTTCCCCTTTCAATCTATTTTTTTTACAATTATGTGGGCAAATATCACAACTTTCTAATCTTTTTAATAATTTACTTAACCTTTCCTCAAGTTCCCCCTTTTCATAAAGAACTAAATAAGAAGGGTATTTTTTTGAAATCATTTAAAGAAATTTTTCAAAAACTCTTCTGCTTTTTCTATGGGTATTTTTATTTCCCTTGGCTTTGCTCCTTGTGCTGGTCCAACTATATTATGCTTTTGCATAATATCTAAATATCTTCCTGCTTTTGCAAAGCCAATACTTAATCTCCTTTGAAGATATGTAGCAGAGGCATTCCTTTCAAACAATACAATCTCCAGAGCTTTTCTAAAATTAGGGTCTTTTTCTTCGTTTTCCTCCTCTGGGAAAATCTGGGATGAGACAGGGGTGTTTAAAATACTGACAGCATATTTTGGCTTTTCCTGTGATTTTAAATATTTTGCAACCCTTTCAACTTCCTGAGGAGATACATAAGCACCATGTAACCTTTTTATCCTTGCCATTTGAGGAGAGATAAACAACATATCCCCTTGCCCAAGGAGCTTTTCTGCTCCATTGTCATCTAATATTAGCCTTGAATTTGTCTTATCTACAACTCTTAAGGCAATCCTTGCAGGAAAATTTGCTTTAATGAGCCCTGTTATAACATCCACAGAGGGTCTTTGGGTTGCAACTACAAGGTGAATCCCTGCTGCTCTTGCAGTTTGGGCAAGGCGGACTATTGGACTTTCTATTGTTTTCTTTGTTGAAAGCATAAGTTCTGCCAACTCATCAATAAAAATAATTATATAGGGCAAATACTCCTTTGAGCCAATCCTTTCAATTTCTTTATTATAACTTGCAAGATCTTTCATTCCTTTATTTTTCAAAAAATCATTTCTCTTATCCATTTCTTCAACAGCCCATAAAAGGGATGCCATTGCCTCCTTTGGAGTTGAAATTATTGGCACTAAGAGATGAGGAAGGTCTTCATAAACAGAAAATTCAACTTTTTTCAAATCAATTAGGATTAGTTTCAAAATGTCCCAATCATATTTAAAAAGCAAACTTAAAATCAATGTATTTAAAAAAACACTTTTACCTGAACCAGTTGTTCCTGCCACTAAAAGATGGGGCATAGAAGAAAGGGAAGTAGTATAAGGAACACCATATATATCTTTTCCAAAGCCAAGTGTAAGTTGATCCTTTGAATTTTTAAACTCTGGTGCTTCCAGAACACTTTTTAAATAGATTTTTTGTCTTTTAAGATTTGGGACTTCTATTCCAATTGAACCCTTCCCTGGCATCCTATCAACCCTTATTGCTTCAACTTTTAAAGCCATTGCCAGATCATCTTGCAAAGTTAGCACTCTCGAAAGCTTTATTCCTCCTGCTGGAACGAATTCATAAGTTGTTACAACAGGACCTGGATGGAATGCTTCTATTTTTCCCCTAACCTGGAACTCTAAGAATTTTTTTTCTATCTCCTTTGCAACTGTCATATAAATTCTATTATTTTCTTCTGATAATTTTTCTGGTTCATCTAACAATGCAATGTCAGGTAAAAAATACTTTTTACTTAAAATTTTGGGCGGTATTTCTCTTTGGGTTTCTTTCTTTATTGGTTCATCTTTTTTTTCTTCTTTTTCAACTTTGTTTTCTTTTAGTACTTTTTCTGCAATTTTTTCCTCCTGTCTTTTTGAAATAATGCTTTTTATTTTGTTTTTAATTTTTAGATATTCCTCCTTTAAAGGCTGTAAAGGATGAGAAAAGAATAACAAAAAACCCAAAAGCAATGCCAAAAGAAGGATAATAAAAGTTCCAACATCATTAAAATTCCTTACAAGAAGTGTCTTCAAACTTTCTCCAATAATTCCGCCACTTAAAATTTCCATTTCCTTAAAATAAATGAATTGTTTTATATAAGAAAAAAAAGAAGAAAGAGAAAATATTAGAATAAAAGTTCCTGTTAGATTTAATATTATTAGTGTTGTTGTCTTTTTTATTATTGGAAAAATATATATGAAAATATAATAAATAAACAAAATTACAAAGAAATATGAAGTTATGCCAAAAAGCTGAAATAATACCTCTGCAAAAGAAGCACCTACATAACCAAAAATATTTCTTGGAGAATGGGAAGCACTTCCTCCTTTAAGTAGAGAAGAATCATTTGGATAATAAGAAAATAGTGATAAGGTAAGAAAAATTAAGAAAAATAAGTATATCAAAATAAAAATATTCCTATAAACATTTCCCATAAATAGCCACTCCAAAAATCAAAGCACTTATTATTATACAATAAATTGAAAAAGCTTTTAACTTTCTTTTTATAAATATTTTATTTGTAAAGTGCAAAAATATTAATCCTACAATAAAAGAAATAAAAAAAGGAATGATAAAATTTTCAATTTCACCAAAAGCATAATTTTTTTCCCTTAAATACTCAATAAAATTTGCTCCTGCTATAACAGGAATTGACAAAATAAAAGAAAATTCACAAGCAACTGCGGATGGAAGCCCTAAAAATAAACCCAAAGAAATTGTTAAGCCAGAACGAGAAAGTCCCGGAAAGATAGTAAAACCTTGAATGAGCCCTATAAGAAAAGCTCTTTGCCAGTTCAATTCTTTATTTCCTTCCTTTACCTTGTTTGCAAAAAATAAAATAGTTCCTGTAATAAATAAAAAGAAAGAAATTGCAAAAAATGAAGAAAAGGCATCCTTTGCAATCTCTTTTAATGGAAAGGCAATTATTCCAGTGCCAAGAGAACCAAGAAATAAATAAATTAAATTATTTAAATTCAAATAATTTTTTAACTTTCTTTTATAATAAAAAATAATTGACAAAAGAGTTGCCAGGTGCAAAATTAAATCAAAGAAAATAGGTGGCTCTTTAAAATGCTTTAAAAGATTTTGAAAAATTGCCAAATGCCCAGATGAAGAAATTGGTAAAAATTCTGTTATTCCTTGCAAAAAGCCCAAAAATATGAAAAACCAAAAATTCATTTCTCTACACTTCCAATCTTTTCAAAAATCTCTAATAATATTTCTGGTTTTAACTGATGGGGTCTTAAAAGCAAAATATTATCTTCAAACATATTTTTAATTATATTCCCATCAAAGTAATTCATCAAATTGTTATAAAGGGTTTTTCTTGGATGTTTAAAACAAATTGCCAAAAATTTCAAAAAATCTTCAAAGGAAAAATTATAATTTCCTTTGCTTTTAAAAGAAAGAAGGATTGATTCAACTTTTGGTTTGGGAGAAAAAGCATCTGGGGGAACCTTGGATATAGTTTTAACTTCTGCAATTAAATTTGTAATAACAAAAAGGGATCCATTGGATAGAATTTTTTCACCTACTTCTTTTTGAAACATTAGAACCATCTGGCTTACAAAAAACAAATAGGGGAGGTATCTTAAAAATATCTTTGTTCCAGAACTGTAAGGCAGGTTTGAAAAGATAATAGATATTTTATGTTCCTTTAGAAATTCTCCAATATCTTTTGGAAAAGATAAAGCATCCTCATAAAAAATTTTAACATTTTTATCTCTAAAATATTTTTCAAATCTTTTATCCTTTTCAATAGCAATTATATTATAACCTCTTTCAATGAGTGGAAAAGTTATATTTCCCTTTCCAGATCCAATTTCTAAGATATTTGTTGGTGGCAAAACATCAAAAGAATTTATTATTTTTTCAATATAAAAATTACTTTTTAAAAAATGCTGACCTAATCTTTTTCTTAACATTAGCTTTATTCAAAATTATAAAATGGTTGATAAAATTTTCCCGCAACTAATTTTAAAATTTTTGAAATAGCAAGGATATTTATAAAAACTCTATAATTATTTGAAGAAGCATCGCATGGAACCAAATAAAAACCTTGAACATTTTTAAAATTTTCTGGAAGCTGAGAAATGCCTTCCATCTCTTCTCCATCTTTAAAAATAACCTTTATTCTTTCTCCTTGAGGAAGCCAGGTTGCCTCAACTGGCTTACTTTTCTTTAAACTTCCTTCAAAGGATTTTACATAAAAAGCACCTTTTATCTTTGATAAGTCAATAATATGAATTTCTCCATTGAGGTCTTGAAATTCCATCATTTTGTCAAAAGGAGATATTAAAGAACCCCATCCTTTCAGGATTTTGCCATCCAAAAAATGCAAAACCATTATATAATCAAACATATTTTTATTTTAGCATTATATAATCAACTTGTAAATAAGGTTCAAATGCTTCAAGTAAAAAATTCAATTCTTTTGGAACATCTCCTAAGATAATTATATTCTTGTTTTTATCATAATACTTTATACTTATCAGAATAGGAGGCAAATGCTGAAGAATGGCATCTTTTGAAACATATCTTTCTTTTATCTTATCCCATTCAAGATTTTTCAGTTTTTCTTCTATAAATTCATATTCATCTTTTGATAACTTTTTTTTAGTTGAAAAGGTCTTTGGATCTCCTTCCTTTGGTACAAAAACAAAGTCCAGTTTAACTTTTCTGCCTTCCAACTCCAAGTGTTTTTTGAAATTAGGCAAATTTAAATCAATAGTTATTTTCAAGACCTCATTGCTTGCTGTAGCACAAGACAAAATTAAACTAAATAGCAATATTTTTAAGTTTTTCATAATAATTTGAAACCTCCGTTTCAATTTTTTCTCCATTTTTTCTTATTCCAATTTCTACTTTATCTTCCTTTATCTTTTTTGAACCAACTATAATTTGATAAGGGATTCCTATAAGTTCAGCATCCTTAAATTTTGCACCTGCCCTCTCTTCCCTATCATCAAATAAAACATCTTCTCCTTTTTCTTTTAAATCTCTATAAATTTTTTCTGATAATTCTTTAACCTTTGAATCCTCTGGGTTTAAAGAAATTAGGATAAAAGAAAAGGGGGAAAGAGGAAGTTGCCAGATAATTCCTTTTTCATCATGGCTTTGCTCAATTGCGGAAGCTAAGGTTCTCCCAATCCCTAAACCATAACAACCCATTATCGCTGGTTTCTTCTGGCCCTTTTCATCTATATAAAAACATTTCATTGGTTCTGAATATTTAGTTCCCAATTTAAAAATATGGCCTACTTCTATTCCTTTGTACTCTTCAAGGGGTGCTTTACATCTTATACAAAAATCACCTTTTTGAACAATCCGGAAATCTCCCCATTCATTTATAAAAAAATCCCTTTCATAATTTACATTGATATAATGAAAATCTTCCTCGTTTGCCCCACAAACAGAATTTTTTAAATCTTTAATTGAATAATCTGCTAATATTCTTATATTTTTCAAACTAATTGGACCAGAAAAGCCCATTGGACCACCTGTTATCTTTTTTATTTTTTCTTCAGAGGCAAGGTTTAAAAATTGAATATTTAAATAATTTTTTAATTTTGTTTCATTTACAGCCCTGTCACCTCTTATCAAAAGTGCTAAAAATTCTTTTTCTGTTTCATAAATCAATGTTTTTATAATCTTTTCCTTTGGAACATTTAAAAATGCTGAAACTTCTTCAACTGTATGAACTTTTGGGGTATACATTTTTTCAATTGATTTTTCTTTTTCCTCTTTTAAATTTGAATTAATTATGCTTTCTGCTTTTTCTGCATTTGCACCATAGGAACAATTTGAACAATAAAAAATTGAGTCCTCCCCTGTTTCTGCAAGAACCATAAATTCATGGCTTTGGTACCCGCCAATTGTCCCTGTATCTGCTTCAACGACCGTATATTCAAGCTTACACCTTTCAAAAATCTTTTTATATGCCTCCAAGTATTTTTGATAAGTTTCATCAAGGGATTCCTTAGTTGTGTGAAAACTATAACCATCTTTCATAAAAAATTCCCTCTGCCTTATTAAGCCAAAACGAGGCCTGATTTCATCCCTGAATTTTGTCTGTATCTGGTAAAGATTTATTGGCAGATCTTTATAAGATTGGATATGCTTTCTTGCAATATCAGTAATGATTTCTTCATGGGTAGGACCAAAACAAAAATCTCTTCCATTTCTATCTTTAATTCTTAAAAGCTCTTTCCCATACTGAAACCACCTTCCAGATTCAATCCAAAGTTCAGCTGGCTGTACAGCAGGCATAATCAATTCAACTGCACCTATTTCATCCAATTCTTCCCTTACAATATTCATTAACTTTTTCATTGATCTCCATCCAAGGGGTAAGATTGAGTAAATTCCACTTGCTACTTTTTCAATCATCCCTGATCTTATCATTAATGAATGGGATACAACTTCTGCTTCCTTTGGATCTTCCTTTAAAGTGGGCAAAAAGTAAGAAGACCATCTCATAAAATATAACTCCTTATCTCTTTAAATAATTCATTCCAATATTTATAAACAATTCCTCTTGAAGTTTCCTTCAAATTTCTAATATTTTTAAAGATTTCTTTTGCTTCTTTTTCATTTCCTTCCTTTAATGCTATCTTTCCTAAATTCAACATTGCTTCTGCTTCTCTCAAATTTTCAGTAATTTCTTTTAAAGTTTCAAATATATCCCTTCTTTTTTCAAGATTATAAAGAATTCTTAAATAATTTTCAACAGAGTACAATTTTAAATCTTCTGGGAAAAGAATCATTGATTCTTTTGCATATTTTAAAGCCAAATCTTCATTTTTTTCAATTTCATAAATGTTTTTGGAAAGGAGATAAGATGTAAAAGCTTTTTCCAAAGCTGTATTGGATGCCTCATAATAATTTCTTAATATCTTTAAAACTAACCTATTCTTTGAATTTTTATTTAAAAAATTTATATAAATAAAAAAAACAAGTATTTTATAAAAACTATAGGTTTTCTCCTTTAAAATTTTTTCCACCATCCCTATTGAATCTTCCAAATTTTCTTTAAGAAAAAGCAAGGAACTCAATAAATAAAATTTTTCTTCAGGATAACTTTTATAAAGCTTATAAAAATCTCCTGAAAGATTATCAAAATCTTCTCCCTTTATTTTTCTTTCTATTTTTTCTATTTCCCTTTTTGTTTCTCTAAAAAATTTCAAATCAAACTTCTCTTTTGTAAAAAGATAAGAAAGCTGATATTTTAGCTTTTGGGGATATTCTTCTAACAACTCTTCAAAATAATTCAAAGCACATCTATTTTTATTTAATCCAAAATTTATTTTGCCAAGATTGTAAAGTGCTTCTTCTCTATAAGGTTCTATATCTTTTATTTTTAAAAGATGTTCAATTGATTTTTCTTTTTTATCTGAATAACTTAAAGATTTGAACAATAAAAATCTTAAAGAAGGATTTTCCTCAAATTTCAGTGCTTTTTCAAAAAATTTAATGGCTTCTTTATAATTTTCTAACTGAAAATTTAAATTCCCTTCCATAACATTGAAAAGAAATTTATCCAAAGAACAACTTTTTTCCTTCTCTAAAAATTCCAATGCTTTTTTATACTTTCTTTCATAAGAAAGAACCAATGCCTTTAAAAATATAACATCTGGGCTTTCTTCTATTGAAAAGGACTTCTTTAAATAAAAGTTTGCCCCTTTAATATCTCCGTTTTTCAAACTTATAAAAGCAAGGAGGTTGAGGAATTCATTGTTTTTAGGATCTCTTAAGAGTGCTTTCTTTAAAAAAAACATTGCTTTTTTTAAATCTTTTTCTAAAAATTTTCTTCTTGCCTTTTCTATTAATTCTGCAAAAAGATTAAAATTTTTACCCTTGTATTTTGATAATATTTTGTCCTTTTTAAAATTTAAATAGTTTAGCTGATCTTCTATATTTATATTATCTTTCTCCTTCTCTCTCCACCTTTCATTTACTTCATTAAAATTTAAAATATTTTTTTCTTCTAAGATTTCTTTTAATGAATAAAAACCATTAAAAATAACTCTTATATCTCTTTCAAACCTTTTTAACTCTTCTCTAAAAGAATTCAAACTCTTCTTTATATCCCTTAATCCCTCTCCAATTGCTTTGATTTCACCAATAATAAAAGTTTCACTATCAAAATCATTGAGTAATTTTTCTTCTTCATCAAAAGGAAGAGAGGAAATTGGTGCCTTGCAAACCTTACAAAACAAACTTTCAGGAAGGTTTGAGGCACCACATACTTGGCAGAAAATTAAGGACTCAGTAGTTGTAAAATCCTTTTCCACTCTTTTTCCCTAAATGTCCTGCCTCCACCATCTTTACTAAAAGGGGACAAGGTCTGTACTTTGGATCCTTAAAACCTTCATATAAAACATTCAAAATATCAAGACAAATATCTAATCCAATTAAATCAGCAAGAGCAAGAGGACCCATTGGATGGTTCATACCCAATTTCATAACAGTGTCTATGTCTTCTTTTTTTCCAATTCCTTCATAAAGACAAAAAATTGCTTCATTTATCATTGGCATTAAAACCCTGTTTGAAATAAAACCAGGGCTATCCTTTGCTTCAACAGGTACCTTTCCCATTTTTTTTGCCAAATCAAAAACAATATTTACAGTTTCTTCAGAAGTGTCATATCCTTTTATCACTTCTACAAGTGCCATCAAGGGAACTGGATTCATAAAATGCATTCCAATTACCTTATCAGCTCTTTTTGTTTGCTTTCCTAAAACTGTAATTGAAATTGAAGAAGTATTTGAAGCTATTATCACGCTTTCTCTTAAAATCCCATCCAGTTCTTTAAAGACCTTTTTCTTTTCCTCTTCTTTTTCAACAACTGCTTCTACAACAAAATCAGCTACTTTTAAAACACTTAAATCTTCAGAATAACACAGTGAGTTTAAAGCTTTATCTCCTTCTTCCTTTGAAATCTTTCCTTTTTCAATCCACTTTGCTATTCCTTTTTCAATTGAATTTTTTGCACTTTCCAGTGCTTTTGGGAAACTATCAATAGCATAAACATTAAAGCCAGCAACAGCTGCAACCTGGGCTATCCCCCTCCCCATAGTTCCACAACCAACTACTCCAAAATTTTTAATCTCCATAAATACCTCCTAAAATTTTTTCTTTTGATTTTACCATAAATTATGGTAAATTATTTTCTATGAAAAAAAATTATATCATTTTTTCATTAATATTTTTAATATTTTTTATCTTTGGAATAATCTTATTTTATAAATCAATTAAAGAGATAAAAGAAGTAGAAAAAGAGATTGCTTTCAAACCCCCTGAAATTGAAGAGAAAAAAGAAATTGAAACAATTGCAGATGAGGGTTTTAAATTTAAAAATTTAGAAGGGAAAATCTTTGATTTAAAGGATTTTAAAGGAAAATATGTTTTTTTAACCTTCTGGGCAACCTGGTGCAGATTTTGTGGAATGGAACTTCCAGATATACAAAAGCTTTATGAAAATTATAAAAATATTGAATTCATAACAATTTCACAAGAAGAAATTGAAAGGGTTAAAAATTACATAGAATTAAATAACTATAAATTTCCTGCCTATATTCAAATTTCAAAGACACCTTCAATTTTTAGAACTTCAGGCATACCAACAAACTTCATCTTAGATAAAGAAGGAAAAGTAATACTTAAAAAAGAAGGTTACTTCAATTGGCTTTCTGAAGAAGGCAAAAACTTTTTGAATTCATTAAAATAAAGAAATAAATTTTGACTGTCTGAGCAAACTGAAATACCTACAAAAAATAATAGATTATAAAAATTGTAATTGCAGGACTTTAGTGTTCAATAAATAACACAATAATAAATGTTGCACCAATATTTTTCATAAATTAAAAAATTTAAATTAAACAGTTAGAGATATTTTCACCCAATCCTATGACATTTTATTTCTTCATTTAAAAGTTAAAATACTTTTTAAAATTACTTCAAAAGTAGAATAAAAAAATAAATAGGAAATTAAACTTAAATGATACAATATCTCATTTTTAGGTACTTTAAATAAAAAAGTCAGGATTTTTAAAAAATATAAAAATTTTATATTCATCAAAAAATTTTTAAAAGTACCTAAAAAGCAAACTTTCCTTTCTTAAAAGATTAAAAATATATTAAATTAATATTTTATTGAGAGCAGAGATCCTCGCAAGCATCCTTGCATTCTTCTTCTTCCTGTGAACCAAGATCATTTGCATTAATTGAAGCAGGAAAATATACAGCATCCCCAGTTGCATTATCCACTCTTGAAGCATAACCAAAAAACAATACAGGAATATCAAATCCCATTATTGGTTGTGCTTTAAAAATTGCATATCCTTTGTCAAGGTTTACATTTATATTTTGTTGCTTCTGAGAGAGTGCTGGCAATGTAAAAGTTAAGGTATTTTTTAAATTATGTGAACTGTCATAGATCTCTGCTTTTATAGTAATATCAGGTATATATCCATAACCCATTCCCATAATTGTAAATACACCTAAATTTGTCCTGTAATTAGAATTTTGCGCAATCCCTGTAACATAGGATGTTCCAAAGTTTGGAATTATTGAAGAATTAATTCCCTGACCGTAACTACCTGGTGGTCTTGATGGATCAGGTGTATATGTTCTGGAAGTAACCAAAATTGGAGGTCCCTGATAGCCAGTGTTTATATAATCCATAATGTCCATAGAAGTAACAATCAGTGCTGCTGTACCAGCAAAATTAATTTTAGAATAAAGAACATCTTCTATATCTATACTCTGATTTGCAGGAACATCTACATTTGCAACCTGATTTAAATTGTTGCTTTCACCTGATTTTATTAAATAGAGGTAAGTTTTTACTTGTTGTGGATTTGGGTTATAAATAGAAAGATTCGTCTTTTAGAAAGTTCCATAACCACCTTCAGAATGGGCACTTGCAGGTATAAAATTTATTGGGGACAAAAACTGTGCCTGTACTGCCAAAGTAAAAAAAACAAAAATGATAAATAATCTCACAAAAACTCCTTTCATTTAAATATTGTTTAGATATTAACATAAACTATTATCATTTTAAAATCCCCTTAGATATTACTCATATAAAACCAAATATTTTTAGAATGTTGGGATTATAGTTCAATCCTAAAAAAAATAAAATAACAATAAATGTTGAAACTTTGAAAAATATATTTTTTTTATTTTAGGTGATGCCCTTGTGGCGACCCGAAAACCAAAGGGCTGGGACAAGCCCAGCCCCTACCAAAGCAAAAAAACTTATAAAATTTTATTATTCACAGGCATTTGTAAGTTTCTGAGGAAAACATTGAAATAAGGGATTGACTTCTCTTTCTATATTTGACGAATGCTTCCCATAAGATCCTTCCTGTATGTTGTTGTTTCCTACAACAACAAAATAATAAAAGCTTGATGGAGGTGAATCTCCAGGGTCAACTGTTGCAATGCCTGTTGTTCCAACACTGCACAAATTATGAGTCCAGTTCAGCGCCCCCGCTATCGGTCCCTAACCCCAATAGACAGAATGATCTGTTGTGCAATTTGCAGGAGTGTAGTTTATAACAACAGAAGTCCTGCTTCCTTTTGAGATTGTAATAGGATTAGAAGAGCCACCAACTTCAGAAGGTGACTTCAAATTAAATATTGCAACACAGTTTTTATTTCCATTCACCAGAACCTCTCCCTGTGAGTTGCAATCGCCAGTAAAACCAGCAAAATAAGAGTTGCTATCTTCTATTGCTGTAAGTGTTACAAGGGTGCTTGTTGGGAAATCCGCACTGCAGGTAGTCCCGCAATTTATTCCAGCAGGGCTTGATAGAACTGTTCCGCTTCCTGTTCCTGATTTTGTCACAGAAAGGTTGTATGTGGGGAAATTATAATAGAGCCTCCCAGATTCAATATCATAGTTGCTCCCATTATAGTAGCCGCCGTAAACCCTTCCTCTTGCCCTGACATAGCGGTTCTCGTTGAAGGGTAATGATAAACCAGTTAACTCCCAACCGCCGAAGATTCGAGTTGCAAAACCAAGCGATGTACAGTTTGACATATAAGAGGATTCTTCAAAGAAGACATCATAAACCTCTGGTGAGGACTGGCTTCTCATCCAGGTTATGGTTGACCCCTCTGATGACACGGTCAGATTCTGTATAGCCGCATCATCAGCAGAGAGACAGGCAATTCTGTTCCTCGTCTTTCCGCCGATGGCTGTAAATTAACCGCCTACTACAATCTTTCCGTCTTTCTGGATTGCTGTGCAAAGAACCTCGTTGTTTGCATCCGGGTTGAAGCCATCGTTGACCGAGGCAGAATAAATGTTTTGAGAAAAATTCAAAATGAAAATAAGAAAAAGGAAAAAGATAGACCACGACATTTTAAATTTTTTAAATGTCCTTAAAAATTTAGCCATTTTTTTACTCCTTTCTACTACATATTTTTGCTAAATGGTTCTATTTTATATATCCTTTAACCTATCGTCGAGTACATTAGAAGTTACAAGCACCATACCACTTATCAATGATAAGGAATTTGAAAAGATAAAAAAAAATGTGATATATTATTTTTATGGAAGAAGAAAAAGCAATTGATGAATTAAAGGGAAGGTTAAAAAAAAGTAAGAATATTGTAATTTTTACGGGAGCAGGGATTTCAAAGGAAAGTGGTATTCCAACTTTTAGAGATGCTGATGGTTTGTGGAAAAATTTTAAGATTGAAGAACTTGCAACACCAGAAGCCTTTGATGCAGATCCAGTAAGGGTTTGGTCCTGGTATCTCTGGAGGAAAGAAAAAATTGCAGAGTGCAATCCAAATTTCTGTCATATTTTAATATCAAAATGGGAAAAGGAATTTGAAAATCTATGGGTTATAACACAAAACATTGACAACCTCCATAGAAGGGCAGGGAATAAAAATATTTTAGAACTCCATGGAAATATATTTTATACAAGATGTTTGAAATGTTTTGAAGTAAAAGAAGATCTATCCTTAGATTATCCAAAACTTCCTCCTAAATGCCATTGTGGAGGGATTTTAAGGCCCCACATTGTTTGGTTTGGTGAAGCCCTTGATTCTAAAATTTTAAATAAAGCAATTGAACTTTCTGCAAAATCAGATATCTTTATAAGCATTGGAACTTCAACAGTTGTATACCCTGCTGCTTCTCTTCCATTCACTGCTTTAAGCAATGGTGCTTATGTTATAGAAGTAAACCCTACAAAAACACCCCTTTCCTCAGAAGCTTCTCTTTACTTTCCAATGAAAGCAACAGAGTTTGCTTCAAAATTTGAAAATGGCTATTAAAAATTTACCTGAAAATGAAAGGCCAAGGGAACGCCTTTTAAATCAAGGTGAAGAAAGTTTATCATTACAAGAATTGATTGCAATTGTCTTGAGAAAAGGAACAAAAAATAAAAGTGCCTTGAGAATAGCTGAGGAAATTTTAAATGAAATACCTGAAGATGAAATCGGTGAAGCCACTGTAAACCAATTATTAAAAATTAAAGAAATAGGGAAAGTAAATGCTATTACACTGGCTGCCTGCCTTGAAATCTATAGAAGGTTAAGTTCTATCAAAGCAATACCCAAAGGAAAATTAGGAAGACCCCAAGATGTAGCTGAATTTTTAAGAAAAAAATATTCCTTTGAAGATCAAGAGATAATTGGGTATATTCTCTTGGATTCAAAAAATAATATTGTGAGAACTTCTATTCCTTATAAAGGAACATCCAATTTTGCACCAGTTGAGCCAAGGGAAATTTTTGGTTCTGCTATGGTTTCAAAAGCAGTAAAGATAATTTTATTCCATAACCATCCTTCAGGTGACCCAACACCTTCAAAAGAAGATATAGAATTTACTGAAAAGATGAAAGAACTTGGCGAAAAATTGCAAATTCCAATAATAGATCACATTATAATTGGATCCTTTGGCTGGTATTCTTTTTCAAAGGAAGGTTTGATTTGAAACATCTTCATTTTGAGCCAATTGGTGGAATCTCTGGTGATATGGTATTATCATTAATGGTTGAGCTTGGATTTCCCCCAAGAATATTGTCTGAAATTTTATCGGACTTTTTAAACAAAAAGATAAAGATTGAATTTGAAGAAACTTCTTTTGGATTTTTAAAAGGGAAAAAACTTAAAGAAAAAAAAGAGTTTGAAAATAAAATAATTGAAAAAAAACAAGATTTGAAAAAATTAGATAACTTAAAGGTAAATGAAAATTTAAAATTTGAAATAAAGAAAATTTTTCAAGAATTGTTTTTGATGGAAGAAAAAGTTCACAAAGAAAGAAATGTAAAACTCCATGAAATTGGTTCCCTTGATACCCTTTTAGATTTACTTGGATTTTTAATGGCAAAAGAATTTTTAAAAATTTCAAGTTTTTCAGTGGGACCTATACCATTGGGGAGTGGTTTTGTTGAAACTTCCCATAGTTTGATCTCTGTTCCTGCCCCTTTAACTGAAATTTTTTTAAAGGATTTTTTATCTATTCCACAAAAAGGTATTGGCGAAACTATTACACCAACTGGTGCTTTGATTTTAAAAAATTTTTTTACTTCTGCACCAGAAGCTCCACCTATTTATCTTGAAAAGATTGGTTTTGGATTTGGAAATAAAGAAATAAAAGAATATCCAAATGTTTTAAAAGGTTACTTAGGGAAAATTGAGGGAAAAAAGGAAGAGATATTTGAGATAAAGTTTAATTTAGATGATTATACAGGACAGATGTCAGGAAACTTGATGGATTTGCTTTTTAAAAATGGTGCAAAGGAGGTCTTAATTTATCCAGTTACAATGAAAAAATCCAGACCTGGGATTGTCTTTGAAGTTTTATGTTATGAAAAAGATTTTGGAAAGATAAAGGAATTAATCTTTAAGGAAAGCACAACCTTAGGGATAAGGTACAAAAAAATGGAAAGGGAAATCCTTGAAAGAGAATTTTTAAATATAGATACACCTTTTGGAAAAATTCCACTAAAATTGGGGAAATTAGATGGAAAGGTTGTCCAAGCATCTTTTGAATATGAAGATTTAAAAAAAATTTCAGAAAAAATGAAAATCCCATTAAAAGAAATTTATTTAAAATTAAGCCCAATTATTTTAAAATTTTATGAAGAACTGTATCTTTTGTCAGATAGCAAATAAAGAAAGAAAAGCAGGGATAATTTATGAAGATGATCTTGCCATTGCTTTTTATGACATAAATCCCCAGGCACCTTATCATATATTAGTAATTCCAAAAAAGCATATTGAAAATATTTTTGAATTAAAGGAAAGTGATAAAGATTTAATTGGTCATATGTTTTTTGTTATAAATAAAATTTCAAAAGATTTAAAGCTTCCTTACCTCAGGGTTGTAACAAATTCTGGTAGAGGGGCTGGGCAATCTGTTTTTCATCTCCATTTTCACATTTTATCAGGAAGAACTTTCCACTGGCCCCCTGGTTAATTCTTATTGAATTTTAAATAAAATTAGAATATAATTTTAAATATGAAGTATGTAATTTTCTTTTTACTCTTTAATTTAAGTTTATACCCAGATGTTTATCTTCAATTTTTCAAAGAAGGAAATCCAAAGGCAATAAATATAGATTATGATTTAAAAGGAGACCTTGAAAAGGATTCTTATTATTTAATTGAAAATTTAATAAATCTGCCTCAAAATTTAAAAGAAGAGGGCTTTCAAACTGCTTTTCCTCCTTCTTCAAAAATTTTTAATATCAAAATAAAAGATGACTGGATTTACATAATTTTATCAATTCCAAAGGAAGATCTGGAAAAATTAAGTGTACTGGATGTGGATAATATAAACTTTCAGGTTTCTTCAACTTTATACCAGTTGGAGAAAATTAAAAATTTCTGGATAGGAGCAATTGACTTAGAAGATGGAAAAGAAAAAATTTTAAGTTATTTTTTAAGAGAGCCGCCAATTCAAAGGAAGACAGAAGAAAAAGCATATTCACCTCCTTCAGAAGGGCAACCACAACCTGAAGGTTCTCTCTCGGGGAAAACAATTTTTTTATCAGCAGGCCATGGATGGTATTATAATGGTTCAACCTTTACAACTCAAAGGGGTGTAAATTGTGATATAGTTGAGGACTTTGAAAATGCAGAAAAATTAAATTATTTTTTGACAAGATATTTAGTAAATGCTGGTGCAAAGGTTGTAACTGCAAGGGAAAGGGATTTTCAAAAAAATATGGTCATTGTTGACAACGATGGCGGGAACGGTGCTTCTTTGTATCAGGAATTTGGAAGTGGATGGTTTGACTCTTCCCTTTCTGCCTTTGCCAATGGCTATTCCCCTTATTTAGATGGACAAAATCCTTTTTCTTTTGGAACAAACAGGTTAATTGCTTGCACAAATGGAGCACCAAATGCTTATGCTAAATGGACACCTTATATCACGGAAGATGGCTATTATTCTGTTTATGTTTCCTTTACCCAATATACAAACAGGGCACCAGATGCACATTATGTTGTAAAACATTCAGGAGGAGAGACCCATTTTAGAATAAATCAAACAATTGATGGTTCTACTTTCAGATACCTTGGAACCTTCTTTTTTTATCAAGGATTAAATCCTGATTCTGGTTCTGTTATTTTATACAACGATTCTTCTTATTCAGGAAAATATATAAGTGCTGATGCTGTAAGGTTTGGAGGTGGCTATGGAGAAATTCAAAGGGGTGAGACAACTTCAGGAAAGCCAAAGTGGGAAGAGTGTTGTAGGTATTATGCACAATATATGGGAGCTCCCCCAGAGGTTTATGACCCTTCAACTTCTGACAATAACGATGATGTAACTTGCAGACCAAGGTATTCTGAATGGGAAAAGGATTCAGGAGAAGATGGCTTATATATTTCCTGGCATTCAAATGCCTTAAATGGTGGGTGCACAACTGATAATCCAAGGGGAACCTCTACTTATGTTTACACAAGCCCAACACCCGGTTCTACGACATTGCAAAATTTAGTGCATAATGAACTTATAAATGATATAAGGGCAGAATGGGAATCCACCTGGACAGATAGGGGAAAGCTCTCTGCTGATTTTGGAGAACTCCGCCTCCTTTCAACTATGCCAGGAGTTTTAATTGAACTTGCCTTTCATGATAATCCAAATGATGCAAATGCTTTAAAAAATCCAAAATTTGCCCAAGTTGCAGCAAGGGCAATTTATCAAGGGATTTCAAAATATTATAATTCAAATGCAACCCTCTTGCCAGAGACGCCCACCCATTTATATGGCAAAAATTTAGGGAATGGTTCTGTAAGGATTGGATGGAGAGTTCCTCCTTCTGGTGGTGCTGGTGGAGACCCCGCAACTGGCTACAAGGTCTATATCTCTTATGATGGCTTTTCCTTTCAAGATGGAATATATACAACAAATGCATATTTTGATTTAAATAACTTACAAAATGGAACTCTTTTATATTTTAGGGTCTCTGCTATAAATTCTGGTGGTGAGTCCTTTCCAACTGAAACCTTGGCAGTAAAAGTTGGAGAGCCAAAGGTTTTAATTGTTCAGGGCTATGATAGAATTGATACCTCTAATCTTGTCGCTAAAAGTGATACAGTTGGAGTTAACAAAAGAATGGTCCTTGAAAAAATGAATGGTTTCAATTATATAATTGAGCACTCCCAATCAATTTCAAACTATGGAGTTGCCTTTGATTCTTCTACAAATGAAGCTGTAAGAGATGGAGATATTTCCCTTTTAAATTATTGTGCCCTTGACTGGATTTTAGGCGAAGAATCCACAGCAGATAAGACCTTTGATCCAACAGAACAAACAATTGTTCAAAATTATTTATCAGGAGGTGGAAATTTATTTGTCTCTGGCTCTGAAATTGCTTGGGATTTGGATTATATAAACAATGGAAGGGCTTTTTATAACAATTATTTAAAAGCCATTTATTTATATGATAGTGCTTATACAGGCACAAGATATAACATAGCAAATGGTTTATCAGGAACAATCTTTGAAGGGATCACAAACATTTCCTTTGAAAATGGGACAGGCCCTTATTATTATGTGGACTGGCCTGATGTTATTGGAAATTATGGCGGTTCAATTGTAAATTTAAATTACCAAAATGCAGATACTCCTTCAATTTCAGCAGGAATTCAATATGAAGGAAGCTTTAAAATTGTAAATATTGCTTTTCCCTTTGAAACAATTTTAGATGCCTCTAAAAGAGATGAAGTTATGGCAAAGGTTTTAAACTTTCTCCTCTCTGGATGTGGAAATGCCACTTCTTGTGAAAATCCAAAAATAATTCCATCTTTTCCTTATTCAGATAATTTTACAACTGCGCTGGGGAGCCAAAATTTTTCCAGTTTTAATTGTGACACCTTGCAAAATTTTTCTGGGCCTGAGGCAATTTATTCTTTTACAATAAATCAAAAAGGAAAAATTTCAGTTAACTTGACTGGTTCAAATGTAATTGCAACATTGCTTTCTAATTGCAATTGGTATTCCTGCTTTAAAGAAGGTTTGCAATTTGAAGTTGAAAACCTTCCAGTTGGCACTTATTATATTGTAGTTGATTCATCATCACCTTCACCCTTTACAATTACAGTAAATTTTACACCTGAAGATAAAGTAAGGCCTAAGGATGTGGAAAGAATTTACGGAATAAAAGAAAATGGACTTTTAAAATTTTATTTTGATGATATATTAAATGATATATTTGATGTGCAAGAAGAAAGCATAAGCTATTTGCTATTTAGAGGAACAAATCCAAAAAGATTGTTTTATATAAATCAAAGTCCAAGCAACTTCTTTGAAGACAATGTTTTATTTGATGGAAATAATTATTTTTATAGAGTTTATTCAAATGATTTGGCAGGAAATACTTCAAACAGAAGTGGCGAATTTATAATTGATAATACAATGGCAAGTTATGAAGGAAACTGGAATTTGGCATCAGCTCAGCCAGATAAATATTTAAGCAATTATTTATACCATCCTTCAAATGGAGATGGCTCTGAATATGTAATTTTTAGACCCTTATTAATAGATAGAGGAAATTATTCCATTTATGAATGGCACCCAGCAGCAAACAACAGAAGCCAAAGTGTGCCACATAGAATTTACTATGCAACAGGAGATAATGCTTTTTACGTTGATCAAACAAAAAATGGTGGGAAATGGAACTATATATCTCAATATAACTTTAATGCTGGAAATAATGGTTATTTAAAGATTTCAGATGATGCAGTTGGTGGTTCTGTCTTAATTGCTGATGCAATTTCTTTTATTTCTTTAAAAGATGATTTTATCTGTGATGATGAAGAAGCAACCTTTACTTCTGGCTGGTGGTGGTCAAATACAACTCCTAACTACTGGGGAATTGGATACTATGTAGCATCAACAAGCCCTACTGGAACATATAAGGCAACCTTTTATCCAAATTTGAAAGAAGGTGGAAGCTACAAAGTTTATACCTGGTATACATCAGGAACAAATAGATCAAATCAAACTCCTTATTTAATCCATCATAAGAATGGAACAACTACAATTTATGTAGACCAACAAAATAATGGTTCTCAATGGTATTATCTTGGAACCTTTGAGTTTTTACCAGAAGCAGAGGGCTTTGTTGAAATTTTAAACCAAGCACCTGCGGGTTATGTCGTAATTGCCGACGCAGTAAAGTGGGAAAAAGTGGATTGACCCAGAAGTAGTAGAGCAGTAGTCCGTTGTGCGTGTCCGCTTTCCTAAGTGAATTATTGCGGCAATTTGCAGGGGCTTAGGCTTGTCCCCGCCCGAATAACTAATGATCAAGCAAAAAAAATAAATTTCATTATATAATTTGTATCTTGCGGGCTACCACAAGGGTCGCCCCTACACAAAACAAAAAAAATAAAAAATTGTAGGCGCGGGTCTTTAGACCGCGTGAATTAACGCAACAATAAATGTTGCGGCTACATAAACAAATTTATTTTTGAATGTAGGCGCAGGTTCTTT
>JBBISU010000032.1:0-32400 GCA_037441225.1 Acidobacteriota bacterium
CCATCTCCTGATAGCAAAATAGCGCTAATTGTTATTTCTTTTAAATCCTCATTAAGAATATCAACATCAATTTTAAAATTTTGTGATGCTCCAGAGCTTTCTGAAATAGTTTCTTCTAGTAAAGCATTAGAAAAAACAAAAGGACAATTTTTAGCATTTGCAAATACAACATCAACAGGAACGGTTTGATTTGCCATCAAAAGAGTGCTTAAAATAAAACTTGTTAAAAAAACAAAAAAGTGTTTCATAAGACCTCCTTAAAACAATTTTTCAATATTAAATATAATGAAAAAAAACAATAAAATTTTAAAATTTTGTTACCTATTCTTATAATAATATTATCGTATTTAATCCTTACTCATTTTTTATTTTTAATATTGAATACAATTTCTTTCTTGAAATCTTTAATAATCTGCATACCTCTGCTTTATTTCCCTTACACTCCTCTAAGAACTTTTTAATATAATTTGACTGAAATTTAATTGTTGCCTCTTTTAATGGTAAATGATTTGTGTCTTCATTTTTAACTTTAAAAAATATCTCATCAAATTTAATTATTTTTTTTCTTAATAAAATAATTCTTTCTGTTGCACTTTTGAGTTCCCTTATGTTTCCATAAAAAGGATATTCCAATAATTTTTTATAAAAATCTTTTTCAAAATTTATTTCCTTTTTTATTTCATATTTTTCTTTAAAATAATTTAAGTAATGTTCAAATATTGGAATTATATCTTCTTTTCTTTCTCTTAAAGGTGGAATTTTTATAACAACTGATGAAATCCTATAAAATAAGTCTTCTCTGAAATTTCCTCTTTTTACCTCTTCCTTTAAATCTCTATTTGTAGTTGCAAAAAATCTCACATTGACAAGTTCAAAATGATCATATCCAATTGATTGGATTTCACCGTATTCAATTGCTCTTAAGATCTTTGCTTGAAAATCCTTTCTCATCTCTGAAATTTCATCTAATAAAACTGTTCCACCATTTGCTGCCCTTATTAGCCCTTTTCTTGACTTAAAAGCACCTGTAAAGGCACCTTTATCATATCCAAAGAGTTCTGCTTCAAAAAGTTCTAATGGTATTGCTGAACAATTTATTTTAAAAAATGGCTTTGATGCCCTCTTTGATTCTTTTTGAATAATACAAGCAAGGATTTCTTTTCCACTCCCTGTTTCACCTTCAATTAAAACAGTTGCTTCTGATTTTGCAATTTTTTTTATCTCTTTTAAGATTGAAAGCATTTTTTTTGAATTTGCTATAAAATCACAGCAATTGTAGCAAAATTTCATAAATTGTGTTTCTCCATCCCTTTTATTGCGTCAAGGCAGTGTTCAAGAATATTCTCCAAACTTTTTAAATTATTTTCCACTGCCTTAATACTGCCTGGAAGGTTTATAATCAATGTCTTTTTATGCAAACCAGCAATTCCTCTTGAAAGGCAGGATAAGGGTGTTTCATTTAAACCTTTAATCCGTAAATATTCAGAAATTCCAGGGGCTTTTTTTTGTATAAATTTTTCTGTAACCTCTGGTGTTATGTCTCTTGGTGAAAAACCTGTTCCTCCAGTTGTAATTATTAAATCTGGTTTTTCTTTGAGGCATTTTTTAAAAATTTTTTCCAATTCTTTTTTTTCATCTGGTACAACAAACTTTATTAATTCTTTAAAATTTATTTTTTCAAAAAGCCATTTTTCAATTATAGGACCTGTTTTGTCTTCATATATCCCTTTTGATGCTCTATCACTTACAACAATTACAAAGGCTTTCAATCTTTCCAAAAAAATTCCCCTCCTTTTCCCCCTCTTTTTTCAAGCAAATGAATCTCTTCAATCTTTAAATTTTGTGTTATTTTCTTACAAAAATCATAAAGGCATAAAAGTGCAGAAGATACAGAAAAAAGTGCTTCCATTTCAACACCTGTTGAAGAAAAACTTTTAACTGTTGATATAACTTCAACCCTTTCTTTATCTATAATTTTAATATCAATCTTTACATTTGTAAGATTTATTGGATGGCATAAGGGGAGTATAAAACTTGTGTATTTTGCACCAATTATACCTGAAATTTCAGCACAAGATATTGCATCTCCTTTTTCCAATTTTTTTTCTCTTAATTTTTCAATGACTTCTTTTGGTGCTTTAAAAATTCCCCTTGCCTTTGCTTCTCTTAAAGTTGGTTCTTTTTCAGAGATATCAACTTGCTTAAATTCCAAAATTCCCTCCTTTTAAAGATAAAATTTCTACCCTTTCTCCTTTTTTAAATTCTTCAACTTCTTCATCTTTTACAAGAATTCCATCTGCTTTTGATAGTGAAGAAAGCATATAAGATGCCTGCTTCTCTATTGGCTCTGCAAAAAATTTTCCATCCTTTTCAAATAATTCAATTATAATAAATTCTGTCCTCTTCTTTTTAAATGATAGATCCTTTTCCAGATATGCAGTTTTTTTATTCAAAATATTTTCTTCAATCCCTAAATAATTTTTTAAAAAATAAGAAATATAATAAAAATAATTTAAAAAAGCAGAAAGAGGATTTCCTGGGAGGAAAAAATATGGTTTTTCATCTTTTAAACCAAAAGAAAAAGGACCACCTGGTTTTTGTCTTACTTTTTTAAATAAAATCTTTCCACCTGCTTCTTCAAAGGAATTTAAAGTGAAATCATCTTCACCCATTGAAATTCCACCAGTTGTAATGAAAAAATCAACTTCTTCTTTTTTTTTAAAAACATCTTTAATTTTTTCAAAATCATCTTTTATATATAAAATTTCTTTTACATTAACTTGAAAAAACTTTGAAAGAGAGGAAATTAAAATTCCATTTGAATCAAATATTTTTCCATAAGGCAATTTTTTTTGGCTTTTAACAATTTCATTTCCAGTTATTATAATTTTTGCTTCTGGAATTTTGCTTACCTTTAAAGAATTTATACCCTGTGAAGCAATGAGTCCTAAATCCTGTGCCCTTAAGATTTTTCCCTCTTTTAATATTTTTTCACCTTTATCAAATTCTTCACCTTTTAACCTTATATTTTCCCATTTAGAAAATTTACCAGAAAAAGAGACAAAACCACCTTCTTCTTTTGAATCTTCAACAGGGATTACAAGATCAAAGCGATCAGGCACAACTGCCCCTGTCATAATTTTAAAAACACTTCCATCTTTTATTTTTCTTTTTTTCCCATCCCCTGCTGAAATTTTTCCAGAAATTTTATATTTTTTACCTTCTATATATTTATCAAGGGAAAGACAAAAGCCATCCATTGCAGAGACATTATAAATTGGGGAAGGATATTTAGAATATATATCTTCTCTTAAAACTCTATTTAAGGAATCTTTAATTTTTACAAATTCAAAATCAATTTTTTTTGTATTATTTTTTATTATTTTTATTGCTTCTCTTGAACTTATTCTATTTTTAAAACTATCTTTATCCATTTTCCTTTCCTCAATTTTAAATTTTTAAAAAAAGAAGTTAAAATTTCTTTGAGCATATTTTTAAGAAATGGTTTCAAATTAAATAACTCATTTCCTTCCCAGATTTCAAAATAATTATTTTCTTTTTCATTTAAATTCATTAAAATTTTTTCCAATTTCTTATCCAAACCCTTTTCATTTATATCTAAATAAAAATCTGCTTCTTCCTCTTTTTCTTTTTCATCTTTATAACAAAGAATTTTTGGAAAAAATTTCTTCTCTTTAAAGCCTTCTAAGACAACAAAATAATCTAAAAAATCAATTTCAGATAAATTATAATCTTTTTTATATTCCACAGAAGTTTCATCACTTAAAACCAAAACTTTTGAATAAAAATTTAAAAACTTTAAGTCCTTTTCAGGAAGATTTAATTTGTGATGGGAATGTTTTATGTAAATTGATTTTATTTTTTTCTCCTTTAAAATTTTTCCAATTATTAAAGCAACAGTGCTTTTTCCACTTCCTTTTTTTCCTACAATTTGTACCCCTTTCATATTTTTTTATTATATCATAACCTCTAAATCCTTTTTTTCATTTATATTTAAAAAGGGATTTTTATATTTTAAAATCCATTTTTCTTTATCTAAATTCCATTGAAAAAAACAATTTTTATTGAACAATTCTTTAAAAGAATAATTTTTTTCTATGTAAGATTTAAGAATTTCATCATAACTTTCTTTTTTTAAAAAAAGGGTTCCAAAATGGGTTTTTTTCTGAAAAAAAGGCGCAACTCCTAAATAATTTTTTATTTTAACAATCTTTAAAATAAATTCTTCTGGAACAAGGGGCATATCAACAGAAAGAAAAAATGCTTCATTCCCTTTCATATTTTTTAAGCCATTTAAAACTCCAATCATCATAGCACTTTCTTTTTCTTCTTCAATTAAAAAAAATTCCCTTGGAAAATATTTAAGTAAAAAGTCATTTTTTTTGACAAGTATTTTTACATCTTTAAAAATCCTTTTTAGTTTTTCTAATTGATATAAAATTAATGGCTTTCCTTTAAAATTTAAAAATCTCTTATCTTCCCCAAATCTTTTTGATTTTCCTCCACATAAGAGAAAACCTTCAATCAAATTTTCTTTTATCAATCTTTTACTATATAAGTACCGTCTTTTTCTTCCAAAGCTTCTGCAAGGGTTGAAGAATCAGTAATTAAAACTTTTTTTCCAGTGTTTTCTACAAAGGAAATTGCTGCGTCTATCTTTGGTCCCATTGAGCCAGGTGGAAACTGCCCTTCTTCCAGCATTTTTTTTGCTTCTTCGACAGTTATTTTTGATAAAAATTCTTGTGTTTCCTTTCCAAAATCCCTTGCAACCTTTGAAACACCTGTCAGGATTATAAACAAATCAGCATCCAATTCTTTTGCAATAAGTGAGGCAGTGTAGTCCTTGTCAATTACTGCTTCAACGCCCTTTAAAGAACCATTTTCTTTCATAATAACTGGTATTCCACCCCCTCCGCCTGCAATTAAAATATCCCTTAAAGGGAGCATTTCTTTAACTAAATCAATGTTTAAAATTTTTATTGGTTTTGGTGATGGAACAACTTTCCTCCATCCCCTTCCTGCATCTTCTTTTATTATCCAACCATATTCTTTTGATAATTGTTCTGCCCTAAATTTTGTGTAAAAAGGACCAATTGGTTTTGTTGGATTTTTAAAGCCAGGGTCATCTTTGTCAACTAAAACTGGCGTTAAAATTGTTGCAATCCTTAAATTTTTTCCCATCTTTTTAAACTGGTTTCTTAAAGCCAGTTCTAACATATAACCCATAGAACCTTCTGTCATTGCATCACATACATCGACTGGAAGGGGTGGGATTTTTGTTGCTGCTTCTTCCATTTGAAGCATTAAGTTCCCAACTTGGGGCCCATTCCCATGGACAACTACAAGTTTATAGCCTTGATTTGTAAGTGGAACAAGCCAGAGAGCAGTATCATAAGCTCTTTGTAATTGCTCCTCAACCCTTCCTTGATCATCAGGTCTTAAAAGTGCATTTCCACCAAAAGCAATTACTGCAATCATATTCTTATTTTATCAGATTATTCAATAAAACCAAAATCTTTTATATAGATTTTTCCACTGCTTTTTCCTAAAGTTATTAAATTTTTTAAAATTTCTCTTGAAAAATTAAAACCCATCCATTTTGCAGCAGAATATTCAAGGATTGGCTTAAAATCTTTATGAATTTTACAATTACTTTGAATTAATTTTAATCCTTCCTCATCCATTACAAAATTTTTTAAAATGTCACTTAATAAAACAAATCCTGCCTTTCCCATCCAGTATCTAAATTTTTCATTTTCTTTAATCTTTTCAATCCAGTTTGAAGGATCAATTTCAATTTTTTCTAAGGAAGAAATTAAGAGCATATCAGCTCCATCTACATATACCAAGATATAAGGAAAGACTTTATTTATTGTGCATAAGAATGTTTTGACATCTTCAAAGCTAATTTGGTATAAATGGATCCACTGGCAAAAAATTCCATCTTTTTGAAGTTTATTTGAAATTTCTTTAAAAAATTCATAGGTAAATAGAGAAGAAGTTCCACTCATCCATAAATTTGATGGTTCAGAAGTAATTATTGAAAATTTTTTATTTATTTTAAATATCTCTTTTCTTGCATCGTTTATAATTATTTTTACTCTTTTATCATTATAAAAACCTAAATTTTCTTCCTCAAAACACTTTGATGCTTTTAATACTTCCTTTTCAATTTCAATTACATAAATTTCATCATAACTCCAGGAGGTAAGTGCCCCTGCTGTAACACCACTTCCCAAACCAATTACACAAGCAGAACCTTTAATGTTTTTTAAAAAAAGAGATGGGAGATGGGCAAGCAAAAGTTGTGTCCTCATATCATCGGGTCCATTTGAAGCATCTGCTTTTCCATTTATAAGCAAACTCCTTACCCCAAACTCTTCCACAACTGCAACTTGTGAAAAAAAACCTTCTTTTAAAAATAAAAGTTTTTTTTGTGGAATTTCTTTTCTTCCATAATTTTCAAAGTAATCTCCTATTTGAAAGTCCTCTTTTATCTTTAAATTTCTATAAGTTATTTCTAATTTTGAAATATTTTTTGTTGCATAAATTGGAGCAGAAGCATAATATCCAGAAGTTAGAATCCTCCAGTCCCAGGGCAGAATATTTATATACCATAAAAGCCAAAGTATTATTATAATAAACAATACTTTTAAACAAATTCCTTTTAAATTAAAACCCTTTTTGTTTGCTATAAAACTTGAAATTGTCGAAAAAATTATTGCAATAAGTGCTGAAAATCTAATTCCAAAGTTTGGAATAAATAAAATAGAAGAAAGGATTGCCCCCAAAGAAGAGCCAAAGGAAGAAAAGCCATAGATTCTTCCAGAGGTCTTGCTTTGATTTTTTGAGCTAATGGAACCTGCTTTAATTGCTATAGGAAGAGCTGTACCCATAATTGAAGTTGGTATTAAAAATAATAGGAGCAAAAATAAAAACAGTAAAAGGTTAAAAAAGTAAAATCTTGCACTTGTAATTTCTATTATTTTAATATAAAAAAATGGGACTGAAATTAAAATTATAGAAATTAATGTGGAAAAGAAAGCAATTAAAATGTGCAATTCTGAAAGGTGTAAAAACAAATCTTTTGCTTTATCTCCTTTTTTGCTCAAAAAAAAGGAACCAAAAAAAAGACCTAAAATAAAGGAAGAAACCATTAAAGTAAAAGCATAACTGGAAGAACCAATAAATAAAGAAAGGCATCTAAACCAAACAACTTCTAAGGTTAAGGAAGCAATCCCTCCAAAAAAAACAACAAAAACTGATATTCTCTCTTCTTTTTCTATCTTTGTTTTAACTTCTTCTTCCTTTTCTTTTGAAAAATATTTTTTGCTTATAAGGAAGGCAAGAAAGCCAGCAGTTATATCTAATAATCCAGCAAAAATTAAGCCATTTTTAACACCCATAATTGGAAGGACTAAAAAACCACCAAAAAGCCCGCCAAAAGAAGCACCTATTAAATTTAAGCCATATACAATACCAATTTCTTTTGAATAATTTTCAAAATTTTCTCTTTGGGATTTTAAAAAAATTGGAAAAGTTGTTCCCATTAAAATTATTATAGGTGAAAGGATTAAAAAAGTTAAAAAAGCAAGTAAAATATTATTTGTTTTTATAGAAATATTTCTGATTATTATAAATAAATAAGGTGTAATAATTGTCAAAATTCCAATTATAATCTCCACAATTCCAAAAACCTTCAATGGCTTTTTTGAAAAAGAAGATATCTTTCCACCAATAAAAGAGCCAATACCTAAAAATATCATATAAAGAAATAATATAAAACCAGTAGCAACTAAAGTTGAGCCAAATATATATGACAATATTTTTGTCCAGAGGACTTCATCTATAAGTGATGCAAAACCCGTTAAAAAAAAGCAAAGGTAAGGAATTATATTAATTTTTTTCATTTTCTAAATTAAAGATTAAAGGTGTCTTTTTTATAGAAAAATATTTATTACTACAAACTACTACAAAGGAAATGGAATTGCCCTTCTCATTTAAATATTTTGAATTTATTTTTCCTTCAAAGCCACTAAAAATATAATCTTTACCATAAACCTTTGCAACATCTTCTCTTTTGATTCCATAATTTAATTTAAGAGTAAAATCATTTATTTTAATGTATAAATCAGTATTTTCAGTTGAAAACCTTAAATCCTTTGCCCAGCCAGAGATTTCAATTTCCTTTGAATTTCTAATTTTAATTGGGTTTTTAAATTTCGTCCAATATTTATATGAAATTTTATCAATAAAATAATGAAGTTTTTCTTCTGTGTAATCAAAATCTTGATTTATAAATGGTTTATTTTCTGGAATTGTTTGAAGCCATAAATATTTTTTATCACCAAACCAAGTATTTAAATTATTATAAATCCTTTCAAAATCTTCTTTGCTAAAAATAATGTTATTATTTAACTGCCAGTTTTTTGGATATTTTCCTGAATATCCATTTATTGTTGGAATGCCTGATAAAAGAGATGCCCACATTGCATCTATTTGATATTTCCAAAAATAATTTGAACAAAATAAGGGGCTATAATAAAAAGGTAATTTGTTTTTCTTTGCAATTTCAGCAATTGCATCTACTTCCTTTCTTATAGAAAATTTATCATAATAATGAGATTTATTTACTTGTTCCAAAATTATTATTAAGCATAAAAGAATTGAAAATTTTTCTTTAATTTTTTTTAAAAATGTTAAAAGAATAAAAGAAATTGGCAAAAGGAGAATTAAATTTAATCTTGTGATTGCTCTCAAAGCATTTGCCCCGGGTAGTATTTCATAAACAATTTTCCATATAGTAAATTTTGGTGGTATATAAAATGTTAAAAGAAAGAATACTAAAATTATAAAAATATTTAGTTTTATCAAAAATTCTTTTCTTAAAGAATAAATTGAAATTAAAAATAATATAGTGGTTATAAAGCCCAATCCCATTCTTTGCTCATGGGAAGCTGGTGGTGGTTTAAATAATTTAATTTTTCCATAAATCAAATTTTCTTCTCCCATAAAAAAGTAAGATTTTATTTGCGGCAGCAATGTGTATACTTCCTTAATTTTCCATTTTCCTGTTTCCTTTAATATTTTTTTTGTTGCTTTATAATAAGGAAAAATTAAAATTATAAAGAAAATAAAGGATAGGATTAAAAAAATATAATATTTTTTTATGAATTCTAATATTTCTCTTCTTTTAAAAAGAAATAGGAAGAAGATCAAAAATAATACATATAAAAATAAAGAGTAAAAGTTATAATAACCAGACCAGAGCTGAAGGATTATTGAAAATAAAAATATTAAAATAAAAATTTTTGCTATTTTTGAATTTTCTTTATAGTTTTTATAAATTAAAAAAAAAGAGATAAAGGATAATAATATATAAAAATTTGGGAGGAGTTGTTGATGGCCTATCTGGGAAATCCTCATATTTGCAGAAGAAAAAAAGAAAGCACCAAAAGAATTAAAGAAAGGTTTTGTTTTATCAATTATTTGGAACAAATAAAAAGAAAGGGTAAAATTTAATGCTGTTGAAAGGAGCATAAATAATTGAAAAGAAGTATCGTATTCAAAGCCAAGAAATCTAAAAATTCCATAAAAAGGGTAATAAAATATCTGGGGATCTGAATAAAATAAATTATTTTTATTTGGGAAGAAAAAAATTGGTGAGAAGAAATTTTTAAAGTGATTTTTTATTGATAAATGTATATGTTCCAAAATATAATTGTTAAATCTTGTATCACCGGGATCTGTTTGTATATATTTAAAACCACTTAAAATTATCGGATAATGAGCAAAGATAAGGGTTATTGTAAAAAATAAAAGAAAGGGAAGAACTTTTTTCATTTTTTAAAAATTTTACTTAAAAAATTTGATTTTTTTAATCTATATCTTTTTACAATTGGGCAGGAAGGGGATTTCAAACAATAAGGCGAAAGTTTTCCATCTTTTAAATATTTTTTAATTTCAACTATTTCTTTTGAATTCCATTTTTCCTTAAATTGATCCATACTTGCCAAAGGAATATCTCCATAACAACAAGGCAATATGCCTCTTCTTAAAATATAATAATTTTCCCAGGGTTCTTTGCATATTGGGCAAGGGGTACTACAAAGATTTGCTTCTTCTGGTATTTCTTCTATTTTATTTCTTTTTTCTTCTATGCCAAAAAATAATTGATTCAAAACAGGCATTTGATATTTTTCACTTAAATTCAATGCTTCTTCCCAGACCATTAACTGTTCATTATAATTTAAAATTTTTTTATTGTAATAAAACTTATAGCCATCCCTTTCAAATGGTTTTCTTTTTTCTTTGATATAATTTAAAGGTCTTAAAATTATATAATCAGCTGAAATTTCTTTTCCCAAAAGGAAAAAAATTTCCAAATCCTTTAAATTTACTTTCATTGGCATAAAAACAAGATAAATTTTAGACCAGTTATTTATCTTTGCATTTTTTAATTTTTTTAAATTTTCATAAAACCTTTCAAATTGGTCATTTCTAAGTTTAGAATAGGTGGCGCTTGTTGCTGCATCAAGGGATATATAAATTATAACTTTCTTTCCTTCAATTGTTTTCAAAATCCTTTCGGAAAAACTATGCCCGTTTGTTGAAATTTCCAAAATTTTTTCATCCCTATCAAATAAATCCAATATTTTTTCTATTGTATGGTTTATAAAGGATTCACCAATTGAACAGTTTATAAGCTTTCTTGTTTTAAAATAAAAATCTCCATAAGAAATAAAAGTTTCATCATTGACTTTTATCTCTTCAGAAGATCCTTCCATTATTTTGCTTTCATCCCACAAACAATATACACAAGGTGGTTTTATGTTGCACTTTTCATATAAATCAATCCCAAGGTTTTGAGGAAAAGATGTAAGAACTACCTCCCCCCTTGACATCTCTTCAATATTTTTTACTGCATTTTCGTAAGAATCTTTTACATTTTTGAATTTCCTTTCCTCTTGATGAACCTTAAAATCTGCTAATCTTATAGCTAAATTCCTACTATCATTGGGATAATAAAATTTTGGGAACAATTTATTTGCTTCAAAATCCAATAATATCTCATCCTCTAAAAATTCTAATTCAAAGGTTAAAATATGCCACTGATGTAGCAATTTTGCTTCAAAAATTAAATCTTTATTTTTGTAAATTTTTAATACTTGAGAAAGGTCTCTAAAATTTGAAAAGCAGTTAAATTGAAAATAAAATTTTCCCTTTATGCCTTTTGAATTTATCTTAATTTTTGAATCTTTATCCATCCATCTAAAGGAATAAAAATCATCCAATTCTTCCTCATAAAAACCATTTAAATATTCTATTGAAATATTTTCTTTACATTTCATTAAAATTATTTTATCATATTAAAGGAGGTATTATGCTTTTTGTAATATTTTTTATTTTTTCATCTACTTATTATATTGATTTTAGAGATGTATCTGGAATAGTGGAAGATATGGGAATTTATTATAAAGGAATTGAGATTGGTAAAGTTGAAGAAATTTTTATTGAAGATTTAAAGCCAAAAGTTAAGATAAGCATAAAGAAGAAATACAAAAATTTAGTAAGGGAAGGTTGTGGGATAAGATTTACAAGAGATAGGTTGGAACTTTTTTCTGTGAATGAAAATAAAGCAACTCTTCCATCGGGCTCTACTATAAAAGGAATAAGGGGACCAATTGATGAGATGATCTTTGGCTTAAAAAAAGTTAAAGAAAACTTTAAAAAATCAAAAGCATACGATGAACTACAAGAAATAATTGATGAAATGGATAGAGCTTATGAAAAAGGTAAGGAAGAATTTAAGGAAAAGTGGCCCATTTTTAAAGAAAAGCTAAGGAATTTAAAGGAAAAAATAAAGGGAGACAAAAAGATGGAAGAAGAATTAGATAAAACAATTGAAGAAGGGGATAAAAAAAACACAAGTTGAATTAGTTTTATGATTAAAACTATAACAAAAATTTTTTTATGGCTTATTTTAGGAACTTCTCTTTTTTTAACATCCTCTAAAAATTACAAAAAATATAAACCAATTTCCTTAAGTGATCCTTACTATTATAAACTTTATATAAAACCTCTTAAAAAAGAAGATTTTTTCAAAGAAGAAGTAAAATCAGCAATAAAAGGTTTAGAAAGAAAAAATTATACTATTTTGATAACAGCAAAATGGTGTCGTCCCTGCAGAGAATTAGAAAAAGATTTAAAAGAAATGGCTTTAGAAGATAAAGTTGAAAAGATAATTCATATTGATGGATTACCACAGACAAATTATCTTATTCGTTCCTTAGAAAGAAAAGGGATTTATATTGATGGTTCAATACCTAAATTAATAACCAGATTAAATAATAATAAAGTTTATGTTTTTACAGGGTACGATAGAGATGAAAAGGTAATGTATTATGGAAGGGATTTAAAAAAATTAGGTTGTGAAATAAAATTAGAAAAAATATTAAAATAAATGTTATAATATCAAACTATGAATATTTCTGCTAAGGAAGTAAGAAAGTGGATACTTAAAGCCACAACAGAAGCAGGTTCTGGCCATGTAGGGGGTTCTCTTTCAATTGTAGAAATCCTTATTGCCTTATATAATGGTATTTTAAAGCATAATCCAAAAGATCCTTTTTGGGAAGAAAGAGATAGATTTATTTTAAGTAAGGGACATGGTTGCCCTGCACTTTATGCAGTTTTAGGGCTTTTGGGTTATTTTCCAATTGAAGAAATAATGACTTTAAGAAAATTGGGGAGTCCTTTTCAAGGGCATCCAGATAGAAGGTTTTTAAATCTTGTTGAGACATCTGCTGGTTCCTTAGGGCAAGGTTTATCAATTGGAATAGGTATGGCACTGGCAGCAAAATTAGATAAAAAGGACTATCATATATATGTTTTATTGGGCGATGGAGAATTACAGGAAGGACAGATATGGGAAGCCTGTATGTTTGCGGGGCATCATAAATTGGATAATTTAACAGCAATTGTTGATTTAAATGGATTTCAACTGGATGATGAAACAAAAAAAATTGTAAGTTTGGAGCCCTTGATGGATAAGTTTGAAAGTTTTAATTTAAAATCCTATCTTTGTAAAGATGGGCACAACATTGAGGATTTGAAGGAAAAAATATTGAAGGCAAAAAATGATAAAAAACCATCAGTGGTAATTGCAAAGACAATAAAAGGCAAAGGAGGAGGAGTGGCAGAAGGAAACAATGAATACCATGGAAAGGTGTTGAGTAAAACTCAATGCGAAGAAGCCCTTGAAAATTTGGAGTTTAAAAATGATAAAGCTTGAATTAGGTAAAGCCACAAGGGTTGCTTATGGTGAATCCCTTGCTGAAATTGGTAAAGAAAATAAAAATGTAGTTGTTTTGGATGCAGACCTTTCAAAATCAACTCATTCCATCCTTTTTGCAAAAGAAGAGGGATGCGGTGAAAGATTTTTTAATGTAGGTATTGCAGAAGCAAATATGGCAGGAATTGCAGCAGGGCTTGCTCTTTCTGGAAAAAAAGTATTTATTTCTTCTTTTGCTTCTTTTTTGATGTGCAAAGCCTTTGACCAAATAAGGGTTTCAATTGCTTGTCCTAAACTTCCAGTTGTGATTTCTGGCTCTCATGGTGGAATTTCTTTAGGTGAAGATGGATATACCCAGATGGCAATTGAAGATTTATCTTTGGCATTAAACTTACCAAATTTATATGTTTTGCACCCAGCTGATGAGATTACCACAAGGGAATTTGTTCATCAATTATTAAGGATTGAAAACCCTGCTTATATGAGATTATTAAGGCCTGCAAGCTTTAAATTATATCCCAGTGGAAAAAAGATTAGGATTGGAGAACCTGAAATTTTAAGAAAAGGAAGTGATCTTACTATTTTTGCTAATGGTTTGCTTGTTTCAGAAGCATTAAGTGCAGCAGAAGAGCTTTCAAAAGAAGGAATAGAAGCAGAAGTTATTGATTTTCATACATTAAAGCCTTTAAATGAAGAGTTATTATTTAAAACATTGAGAAAAACAAGGGCAGGGCTTGTCTGTGAAGACCACTTAATTGGGGGGCTATCAGCTGTAATTTCATTATGGGTATCTAAAAACTTCCCTGTCTTTCTTGATTATGTCTGCCTTGAAAATTATGCAGAATCGGCTTCTCCAAAAGAGCTTTATGAAAAATATGGTTTAAACTCTCAAAATATTTACAGAAAAGCAAAGTATTTATATAATCAAAAAGACCAGATATCTATGTTAGATTAATGTTTTATAAAATAAATGTTCCAGAAGAGGGACTAATAAGAGAAATAGAAGAAGAAATAAATAATTTTATTAAAGAAATTGAAAATTTAAAAGTTCAAAAAATTGAAAAATTGTGCAAGGAAAATCTACAAGAAATAAATTTAGATAATTTTTTTAAACTATTCCCAAAAAATTATTTGAAGTTATTAAAATATGTCTTTGAAGAATCAAAAGGAAAACTAAATATAAAATCATTCCTTTTGAAAAAATTAAAAGAAGAAAATTTTTCATTGACATTAAGAGAAAAAGCCAAAGATTTAGAGGAATATTTTTTATATGATTTTATTGAAAAAAATTTGGATTCCATAATTACTTCAATTGAAAATTATTTTTTAGAAAAAAATGAAAAAATAGAGATGGCTTACATTTTTGATAAAATAAAAGGTTTGTATGGAGAAAGTATAATCCAAGAAAAGATAGAAAATCTATGCCAAAATTTATATTGGAAATATAATTTGAAAGAAATCTCAAATATTTTTAAAAGGTTTGAAAAAAACTTAGAAGAAAATTTTGACAAAATTAAAGAAAAAATTGAGATCCCTCCCCTTTTAATCTTTCAAATGGGAATAAATTCCTTAAATTTAAGATATCCAAAACTTTTTAAAAATTTAAGCCCTGAAAAGGAAAAAATCTTAAAAGAATTATATTTAAAATTAAAAAAAAGGGGATTGATTCTTTGCTATCTATATAGCTTTACAAAGTATTTTATAAATGAAGGAATAATTGGTGAAAATCCAAAGGATTTTTTAAAGAAGTTAAATTTGGAAGAGTTGAAAAATATAAATGATAAATTTTTTATGGGTATGAAAGTGGAAGCACCTTTAAGAATAGATGGTTTAAATATTATAAAAAAATCTTATATATTTAAAAAAATAATAATTGATAAGGATTTTAAAATATTTGAAATAGCAGAAGAAGAGTTTGAAGATGATGAAGATTTTTTATACTTCTGCAGAGAAAAAATTTATAAGGAATATGAAGAATTTGCAAAAAGAGAGTTATTTCCTTTTATAAAAGAAAATAGTTATGCAATACCTTATTTAAGAAACCTTTTTTCATCACCTTCTTTTTTTTCTCATAATGAAATATTGCCTTTTTATAAGATAAAAGAACATTTCCTTCCTTTCTTAGAAAAAGATGAAATAAAAGTGCCCTTTAAAGAATTTGAAGAGAAAAAAGTTTTATCTCTAAAAAATAAAATTTATGAACTAAAAAAAGATTTTTCAAGGATTGAATTAGAAGAATTTAAATACCGTTCCTTAAAAATTTTAGAAGAAATTTCCAGTTCTATATTGTTTTGGGAGGATTTTGAAATTTTGCTTGAAGAGTTTTCAAAGGAGTTTATGCACTTGCCTCAAATTCCTTCTGAAGTTTTAGAAAATTATACAAGGTTAGTTTATAGTTATTTAAGTTATCTTTTAAATGAAGCAATTTTTTTGGATTTACCTGAAGGAGCAAAGCCACAAATTGCCCTCTTTGAAACTTTGAATGCCTCAAGGGAAAAAGGAAAAATTATATCCCTTTCTGATTTACTTAAAAAACAAATATCTTATTCCCAATGGGAAGAAGCACTTTTTGAGCTTAAACTTTCAACTCCTTATAGAGATTTTTACAATTATGTTAAAAAGGTGGTTTTATCGGAGGGCTCACTTTCTTTATTAAAAGAAATAATAGAAATCCTACAAAAAGAGGATTTTGATTTATCTATCTCACAAAAAATTATTAATGATATATCTTTTCTTTCAGAAATAAATGACAATGAAATTTATAATCTTTTACTTGATTTAAAAAATTTTCCTCTCTTTAGAAACGAATTAAAAGAAAAGATATTTAAAATTTATCCAACTTTAAGTTCCAATTTAAAGAATGTTATAAAAAGTAAAAACCTTTATGCAGAGGAATTAGAAATAGAAATTACAAGAAAAGAAAAGAGTTTTTTGAATTTTTTGAAAGAATTAAAACTTTTAAAATCCTTTACATCTTTTGATGAATATCTAAAAATTGCAAAATCACCTTATAAAAAAGAAGGTGGTGGCTTTGAAGAAGAATTTTTTATTCCAATAAAACATTATCTTATTCAAATAGAAAAAATATCAAATGAATTTTTTATAACTTTAAATGTTTCAGGAAATAAAGAAGGTATCCATCCTTTTGAAGGTCAAAGATTAAAAAATTATAGGACAAAAATTCCTGAAGAAATTCCCTGGGTTATTCATTTGTTTCAAAAGTATGCAAGTTTTTTGTTGGACTTAGAAGAAGAGCTTTTTGTATTTGAATATGTAAAAGCAAGTAGCAAACAAAAATATAAAATAATAAAGAAAAAGGATGAAAAAGTTATATCATTTAAAAGAAGAAATGGCAAATTTCAGTTAAAAATAGATTTAGAGAAAGAAATTTTAAAAAAAATTTGGGCAAAGGCATGGGGTCCTTTTTATTCAAAAGAAGAAGACCAGTTTGAAACTGAAAAGGATATAAGGCTTATTTTACTTTTATTGAAAAATATGCTATCATAATTTAATGGAAATTCCAATTAAAGGCAATAGTATGGAGCCTTTTTTGATAGAAGGTGATCTGGTAAAAGTTGTCCCCAAAAAATTTTATTTTTTTGGAGATATATTGCTTTTTTTTAATTTTTATGGTAAGGTCTGGTGCCATAGATTTATTGGAATAAGTTTCAAAGAAGGAAGTGTTTTTTTTCATTTAAAAGGGGATAATAGCAAAAAAAAAGAAACAATACCTTATTCAAATATAATTGGAAAGGTTGTTTCAATCCAAAGAAATGGTGAAGTTTTAAAGATTAATAAAGTAAAAAATTTTTATTTATGGTTAAAAAATTTATGGGAAATATTAATGAAAAAAACAGAAAATTAGAAATTGATAAAAACTTTTTTAAAAATTTAAATGAAGAAATTGAAGGCAAAGATTTTTACTTTTCTTTGGGGTTTTTTTCTATAAAATTAAAATTGGAAAAAGAAATTTATGATGTTATTTCAAAAAGATTTGAAAACAAAAAGGGTGCTTTTTCTGTGGAACCAAAAATTTATAGGTCTCCAATTTCTCATTTCAAATATAAAGTTGGAAATCCAGTAATTTATAATATAGATTTTATTGAAAATAAAAATAAATTGATATTTTATGGATATAATTTTGCTTCTTATATAGATTTTGAAAATCTGGAAAAACCAATTTTAGCATTAGGTGATGTGGATAAAAATATATTATCGGGTGAAATTGAAAATTTTTTGAGGGTTTATTCTGGTTTGGTACTGCTAAGATTTAATTCATTTCTATTTCATTCATCGGCTGTTTTAATTGAAAAGGAGGCATATGTTTTTTTTGGTCCTTCTGGTGCAGGCAAATCTACAATTGTAAATTTTTTCAAAAATGAAGGTTTCCCTGTTTTGTCTGATGATTTAAATATTCTAATTCTTAAGAAGGACTTAAAAATAATGTCATCCCCATATCTTTCTGAGATTGATAAAGCAGAAGAAGGTATAATGCCTGTGAAAAAAATTTATTATTTAAAAAAGGATAAAGAAAATTTTATAGAAAAAGTAGATTTATTGTCCCAAAAAGCTTATGTATTCTCTTCTCTTCCTGTACTGAATTCAATCAAATACTTCCAAAATGAAATATTTTTCATTATTTCAAATATTATTAAATTAAAGGAAGTTGAAGTTTTGCATTTTAAAAAAGATAAGGAGATAGTAAAATGGCTTCAATCAATTTAGACACAATTTTGAGAAGAAATAAGGAAACAAGGTACACAAAAGTAGAAGAAGGAGGTCTTGTAATAAAACACGACACAGCTGAAATTTTAACTTTTAATCCGGTTGCCATTGATATCTTTGATAGATTGGATGGTAAAAAAACTGTTGGCAAATTATTAAAAGAAATTTTAAAAGAATACGATGTAGATGAAGAAGAAGCAAAAAAAGATATATTAGAATTTTTAAAAGAATTGTTAGTTAAAAATCTAATTGAAATAAAATGAATTATAAAGAATTCATAAAAAAATGCTGGGAAAACCATCGGCTTTTATCTTTAATGTTAGAGCTTACCTTTGCATGCCAATTTAGATGTCCATTTTGTTATAATGAAAAACAAAAAAATGGGAAGAAATTAAGTTTAGAAAAATATAGGGAAATTTTAAAGGAAGCAAAAAGTGAAGGTGCTTTATATCTTACATTGACAGGCGGAGAACCAACTTTATCAAAGATTTTCTTTCCTCTCTGCAAAATAGCAAACAACTTAAATTATTCAATTAGAATAAAGTCAAATGGCTATGGGTGGGATAAAGATTTTGTAAAAAGATTAAAAGATGAAGTTAATCCCTTTAATGTTGATTTATCAATCCATGGAGCAAAAAGCAAAACCTTTGAGAAAATTACTGGAATAAAAGGTTCTTTTAAAAATTTTTTGGAAACAGTAGAAAATTTGAAAAAGGAAAATATAAGGATTGTCTTTAAGTTTCCTGTGAATTCTATAAATGAGGAAGAAATTGATGAAGTTTTTAAATTATCAAAAAATTTAGAGATAAAAATAGAACCTTTTGCTGAAATAAGCCCAAAGGATGGTGGAAAAATAGATCCTTTGATATTTATTCCTTCAAAAGAAGGGATAAAGAGAATTTATGAAAATTTAAAAAAAGGAAGAAATAATGAAGGGAAAAAATTTTTATCAGAAGAAGAAACTGATAATTTAGATATAGAAGCTGAATTTGTATGCGGTGCTGGTATCTCTTCTTTGGATATTGATCCCTTTGGTAATGTATATCCTTGTGTTGCTTGGAGGAGATGCCTTGGAAATTTATGGTATAAAAGTTTGAGCCAAATATGGCATTCAAAAGAAACAAAAAAAATTATTGAATTAAATAAAAAGGCAAAGAAGAGAAAAGATTTTGTAAAGGTATTAAAAGGTGAATTATTTTGCCCAGGAAGAGCTGAAAGTCAATATAAAAATCCTTTATTGATTTATCCAGATTGTTTAAAAATTGCAATTATAAGAAAAAATTTAAAATAAAATACCACTTGACAAGGCATTTTTTTTGAATTATAATATTATGAAAATTAAATGAAAGGAGATTAGATATGAAGAATAAAAAGAGATACGAGAGACCAAGGATTATTGAATCTACAAAATTGGAAGCAATTGCAGGACTTTGTACACCAGCACCTCCAGGGAAATCATCAAGTGAAAGTTGTACAAATATAATGTCATAGCTAAAAATTCTTTGCTTATTAATAACATACTTGTAATTGCGGGAGAATTCTAAATCTGTAAAATAACAAAGTTTTAGCTTAGTAGCATTTGAGTTTTTGAAATAATTAAAAGATAAAAGGTTGGATTTGTTATAATTTTAAGTATTTTTTAACATTAAAAAAGTGGAAGAAATTTTTAATTTTTTAACCTCTCTTAATTATATAGCAGCTTTTGGGGAGAGGGAAGGAAGTTGTTTTATCTTTTTTAAAGGGTATTCTTTGGTTTTTCCAAGAAAGGTTAAAATGAAAAAAGATACAATCTTTGACCTTGCTTCTCTTACAAAACCATTGATTACAGCAAATTTATTTAGAATATTGAAAATTGATTTATCAACTCCTTTTGAATTAAAGGATTTAGAAAAATTCCCTTTTGGATTGCCAAAACTGATAGATCTAATAAACCACAGATCAGGGCTTTTAAGCTGGTACCCACTTTCCCTTTTATCAAAAAAGCCGGAAGAAGCAATAAAAAAAATCCCTTCCCTTCAAACTTGTGCCCCTGGCTCTAAAACAGAATATTCTTGTTTGGGATACATACTTTTAGGAAAATGGCTGGAAGAAAATTTTGGGAAGAAATTGGAAGAATTAGTGGAAGAAAAAATTATAAAAACATTTAAATTGGAAAGTAAAATTTTCTTCCCCTTTAAAAATCAAGTAAATAAATTAAAAGTGGCAGGAACCGAATTTGGCAATAGAATAGAAAGGGAAAAATCAGCTTTTAAAATAAAAAAGAGGAAAAGCCCAATATGGGGAGAAGTCCACGATGGGAATGCTTTCTTTTTAGGAGGTTGTGCAGGTAATGCTGGTCTTTTTGGAACTTGTAAAGGTGTTTTTAAATTAGCAAAAAGTATATGGTTTGATAGTTTTGAGGGGAAGGAAGGTGAATATTTTTATGGCTTAAAAATTGGAGGTGGTGAAACTGTTTTTCCTAAAGGCACATTAGGCCATACTGGATTTACTGGAACAAGTTTTTGTTTACATATTAAAAAAAATTATATTTCAGTTCTTTTGACAAATCGTTTGCATTCAAGAAAACCTGAAGATATAAGTTCTTATAGAAAAAAATTTCACTCCTTCATTGAAAGTTTAGTATAATTTAGTTATGCATTTTGATTTTTTTGAGCCCTTTTATTTATTAAGGCTTTTAAGGGGAGAAGAATTAATAACTTCTTTAAAAAATTTTGCAAAAAAAGAAAATATCCCTGCGGGTTTGTTGTGGGGTATTGGGGCAATGGAAGAGGTTGAGATTGGCTATTTTGACGATAAAAAGAAAGATTATATAAGGAAGAAATTTAGAAAGTCAGTTGAAATTTTATCTTTGCAAGGGAGTATTTCCTGGATTGAAAACAAGCCTTATATTCATATTCATTGTGTAATAGGAGATCAAAATTTGAAATGTTTTGGAGGACATTTTTTTAAAGGTAAAATAACTGCTACAGCTGAAATTTATATATATAAATTAAAGAAAAAAATTTTTAGGATAAAAGATGAAAAAGAACCTTTTTATTTTCTAAATCTTAAAAAGAATTATATAAAGGAATAATTATGAATACCATTGCTTCCATTTTTTTTCAATCGCTTTCCTGGGAAAAAGATGATGCGATTTATTATCATAACGGAAAAGAATTTGTTTCCCTTTCTTCAAAGGAACTCTATGATGAAGTTTCTTTTATATCTTATGGTTTAAGAAGCTTAGGAGTTGATTGGGGGGATAGGATTGCAATCCTTTCAGAAACTTCTCATTATTGGCTAATAATGGATCTGGCAATTTTATGTATGGGAGGAGTAACCGTTCCTTTGTATCCAACCTGGCCCTCTTCTTATATAATTGATTTGCTGAAAAGAGCAAAAGCAAAGGGATGTTTTTTTTCTTCACAAAAGCAGTTGGAAAAGGTATTTCCTTTTAAAGATAAATTTGAAGATTTGAAATTTTTTATTTCAAAAGATAAACTTTCAGAGGAGGTCTTATCTTTTGAAGAGTTAAAAGAATTGGGCAAAAAATATAAGGAAAAAGCAAAAGATGATTTTAAAGAAAGAGCCCTTCTTATAAATCCTGATCAAATGGCTACCATAATTTTTACCTCAGGAACAACTGGGGTTCCCAAAGGTGTAATTTTGACACATTCTAATATATCATCTAATGTAGAAGAATCCTTAAAGTTATTTGAAATTGGTCCAAAAGATATTGCACTAAGTTTTCTTCCTCTTTCTCATATCTTAGAAAGAATGGTCACCTATACATATTTGAAAGCAGGCGCATCTATTGCTTATGCTCGTTCTCTTGATACTCTTATGGAAGATTTTGCTTTAATCAAACCAACAATTTTTGTTGCAGTCCCAAGGTTCTATGAAAAAATGATTAAAACAATTAAAGAAAAGGTTGGACAAAGCAAAATAAAAAATAGTATATTTTATGGCGCAAGCCGTTTGGCAGAGAAAATCTCTGAGTATATAGAGAAAAATCAAAGATTGCCTTTTATAATAAAACTAAAAAGAAAATTTTATGATCTTATATTTTACAGAAGAATCAAAAATGGTTTAGGCGGTAAGTTAAAGTTTTGCATATCAGGAGGTGCACCGCTTGATAAAAAAATTCTTTCTTTTTTCTTAGGCTCTGGTATTAGAATTTATGAAGGTTATGGATTGACAGAGACTTCTCCTGTTATAAGTGCAAACTATGATAAAAATATAAAAATTGGTTCAGTTGGTAAGGTCTTAAAAAATTTGGAAGTAAAAATTGCAGAAGATGGTGAGATCCTTGTAAAAGGTCCAAGTGTATTTAAAGGTTATTTAGACGATCCAATTTCTACTGCTGAAAGTTTTGCACCGGGTGGCTTTTTTAAGACAGGTGATATTGGTTTTATAGATGATGATGGATATTTATCTATTACTGATAGAAAGAAGGATTTAATAATTACTGCTGGGGGAAAAAACATTGCACCACAGCCAATTGAAAATAAGATTAAAGAAAAAGACGGTGTGAGTTTTGCAATACTGATTGGGGACAAAAAGCCCTATCTTATCGTTTTAATTGCACCTGATTTTGTTTTTTTAAAGGAGTGGGCAAAAAGGGAAGGGCTTGAGGATTTAAAGTTGGAGGAACTTTTAACCAATGAGAAAGTAAAAGAATATTATAAAAAAATAATAGATGAAGCCACAAAGGATTTAGCTCCTTATGAAGTTCCAAAAAAAATTGGTTTTATTCCAACAGAACTTACAATTGAGAAGGGTTTTTTAACTCCTACATTAAAAGTTAAAAGAAGGGCAATTGAGGAAAGTTTTTCCTACTTAATAAATTTATTATATGAAGAAAAATAAATGAGGATTTTTATCTCTGAATTTTTAACAACTCCTTTCTTGGATGAAAATCTAAAAGAAAATACTATTCCTTATTTGTTATTTGAAGAAGTTTTAAACAAGACAGGGATTTGCGAAAAAGAAATTGATTTAATATATTTATTTGGTGTTAAAGAAAAGGACATAAGAAAATTTTTTAAAAAAAATTCCCATTCAATTTTGAGCTTTGAAAATAAAACTTCAACCATCGTATCTGCTTTTATATCTGCCTGTGAAATTTTAAAATTTAACAAAGCAAATGCTGTCTTATTTTTATCTTTAAATAATGAAAAAAGAAAAAATCCTTTTTTAAAGGAAAAAAATAAATATCTAAAAATAGCAAAAAAATTTGGAATAAATAGGCAAGTTTTAGATGAAATTTTAATTAAAAGTTATTTTAATTTTGAGCAACTTTCTTCAAAGGAAACTCTAAAAGAGGTCTATCAACCTATTTTTTTTAAAAATGAAGACTTAAAAATTTTTTTTGAAGATCATTTTTTTCTAAAAAATATCACAAGGGAAAATTTAAATTTAAGTAATTTGATATCTGATAAACCATGGGAAATATTTACTGAATATCATTTTGCAAAAAGTGCAACGGGAGGGACTGCTATAATCTTAGTAAATGAAGATTTTGTCAAGGATAAAAACTTAAAAGATCTTTCTGAAATTTATTTTTTTAGTTTTACAAGAGAAAAGAAACTTAGTTTTCCAATGAATTTTTTAGATTTACTTTCTCAAACAAAAGAATTTTATTATAAAGCTGTTTTTTCTTCTGTCCCTTGTATTTTTGATGAGGTGTTGATTAGAAGTTTTTTCTCTGATGTAGGCCTTCAAAAGGAAGTTTTAAGTTATGCAATTACATTGGAAGAAATTAATCCCCTTGGAAGTGATCTTTTTTGGGGTTGGGCTGATGGCTCTTGTTTTTTAAGGAGATTAGGATTTTTAAAAAAGTATTTACTATGGAAGAAAGGCAGAGGAATTCTTATAGAGAAAATCCCTTATGGTCCTTACTTTTTTTTGGAGGTTTCTGCTTAAATGAAGTTAAATGAGGCAATGTCTGTTTTAAGTTATGAAAAAGGATTTTTAATTGTAAATATAGAAAGTGAAAGTTTAAGCTTAGAAACATTACAATCAATTCCCTTGGGATTGGAAAAAATAAAACAGTTCAAAAATGTAAATGGAGTGGTTCTTTACATTGAAAAAATAAAAGGCCCCTCCTTTCATGATTTTAACTTATATATTCAAAAAGAAGGACTTCTTTCAAATTACATTGATGCAGGCAAAAATTGCCTCTTATCTTTTAAAAATTTTGAGCTTCCCTTTGGTATTTATATAGAAAAATTTGCCTCCGATATGGTTATAGAATTTCTTATTGAAATTCCAAAGCTTTTCTTTTCCCCAAAAGCAATTCTTGTATGGAATTATTCTCAAATTCCTTTATTTCCATTATTTGGGAATATAAAGAAATTTTTCAATAAATTTGGCATTGAAAGATCTTTTGAAATTTTTTTAAAAGGCAAAAAATTTCATCCAAAGGACTTATTTGAAGGTTTGGAAATTCCCAATTATTTTTTGCTTGAAGGATTAGAAAAGTATTTTAAAAGAGCTTTGGAAGAAAAAAATATAGAAAAGAATATTTATCTAAAAAAATTTAGGGATTATATTTTTTGGAAGAAGTACAGGAAAAATTTAAAAGATGAAGTTTTGGATTTAGTTGAAAATGTTGTATCCCTTTATTTTAAAGATAAGTTATCTCCAGAAGAGGAAGAGATATCTCAAAGAAACTATCTCTTAAAAGAGATGGTTCAAAATAAAATAAGATATCTATTAATGAAAGAAGAATTGTTCAATATGGAAGTTTTAGAGAATATAAAAGTAGAGAAAAAATTTTTATGCCTCGGTTTCTCAGGGGAAGGGATTCAAATAATTAAAAAAGGACTTAATGAGGGTTTTAAGGTTAGAATAGTTGAAAAAGATTGCAATATTTCAAGAAAAAACTTGCCTTATATTGTTGAGGAAGGTATATTCTCTCTTGCAAAGGATTATTATGGTTTTGAAAATTATCCAGTAATTGTTGAAAACTTATGTTGTAAGGAAGAAGAAAAAACCGAAATAATTAATTACTTATCCAATAATTTTAATATTGAAGGCACACTTCTTGTTTCTTTGAAAACTACAAGTTTAAAATCAGTTGAAAAAAGATATAACCATCCAACAAGGATTTTGGGTTATAACATTCCAATATGTCTGAAAGAGAATGATTTAGTTGAAATTATTAAAGGTTCAAGGACCTCACAAGAAAGTTTAAAAATTGCTTGTAAATTTTTTTCTTCCCTTGGTTATTATCCTTTAGTTGTTTCAGATAAGCCTGGCTTTTTAGTTTTAAGAATTTTGTCCTTTCTTTTAAACGAGGTATTTTATCTTTTAGAAGAAGGATGGCAACCAGAAGCAATTGAAAAAGCTTTTAAATTTTATGGTTTTAAAAAAGGGCCACTTCAATTAGGAGACGAGATTGGTTTTTCTGTTCTGTCAAATATTGTTCAAGTAAATTCTCTTTCTTCAAAGGAATTTTCTCCAGTAAATAGAATATTTTCCATATTGGCTGAACTGGAAAAATTTGAAAAAAGATTTCCCATAAAATTCTTTTATTACAAAAATGGAGAAATATATAAAGAAAATAAAAAATTGATAAAACACTTAGGCTTAAAATTTGGCAAAGATTTAAAATCTGATGAAGAATTTTATGAATTGTCTGAAAGGTTTTTAATTAATTTGTTGAACATCTCTTTCAATTCAATCGAACAAGGAGTTGTGGATTGGGCTGATAAAGTTGATTTGGCTTTATCTTTTGTTATTGGAAAAACCTCTTCTAATTTAGGATTGATTAAACATGCAGATAATTTGGGATGGCAACATATACTTGGATTGACACAAAAACTTTCTGCAAAATATGGTTCTAAATATTTTGCCTGTAAGAGTATACTGGAAATGACCTCTTCTTATTAACCCAAAAAATGCAATTGAAAATAGAATATGAGAAAAAACCCTTATTTTTCTTTTGATAAAAAAAGTCCCAAAGAAATAGAAATATTTTTTGGGGGCTTTTGCTTGTCCAAGCCCGTATATTTTAGCCATCGTGCAAGCAGACCCCTTTAACCATAACCATCTTCCTTTGACTGTATCCGTGTCCGTTTTTAAAAGATATTTAGGCAATTCGTGAACTGCCCCTTTTAATTTTCAAAATTTGTCAATTTATTTCTTTGGGCAGGGACAAGCCCCGCCCATACAAATTGCCATAATAATTCAAATAAAACACGAACAACGGAAAACGGACACGGACAACGAAATACTGCTCTACTGCTCTTTTTATGATTAGATCTTTAGTTTTTTTGAAATTTCTTTTGAATAAGTTAAATAAGGAAAGAAGTTATACCACTGTTCAGGGTAATTCCACAAGATCTCTTCCATTGTTTTTGCAAACTCTTGAGCCATTTCTTCTATGGATAATTTTGGATCAATTTTATTAAAAAGATAACCTTTATATTTTCCTTTATCGTACATAAAATATATTGGGTAAATTGGGACATCAATCCATTTTGCTAAAAGATAAGGCGATCTTAAAAAACAAACCCATTCTTGAAAAAGTTTAACAGGAACATAATCATTTTTATAAGCTCTATCCCCAAGCATAATTATATTTTTCCCCTCCTGCAATATCCTTTTTGCAACAAAGGGTAAACTTTCATTTGCATCGATATAATGGGTTTCTATTCCAAACTTTTCCCTTACTTTTTTTCTCAATTCTTCAACATAAGGGTCTTCTTCTGGCTGAGCAAAGACAACAAAAGAAACCTTTGAAACTTTCAAGTAAATGCCTCCAAGTTCCCAATTTCCACAATGGGCAGTTAGGAGTATGTTAGCAGAAGAAATCAAGGGTTCTACATTTTCTTTTTCTAAATTAAATAAAGGTTTGTGATTCCTCAAAGAACCATACCAAAAGTCAGCAACACCTTTTGTATATTTGAAAATACACTTCTTTGAAACCTTTTTTAATTCCTTTTTATCCTTTATATAAAGGGAAAAATTTTCATAAAGGGATTTTTTTAATTCATTTAAAAAAGGATAAAAAATAAAAGAAATAATAAAACTTATAGCTCTCAAAACAAAGAGAGGTAAAATCTTTGTAAAAAAAATAATTCCTTTAAAAATAAACTTATTTGAGAAGTTGTAAAGGGTCCATTTTTTCTTTTGTCTTTTTTCTTTCATAATATAAATCCAATGAATTGAGGCATATCAAAAAGGTGTCTTTTACTGCTTTAAAATAACTTTTACTATTTTGTAAAACATCAACTTCTATAATAGCAGTTTTTATCTTTAAGTGGCTTGCAATTATAAGCATCTGGCTTTCAATTTCATATCTTTTAAAGATTGGAGGAATTTTTCTCAAAAAATGAGTTGAAGCAAGGCGAAAACCACATTGATAATCAACAAGGGCAAAACCAGTCATTCCTTTTAAAAAAAGCCCTCCAATATAATTTGGAATTCTTCTAAAAGCAGGATAGTTATTTAATTTAAAGTTCCTCACTCCAATAATCAAATCATAATTTTCAAAAAGTTCTAAAAATTCTGGTATCTTTTCTGAGCTGTGTTGCCCATCACCATCCATAAACAATATTCCATCAAATTTCTGAGAAAGCAAAACCCCTAATCCTTTTTGAACTGCCATCCCTTTTCCTTGATTTTCTTTTAAAACCAAAACATCTGCCCCACCTTTCAATGCTTCATAAACTGTACTATCCTTAGATCCATCAGAGACAACAAGAATATCCTTTATAAAATTCTTTGAAATTTTTATTATATCCCCTATTGTTTTTTCACAATTAAAAGCAGGTATTAAAAGAGCAACTTTTTTTTCCATCAAAAAATTATACCTTTTTTTTGCCATAATGTATAATAATAAATTATGAAATCAAAAGTTTATTTTGTGCCGATAAGTTTAAAAGAAGAAAAGATAAAAATAAGGGAAGCCCTCGTTTTGCTTTTAAAAAAGACAAACTTTTTAGATAAGGTTGAAAAAAACGATTTTGTTGGAATAAAAATCCATTTTGGAGAAGAAGGAAACAGGGGTTTTGTAAAGCCAACTTATTTAAATGATTTAATTAAAGAGATTCAAAAAAAAGGAGCAAAGCCCTTTTTAACAGATACAAATACTTTATATGTAGGGAAAAGAGCAAATGCAGTGGACCATTTGATTTTGGCTTCAAAACATGGTTTTACAGTTGAAGAGACAGGTGCACCTGTTATTATATCTGATGGACTTTTAGGCAATAATGAAATTAAAGTTAAAATTGATGGAAAACATTTTAAAGAAGTCCCAATTGCAAGGGAACTTGGTTTATGTCAGGCAATTTTATCAATTAACCATTTCACAGGACATATCGTCACTCACTTTGGTGCAGGGATTAAAAACCTTGGTATGGGTGGCTCTGCAAGGGCAGGAAAACTTCTTCAACACTCAAATATAAGTCCAAGGGTTAATATTTCAAAATGTACTGGCTGTGAAGAATGTATAAAATGGTGCTCTACAAATTCAATTTCAATGGTAGAAGGAAAAGCAAAAATAGATCCAAAGACCTGTATTGGCTGTGGGCAATGTTTGAGTGTATGTATTTTTTATGCCATATCTTTTTCCTGGAATGAATCTTCCGAGCTTGTTCAAGAAAAAATGGTAGAACATACATTGGGGGTTCTAAAAGGAAAAGGAGAAAAAGTTGCCCACATTACATTTTTAACACATATAACAGAGGAATGCGATTGTATTGCAAAAGATGAAGAACCTTTATGTGAAGATATTGGAATTTTAGCTTCTGGGGATGTAGTTGCAATTGATAAAGCATCCTTAGATTTAGTTGAAAAAAAATTAGGGAAAAAAATATCAAATTTACCTGAAAAACAAATCCAGTATGCGGAAAGTTTAGGTTTAGGTTCTTCAAAATATGAATTGGAAACTTTAAATTTATAATGGATATTTCTTTTGACACCTGTACAGAAAAAATATCTCTAACAATAGGAAATGAAGATTTTTTTAAAACTTATTTTTCAAAAAAAGGGAAAAGACAAAACATTTATTTAGTAAAAATTTTTAAAAAAGCTTTGAAGGAATTTAAAATAGAGTTAAAAAATATAAAAAATTTTTATTTTACAATTGGTCCAGGTTCCTTTACTGGAATAAGGGTTGGCATTTCCTTTTTGTATGGTTTGACAGAAGGAAGGGGTGTAAAACTCCATCCCTTATCAACCTTAGAAGCCATTGCCTTGTCTGGAGAAGGCATTTTGAAGGTTTTATTAAAACAATCTGAAAATTATTATTATACTGCAAAATATAAAGTTAATAAAAAAATAACTGAAATTTCAAAGCCAGAAATTATTAAAAAAGAAGAAGTTGAAAATTTAAAAAATGAAAATATTATTAAATTAGAGGATTTAAAGAAACCATTAAGTGAAATAATTTTTGAAAAAAGAAAGATTATAAAGGAGAAAAAATTTCCTATAAAGCCAATTTATATAAGAAATCCTTATGAAATTTAAATATGAAATAGTTAAAGCAAAATTTATACATTTAGATGATGTTGCAAGGATTGAGGAAGAAAATTTTCCCTGCCCCTGGAAAAAGGAATACTTTAAGCAGGAATTGACACTTCCTTTAAGATACAATATTGTTATGATATTAAAGGAAGAAGAGCCAAAGTTAATTGGCTATCTTTTTTCTCATTATGACAAGGAAGAATTGCATATTGCAAAGATTGCAACAGATAAAAAATACCAAAGGCAAGGTGCCTCAACTGCCTTAATGGATAAATGCATCTCTTTCTGTAAATTAAAAAAAATAAGTTACATAAGCTTGGAAGTAAGGGTATCAAACATTCCAGCAATAAGTTTTTATAAAAAATACAATTTTGAAAAATTATACATAAGAAAAAATTATTACCCCGATGGAGAAGATGCTTTTTTTATGATGAAAAAAATTTAAAGAAATATCTTTTACTAAATTTTTATAACTACTTTTCCAATTGTTTTTCTCTCCTGCATTTCTTTATGGGCAAGTGGGAGTTCTTCAAAGTTATAGATTTTTGATATATAGGGCTTTAAAATTCCTCTTTTCCAGAAGGAAAAAACCTCTTCAATTGGCTTTCTTAATTTTTCAACATTTTCAATTAAACTTAAATTAAAACCAGAAATTGTTTTATTTTTTGAAATTAAAAATAAAGGATGGATTATTGGGCTTTTTAAAAATTGAATGAATGCTTTTATATAATTAAAATTTTTTGACGAAGCAGAAGAAAAGCCATAAATTATATACCTTCCTTCTTCCTTTAATAATTTTAAAATTTTTTTCATAACAAAACCACCAACAGAATCAATTATAATATCAAATTTTTTATTCTTTAAATTTTCATACCATCCTTTTTCATTATAATTTATTACAAAATCAGCACCTCTTTTATATGAAAATTCAACCTTTTCCCTTGAACCACAAAGACCTGTTACATTTAACTTTAAATGTTTTGCAAGAGGTAAAAGGAGTGAACCTACACCACCAGAAGAAGCAGTTATTAAAACACTTTCTCCTTCCTCTGGTCTTCCAAGTTTTACAAGGGCATAATAAGCAGTAAGTCCTTGAACACCAATTGCAGATGCTTCTTCCAAAGGCATTTCTTCTGGAATTTCAATAAATTTTTCAGTGAAAACATATTCAGAATGGCTCCCAAAGATTGGAAAACAAAGAACCTTTTTCCCAATCAAATCCTTATTTAAACCTTCTCCAACTTCTTCAATTATTCCAGATGCCTCAAGCCCTGGAACAAAGGGGGGCTTTGGTGTCTTTGGATATACCCCTTCCCTTTGCATAAGATCAGCAAAGTTTAAGCCAATAAATTTTACTTTTATCTTTGCAAAATTTGAAAGGGTTTCTTTTTCCTTTAAATCAACCAACTTCAAATTTTTCCAACTTCCAAATTTTTCAACTATATATGCTTTCATATAATTATTTTACCCTAAAATAAAGATTTTTTAATTATGAAATATATTTTACAATCTTTTTAGATAATTAGTAAAAAAACAAATTATTATTTAACTCTACAATGTAGCCGCATTTTCTTTTTCTGCGTTTTTTGTTTTTTCATTGTAGCACGGACATTCCTGTCTGTGTCAGCATTGTAGCACAAAGGATTTGGTTTGTAAGGGATGCGATAATCTTATGCCTTGAAACTAAAACTAATAAATCTTTACATCTTTATCTTCAATAATTATAAGATTGTTTTTGTGAAAGCTTGTCAGAATATTTTTCTAAAAAGCTGCCAATTTTTTCAATAAAAAATCTCTTCTCGTATTTTTAAGTTTTTACCAAGGTAATGCCTTCCACATCAATTTGGGTAAATTTATAATAATTTTGAAAATCAGCATCCCCTGTGACAATCCACATCTTATTTTGTTCAGCAATTTTATAAACTTCGCTATTTTTAATCCCCGATTTACCCATTTTCTTCAAATGATGTGCAATATATCCTTTATTATCCAAAAACTCCATCAAGGCATAGGGAATGTTCTCATCAAGCAAGAATTTCACAGTCATACTGCATAAGCTTCATATAATTTGGAGGCATATTTTATGGCTGCCTGAATGTCTTGTGAAGTAAGTGATGGATAATCCTTAATAATCTCTTCTATGGCAGCTCCTTCAGCAATGAGAGACACTATCAGATAAACAGGAATTCTTGTTCCTTTTATACAGGGTTTACCATGTAAAATCTCAGGATCCGATGATATGCGTTCAAATATTTCTTTATCTTTCATTGTTCATACCTCCCTTTTTTCATTATACCACAAATGAGTCCTTAATTATTAAGTTATTGGATTCCTCTTTTGCATAAATACCAATAGAATATTTCTATACTTTTTGAAGTGATTTCTTATATCCCTTAAGTTATTTTTATTTCTTCCGAGGCTAATTTATAAAGTTTATGAACCAACTGGTCAATCTGGTGTTCGTATTCTGTAGAACAGGCACTGCTGTCTGTGTTGGCATTGTAGCACAGACATTCCTGTCTTGTTTGTGTTGTTTTCACAGGCAAAAATGCTTGTGTTACTTTTTCCACAGAAATAAGATTATATAATTATTATTCTTTTTTAGCCAGAAAATAAAATCTGGTTTAAATTTATCCATCCTATTTGTTTTTGGATTATAGTATGCAATATAAATGTTTTCCAATGTTTCATCTATTTTTGAAAAATACCACCAATGTATAATCATCACTATGGATTGGAAACATTACAACCTCTTTTTCTTCTACTATTAACCCGACTTTCACAATTGTAGTCAAAAAAACAACTGTTATCTGCATTTTCTAATATCCTTTTCTCTTTTTCGGGGAACACGGATTTTTTTTGCCAAAAGCATCTATCCATTAAATTCATTGCATAATATATCTCTT
>JBBISU010000033.1:0-25357 GCA_037441225.1 Acidobacteriota bacterium
CGAAAAAGAGAAAAGGATATTAGAAAATACAGATAACAGTTGTTTTTTTGACTACAATTGTGCAAGTTGGGTTAAAATAAATTACATAAAATAAAGAAAATTTTTCGAATGGAGAATTTATTTGATTACTTCAAATCTAATTGAAGCAGCATTCCCTTCTTCATCAATAACTTGAAGAAAATGTTTTCCTTCCTCAATATCAACACTTAAATTATGGTAATCTTTTGTCTTGCCTATAAATCTTTTATCAAGTAGCCACCAAAGATCACTTTTATTTGAACTTATGCTTGCTTTTAAAACTATTTTTTGATAATTTCCATCAAATTCTTTTGGAATTTTTATTACATTTCCTTCTTCTGGATAAACTATCTTTACTCTCCCGCTTTGAAAAACCTTGCAAAAAGGATTATGGGGAGGGATTTCTTCAAATTTAAGGTTAGAATTTCCTGAATAATATTTCATCTTTAATGGAAGCATAAAAAAGCTCTTTTTTATTGGATTTATTCCACCCCAACAAGCAGAGCAAACAACTTGATTTTTTTGAGGGTCTATATAATAACTTTTATGATAAGGACAAAGGGGTAAATTTTTTACATTTTGAGGGACCAATGTATAAGTTAAGTTCTTACAATCTTCTTTTGGTAAAAATCCACTATCATTGCATACTAAAATTTCTTCCACTCCTTCTTTTTTTATATTTTCATTATTTTCTTTTGGAAGGGCTAAAAAGATTTGAAAAAGGATAGGACCTGCAAGGGATGCCCCCATTATGTTTTGATTTCCTTCACCTGAAAAATTTCCAACCCATACTCCAATCGTATAATCTTCATTTGTTCCGCAAGCCCATCCATCCCTTTGCTTAAAAGAAGTACCTGTCTTCCAAGCAAAGGAATTTCTCTCTGGATAAATTGAATAATAAATTGCCTCTGGCCTTTTTAAATCCTCTAAGATTTTATAAATTATATATGAAGAACCTTTTGATAAAAGCCTTTTCTTTATTAAATTTTTTTCTTCTTCCAAAAAAATATATGGCAACCAAACCCCACCATTTGATAGAATTCTAAAAAGATTTGTAATTTCAGCAAGTTTTCCTTCTGCCCCACCTATAATTAAAGTAAGCCCATACCTTGATGGTTCAGAATCCAAAGCTGTAAACTCTGCTTTTTTTAAAAAATTATAAAAATTTTCAACGCCAAATTTATGGAGAAGCCATACAGCAGGAATGTTTAAAGAAGAAACCAAAGCTTCCCTAAAAGTAACTGCTCCTTTATATTTTTTATCAGCATTTTCAGGGTTAAAATCGCCAAAGTGAATTGGAAAGTCGGGAAGGAGGGTCTTTTCAGTGGCAAGACCTTTATCTAAATATAAGCCATAAAGGAAGGGTTTTAATATACTTCCAGTTGACCTTTCTGCTTGGACCCCATCAACTTGACCTTTTTTTCCATCATAAAAAGAAGGGGAACCAACATAAGCTCTTATCTTTCCATCCCTTGTTGAAAGAACAATAATTGAATATTCATTAACACCTAAAGATTTCAATCTATACAAATTATTTTCACCAATTCTTTCGACAATTTTTTGGAAATTTAAGTCAAGAGTTGTTTTTACATTTCCCTTAACCTTATCTTTTAGATAAAAACTAAAATGGGGTGCTTCCTTTGGAAAACTTAAACTTTTTTGCAAAAAAGGTTCCGAAATAGATGAAAGATAAGTATTTTTGTCAATTATTTTATATTTTAAAAGCTCCTTTAAAATTAAATTTCTCCTATTTTTTATATTAAAAGCATTAATTTTTGGGGATCTCAAAAAGGCAGAAAGGGTTGCACATTCAGCCCAGGTCAAGTCCTCTATATCCTTCCCAAAATATCTCAAAGCTCCAGCCCTTATTCCAGACAAATTTCCACCCATTGGCACAATTGAAAGATAAAGTTTTAAAATCTTTTCCTTTGGATATAAAATTTCCAATTTTGTTGCCTGGATTATCTCTTTTATCTTATAAAAAATTTTTCTTGGCTTTGGATCCAAAATTCTTATGGTTTGCATTGTAATTGTGCTTCCGCCTTGAATTATTTTTTTATTTTTAATATTTACATAAAGGGCTCTTAAAATTGAGATTGGATCAAAACCAAAGTGGAAATAAAATCTTTTATCCTCTGAGAAAATAATTGTATATTTTATTTTCTTTGGAATTTCTTTTTCTTCCTCTAATTTAAATCTCCACTGCTCATCTTTTGATAAAAATGCATAAATTATTTTCCCATTTCTGTCAAAAAGAATTGTGCCATAAGAAGGTTTTAGATTTGGCATTGGAATTAAAATAAATAAGATTATGGAAAAGATTATTAAAAGAAAAATCTTTTTCATTCTACATTTACATAGCCCTGTGGAAGTATTGCAAAAAATTCAGGATTATACATTGCTTGCCCTGTTATTGGAGGAAGGATAAACTTTCCTTTTGTTACAACTTTTATTGGTATATAAAAAGTAAACTTTCTCTGGTATTCAGGGTTATCCAAAAATACATTTACCCTATCATCCCTTATATCAACATAAGAGGGCTGAAAGGGTTCTTGTGCCCATTGAGGCAAAGGCAAATTTAGTAATCTAAGGTTAATTGGCTCCCATCCACCTGAAAGGATTTGAGAAAGGGCAATGTATTTTTCATAGCCAAAAAGCTCTAATTCAATTTTTTCATAAATTACGGAACCCATCTTTAATTTCTTTTCATCAATCCCTGTTCCATTTTCATCAAGAAAAGTTGTTTTTATTCTCATATTTCTATATTCCTCTTTTGTTGGGACTTCCATAGGAATTCCAGAATAGTTTAAATTAATAAATAATGTGCCTTTGCCTTCATTTATAATTTTAATATTCTTTGAGATATAATCTTTTAAATCAACTGAATAAATCCTTGAATCTTTTTCAATTTCCTCTTCCCTATCTGGAAATTTTATCTTTGCTTTTATCTTTTCTGATGAAACTTTTATAGAATTTAAATAACTCGATAAACCTGCACAAAACCATCCTGCATCATGGGTTGACCACCACTCTCTTTTATTGAAAACCTTTGAATTTGCTCCAAAAACCTTAGAAGCCAATTCCTTATCAATCCTTGACAAAAAATAAAGATAATTTCCAAAATACCCAAATCTTGAATAAAAGTATTCTGTTGAACCATAAATTTCTTCCACTTTATCTATAGTTTTTAAAATCTCCTTTGCTGTTGAATAATCCTTTGCCTGAGCATAAGAAGCAGAAAGGATTAATTTTCCCTGTTTATTTAACTTACTTAAATAATTTTCTTTAAGTAAATTCATTGAAGAAAAGTCAGGCATTGAATTTAAAGATAAAACAAATAATCTATATGCTTGTACTTCTGGGCTTTCAATCCTTAATCTTGCTTTTGCTTTTTGATAATCAATTATTTTATCAACAAAACTCTGCAAAGAAAATCCCCTTAAGTTTGCTTCAACTAAAAGATGGGCAACATATACATTTGTCCACTCAGAAGCAGGATACCTTTCAGAGGGCCAAAAAGAAAAACTCCCTTCTGGAAGGATAAAATTTTGAAGACGCCTAAAACCTTCTTCTAATATACTGTCCAATTTGCTTTTATTTAAATCGGGGAAAATTTCTCCATATAAGATAACCAAATCCCTTAAATATAAAGTTGCAAAAAGTTTTGAAGAGGTCTGCTCAACACAACCAAAAGGATATTGCAAAACAGTTTGATAGATTGACCTTAAAGGAATATTTTGAAAATTTGAAATTGTTAGATTTGCCTTTGCCGTTTCAGGAAAGCCAAAAACTTGAACCTTTAATTCTTTCTCTTCATTTGGTTGAATTGTATAAAATTCATCTTTTGAAATATATGTATTTATTGGATGGATTGGGATAAATTGGGATACCTCTTTTTTCTTTTTATCCTTTAATAAAATTCTAATTTCACCTTCTCCAATTTCATTTTCTTTTGCTTTTGCTTTAAAGAAAACCATTTTTTCACCTTCTTCAAAAGGAACTTCTATGCTTTTATCACTTAAAATTTCAAAATGTTTTGATGGAAATATTTCAATTTTTATTTTTTCCTTTTTTGTCTTTTGAATAAACAATTGGAGTGGAATCTCAAATTCATCACCAGGTGCAACTGCCCTTGGAAATGTCGCAAAGGGAATTAAATCATCAACTACTTTTATAAATCTTTCCTTTGAGCCAAAACTCTTTCCCCAGGTTCCAACAACAATCACTTTTACTTCACCTAAATAATCAGGTAGTGTAACCTTTATTTCTTCTTCACCTTTTACATATATTGGACCTTTAAAAAATACAACAGGTGGAAAAGGATTTGACTTTACAGGAGAAACCAATAGCTTTTGACCTGCTCCTTCACCACCAATTTTATATGTATAATCAGCAGGAATATCTAAAAGTCCATAAAAATAATCAAAGGAATCCAGATATTTTAAATTCCAAGCCATTTTTTGATAGAAGTAAAGGTAAGGATCTGGCGTCTTCTCCTGGGTTAAATTTATAAGCCCTGAATCAACTGCTGCAACAGTTATAACTCCTTCACTACTATTTAAAAGTTTTACTTTTATTGAAAACTCTTCCCTTGGTTTTATCTTATCAGGGCATATGAGCTCCATCTCCAATCTTCCTTTTTCAGGCATTACATTAAAAGGAATTATTGCATAAGATCTTAAAGGAATATCGTTTTTTAGACCAATTTTTTGTATAGCAGAAATGAAAAGATATGAAGAAGGCACCATATCTTCTGTAATTTTTACCTTAAGTCTTGTATTTGTATTTTTTAAATCTTTGTTTTCCCATTTTATAATATTATCTCCTTTAACAATTGAATAAAAAAGGGTTCCTTCCTCTGGAGTTGCCAAATTTAAATCCATAATTTCACCAATATTGTAATTTTCTTTTGCCCCTTCAAATTTTAAATAGCTCCCACCAACTTCTGCTTGTTCTTCACCCCAAAATCTTACAGGGATACTAAAAAACAAACTTTCATTTTCTTTCCTGTCTCTTATTTCTACAAAATATGTTCCATAACTTTCTGAAAGCAAAACATCAAAAGAAGAAGGTTCTTTTTTACTTTTTAAAGAAAAGGAATTTTCAACTTCTGTATAATTTGAAGATATAATCTCTTTAAAATTTCTTATTTCATACCACCAATAGTATTTGACAAAGTAAACTTTTACATCCAAATCCCTTTCTTCAACAGGATTCCCTTCTTTATCAACAACAATGTACGAAATTTTTACTTCTTCCCCTGCTTTATAAATTTTTTCAGAATCAAATTTTACACCAACATAGTAATTATATGGGAAAATTAAAATTGATTTTCTATCGTAGGCAGGCCTGCCTCCTTTTTCTGTCACTTCAAAAATAAAATCTGTTTTCAAGAAATTTGGCGTATTTTCATCCTTTGAAAAACCCCAGCTACAAGTTGCTTTTCCTTCTTCATTTAAATTTCCTTCCATTATTTTTTCTTCCTTTGAAAACTTTTTATAAGGGCTTGAGAATTTAAATCCTTTAAATTTTGAAAAGGAATAATCTGTTCCTTCCATCTTTGCTTTTAAGTTAAATTTAAGTCCTGATGAAGGTGCACCAAATAAATAATTTGAAGAGAGTCCAATTTCAATTGGTAACTCCTCAAAATAAAGTTTTTCTTTTTCAATTGAAATCTCTGGTTTTATCTTTGGAGGAACAATTGACTCAACCCTTATAGGATGAGAGGCAAGCAATTCTTCGCCAAGATACAAATTTGCATACCAAAGGCCAGTAGGAGAATCAACATCTGTCTTTAATTTAAAATAATAAACTCCATTTATTGGCTTTCCATTTACTTCTTCTGAAACATTTTGATTTAAAGGATTTTTAAAAATACATTTTAATGGAACATCTACTGGCTTTGATATATCTTCCCTTAATATTGAAACCAGATGGATATCATCAGAAGGCCTATAAACACCCCTTTCAGTATATACAAAAGCTTTAATACCCTCTTTGGAAGGTGAAAAACTCCCTTTTAAATCAAAGGGCTCCAAAGGAGGAGAGGCGGCAGAAGTTCTTATAAAAGACAAATTTTTGCCCTTTTTGCCTACAAAAAATGATATATTTTCCTTTGAAAAACTTGCATATCCATTGTTATTTGTTACACTTTTTTCCACAAGCAAATTTTGGTACTCAAAACCCTCAATTTCAACTCCATCCTCTGGCTTTCCTGTTAAAAGATTATAAGCCCATAAATTCCATTTATTCTTTTCTTTTAAGACCAAAATTGCTATGTCAGAGATAACAACAATTGCAGAATCTCTCCCTTTATCATAATAATAAGAATAACTACAAGGATTTTCATAATCGTAAAAGTATTCATCATAACCTTCGCAATTTACAAGAGCATCCCCTTTTTTAAAATCAAACCTCACATAAAAAACACCTTTATCTGGAAGATTTTCTGGTACATTTAAATTTAAATCCTGCTCAATCCATCTATTCTTTTCTGCAGGAATTAAAATTTTTTCTGAATAAACTAATTTTCCAATTCTCTCATAATCATAATAAGCATCTCTTTCATATTCTTCTTCAAAATCTTGTAAAAAGAATATAAGGTTTTGAATTGGAATATAATAGACATCTATCTTTAAACTATTAATATTAACTGTTTTAAACCTTAAACTTTTATTTGATTTTGAAGAAAGGTAAATCTTTCTCTGGGGGAGCTTAAGTTCAGGTGGTATGTCTTTTAATTGAAATGTAAAACTTTGTTCTTCTGAAAGTTTTTCTTCTATAAAGTTTTTAAGATTAGGAAGGATTTTAATTTTATAAGAAATATTATGCTGGAAATCCCCTGAGATTTTAAGCAAATTTCCTTGTAAGGAAAATTGAAGCTCTATACTTGGCTCAATCCTTATAAAATCTTCAAATTTTTCATCTTCTTTTAAAGGATTGCTAAAAGTGATATAAACTTTTGGTCCTTCCTTTTCCCACTTTACTTGCAAATCCTCTGCTTTAAATTTTTTTACAGGTGCAATGGGAATCCAATAATTCATTTCTTTATTTAATTTTAAACCATCCTTTGAAAATTTAACTAAAATTTCCCCTCCACTTTCTGGAGTTATAAAGGAAAATTTTAAATCAAACTTTGAACCACTTTTTTCCAATTTATAATCAATTTTTTCTCCCTTTAATAAAACTTCTATTCCTTTTTTTACTTCTTCTAATTTAAATTTATCTTCAGTCATAAAAAATGAAAGGTTAAAAAGTTGCTTTAATTTGTCTTCCGAAGAGGAATCTCTTTCAAAGCTATGAGAAAAATTATAAATTTCATTTTCAAAAACCTTAAAAGTTATTTCAAGAGGAGGATAATCCTTAAAATAAGAAGAAAGAATGCTTAAATTTACCTTGCATCTGTATTGTTGATTTGATTTTAATGGCAGAAAAGGATAAAAAGTTAAAAGATCCTCCCTTTCCCAATATGCTCTTCCTTCAATTTTTGGTGTAAATTCAAAGATTTCTTTTGCATTTAATTCTTCCCTTATCTTTGCTTCAGGTATCTCTTGGGTAAAATCAATGGAAATTTTTGAAAAAGAAGAGATTTCTGCTGAAGGTATTTTTTCAATTATTTTATTATAACCAGATGGAATTTCACCCCTCTTTGGCATCTCCTTAATGCAGCCAATTGTTAAAACTAAAAATAAAAAGAAAAAGAAAAACCTTTTCATACAACCTCCTTTTTGTTATTATAATAAAAGTTTTCACAAAAAACAAATAATAAAAATTTTTTAATTAACCTAAAAAATCCTATTGAAATTAAAATATTAGTTGAAAAAATCCTTCTTTTTTCTTATAGTAAAAGGCTTCAAAGAAGTAGAAATATTTTTAGTAGCTTGCTTGTCCCATCCCATTTATTTTGCGCATAGTGCAAATAGACCCCTTACACTATGTCCTTTGCCCGTTTTTGAAAAAGATAAGGCAATTCATGAATTGACCATACTGCTCTATTTTTTAATTTTCAAAATTTGTCAATTTATTTATTCGTGTGGGGACAAGCTACGCCCCTACATTGCTGCTCCATTTTATTCTATATCATTTTCAACTTCTTTTTTTTGAATAAGCCAAGTTTTGCAGTTTTAAGGAGAAATTTAGATATTAAAAGTAAGTATTTTCTAAATTTTTTGAAACACTACATCATCCTATTATAGTTGTTTTACTTTTATTGGTTTTGCACTTAAGTTTAACTTTATATATATCCCATTTTTTGGTGCTTTGTTTTTTATTTAACAAATTTTAAATCTTTAAAATATATAATTTTTAAAGCATATAAAAATATTTATACCTTCCAACAAAATAACTTTTTCTTTCTCTTCTTTATAAGTTCATCAAAAGCATTTTTTTGGAATGCATTATCTAAAAATACCAAAAAGTTTGGCTAATATTAAAATTAAAAATTCAAATCTTTGAGGCTTGGGTTAAAGAATTTTAGCATTGTAAGCTAAGTTTCAAGAATCCATTTTAATAGATGTCAATACATTTCCGTTTTCATCTTGAATAACTATATATTTTGCAATACCTGAATATTTATTACTCAATTCTTCTTTTAGATTTTTTAATTTTATTTTGTCTTCATTTTCTATTATTATGTATAAAGAATCATCATTTTTAAAAGATGCAAGGGGCTTTACAGATTCTAAATTATGTGACAAGTCATAGTCCTTAAATTCAACTATTTTTTCTTCTCCAGTTAATAAAAATTTATTTTCAAATCTTTTATTTAATACAACTATTAACAAAATTAAAATAAAAGGTAAGATTAAAAAAAAGTATCTAAAACTTCCTCTCTTTTTCTCTTTCTTTTTTACAATTTTTTTCACAACTATTTTTTTGTTTTTTTCCTTTAATGAAATCTCTTCTATAGTATATTTTTCAATCTTTAAAAAACAACTCAAAGTTCTGTTTTTTATATTTGTTATTTCTTTTGCTTTTATCATTTCGCCTTTTAAAATTAGTTCATTTATTATTGCAGATATTTCCTTTGAAAGTTGCCATATTTCTTTTTCAAATTCTTTTTTTTCCTCTTGAGTGGAGATATTATAGGCATAAAAAAGAATTATTATTTTTGAAACTGGATTTTCAATTCCATACTGGTTTATTTTCATTAAATCACTTTCTTCTATGTATTTGCATTCAAGTAAAATCCTGTCAAAAAGTTCTTTAAAATTGACCATCTTCTGCTCCCACTTTTATTAAATTGCTTACACCAACTAAATTTTTATATTTTTCATCTTGAATTAAGATAAAAAATTCTCCTTCTTTTTCTATAAGAATATTTAATTTTTTTATTCCACTTTCCTTTTTTTCAAAAGGAATTGGATTTTTTGAAAGGAAAGTTCCATCATTTAAATAAATCAATAATTTTCCATAGTAATTATTACATATTTTTTCTTCTTTTGAAGTAGCATAAACTATTATCTCAAACTCAGTTCCTTTCAATACTTTCTCAGGGGCAGATATTCTAAAAGATTCAGTTATACAATCGCTTTCAAATTCCTTTCTTTTTAAAATTATACTATCAACTTTTTCAAATGAAAAATCATATGGGGCATCCTTTTCTTTTACATAAACATAAAAACTCCCCTTTATTTCTTTTACCTCTTTTGTAAAAAATCTAAAAATCCAGAGCCCTTTTTCTTCTACTTTTAAAAATTTAAGGGAAATTTCTTTTATACCCCCTTCTTTCTTTTTAAATTTTATGAAACTTTCCAAAGTTTTACCTTTTTCATTTATTCCCTTCATTTTAATTACTCCATCAAATGGAAATATTTCCCCATAAATATCTTTTGCTAAAAGTTTTGCTTTTAACTCCTCCCCCAAATTTGCTTTATTTTCAACTTCAATTTTAATCTCAGCAATTTCCTTTCTTTCTGGCATTTTGTATATTTTTGAAATTGTAAAGGGAAGAACAAAACCAATATAAAATCCCTTTTGCCTTAAAAATTTTTCCTGATAAAATTCTTCTTCAAATTCATCAAAATTATATCCTAAGAGCAATTTATTTTTTTCAAAATCTACTGAAATTCCAATTCCAAAATTGTCTTTTTTATCTTCCTTTTCTTTATAATAATTGGAATTGAGATAAAAGGAAAAATTTTTGTATAAATAAATTTCAAATTTGCTATTGTAATAAAAATTTTCTGAAAAACTTGTACCTTGAAAGGAAATGTTTGCATTTTTGTATAAAAAATTTAAGCCAAAACTTATATCTTTTTTATTTTCACTTAAATCATTAAAATTTTTCTCAAAATGCCCTTCAAAAAATAGTGTCAAAGGCGCTTTATTTAAGGGTCTGAAGCCAGAAAAAAAGTAAAGGTTTAAATTTCCTTCACTTGGATTAAATATATAAAATTTTCTTTTTACGCCATAAAACCTTAAATCAAAAAAAGAAAAAAAATGCTTTAAAAATTCTATGTATTTTCTTGAAAATAGAAACACTTTATATTCTGTTTCTTCTTTTAATTCTATTCTATATGAAAATTGCAAAAAAGAAAGATTATCATTTTCATAATTTATAGAAAAATCAAAGAAATCATCTTTTTTTCCTTTTAAATTTTTGGAGAACAAAAAATTCATATTTTCTCTTTGATAATTTAATTTAATTGAAGATGAATCTTTCAACTTTTCAAAGTTTAAATTTAAATTATAATTTTTCCCCTTTATCAAAAAAGATAAAAAATGTGAATCAAAACCCTGTTGATAGCTTAAATCCCATAAATTTAAAATATAAGAAAGCCCTAAGAATAATTTTCTTTCTTTTTCTAAGTATCTTAAGGAACTTCTAATTTTATTTTCTTTAACTGGAATTTCCAAATAAAAATTATAAAATTTATTATCTTTTTCATTTTCAGTGTAAACAATTCCAACCTTTTGTCTTTTAATTTGAAACCAACTTCCAATTTCTTTTAATCCCTCTCCAATAGGAAAATTAGAGGGATTTTTAAAACCTTTATCAATTTTTAAAATATAAAAAATGAAATCATTTTTTTTATAATCCAATCTAAAGCCGCTTCTTTTTTTCTCATTTATAGCATATGAATAATCAATATATTTGTATTTACCAAATAGTTCAAAATATTTCTCTTTTTTTGGTTCTGCCTCAACTTGCATATATCTAAATCCATTATTCTTAAAAGAAAGTTCAAATCCATAAACAAAATTATTTAAATTTAAATCTTTTATTTCTTGCTGATATAAAATATTTAGATAAATGGGATCACCTGTAGGAGAAAGAGATGGTATTGGATTTGTAAGATTTAAAATACCATTTTTATAATCAATAAAATAATCAACATCCCTTTCCAATTGCTTTTGATATAATATTTTTTCTTCAAAATCTCTTTGCCTTATTTCCATAATAACATTTTCAGAAAAATATAATACTGGCTTATACATTAAATAAAATGGACCAATTGTATCATTTCCCTTAAATGTTTCTCTTATCTTTTTACCAATAAATCTTTCAGCAAAAATATTTAAGGAATAATTTTTTTTATTTAAAGATATAGAGGCACCTTCTGAATTATAAAAATATTTTAAGAAATAACTTTCCAAAAAAAATCCTCTTTTAAACCCATAATCTATTGATAATTCCTTTTCAAGATTTTGAAATTTAAGTGAAAATTTTCTTTTAAATTTTGATTCCTCTTTTTCAAATGACTTATCGCCATAAATTGGGTAATACCATATTTGCCTTGACATTTCATTTAAATAATTTTTTAAAGATACTTCATTTGAATTATATGAGATTTCAAAAAAATAATTTTCTTTAAAATACTCTGAGAAAAGATGAAAATCTTTCGTTAAAATTCCTTCTCTTCCAAAAAATATATAAGGAAAAAACCATAAAGAATTGCTTCTTTCCTTATTTATTTCCTTTAAAGGGATTGAAATGTTTAAGGATTCAAAAGGATTGAGATAAACATTTTTATATAAAGAAATTCCTCCATTATAGTTTAAATATATACCATACCATCCTGGAAGCAGACCTTTAAATGAAAACATTCCTTTATTATCGGTCAATATTTTTCTTCCATTTGAAAGAATTATTTCAATGTTTTCAAGTCCTGCTTCATCTTCTTGTCTTAAACCATCATTGTTTAAATCAAAAAAAACATTTCCAATTATTGCCCCTCTGCCTTTGAAAATTTTATATGGAAATGAAAAATAAAAAGGGAAAAGAAAGTTAAAATACTGTCCATCTTTGAAACCTTCCACCTCTGTTGATGTATTTAAAATTTCATCCTTTAAAGATAAAAAAACGAGATAGTTTACAGATAATTTTTCTTTTGGTTTGATTTCATCTATTTGCCACTCAATAATTTCTTCACTTACCTTTAATGGGAAAAAATCCAATGCCTTATCTATTCTTCCACCTTCTTCAATTTTTTCTTTTATTTTTAATTTACTTACAGGATTTTCACTTTCATTTTCAATTATAACATTTACCTTTAGCAGAGAATCTTTAATCTTTTTATAATTTTTCTTTATAATAATTGGCATTTCTTGTTTCTTTTCTCTTTTCATTTGCAAATTTTCTAATTCTAAGTTAAGTATTAAAGAATAATGTCCTTTTTTTAAGATATATGGCTTTTCTATTTTTAAATCAAATTTTAAAATTCCTTCCCTTGCTGAAAATCCTTCAAATTTTAATGGTTTATTTGAAAAGATTGGATGCCATATATTTTCTAAGTTGCATCTTAAAAACAATACTGGAACATCTAAAAAAAATTCTTCCCTTAAATTTTCATCTCTTTTCAAAATTTTATTTTCAATCCTTAAGGACCAATTTTTTTCTTTTAAAACTTTTAATTCAAATATATTTAAGTATATCTGCACTTCATCTAAATCTTTCACAGGAAAAAGATTTAACTTTAAAGTGTCATATTCAAAAAAATCAAAATTGTTTAGCATAAAAAAAAAATAAAAATATCATAAACTCCTTTTTACCCTAATTATTGAAATATAATAAAACAAATTTGATATACAAAACACTAAAATAGAAAGTAAAAGAAAGGCATAATAAATTGATTCAAAAAAAATAAAATTCTTTATTTTCAAAAAATATGGAAGTGGAATAGAAATAAATGATAAAGTTAAAAAAATGAATGAAAAATAGTAAAGTTTATAAAATTTACGAATTCCTAATGTATATGAAAGGTACCTGCCTATTTTTAAGAAAAAATAATTTAAATAAGAAATATAAAATAAAACAATTAAAATGAAGAAACTTTGAAAAATTAATTCCCATAAACTCTTCACCTTCTAAATACCCTCCTTTCAAGTAAAATTAAAAAATAAATTAAAAAACAAGAAGAGATGCCACTAAAATAAATAAGCCATTCAAAGGAATCCTTATGATATATAGATGGAAAAACAATAATAGAGGATATAGAACTAAAGGCAAAGTAAAAATTTTTAAGAGGTAGTTTCAAATTATATTTTTTTGAAAAAAAAGAAGAAATTAAGGAAACAACAAAAGAAGATAAAAGAATAAGCAAAAAGGTTAAAAATTTCAAAATAATATTTAACTTTATAAAAAAAATATTCTCCATTATTAGTCCCCTTTGAGCAAATTTTTTACATCTGCAAGTAATTTTTTCAATTCAAAGGGCTTATTAATAAATAAATCAACCTTTAATATATCTAAAACAATTGAATGGTCTAAAAGGCTTGTTGCACCTGAAATTACAATAATCTTTGGCTTTTTTTTAAAATTTTTTAAACTCTTTAAAAGTTCCCAGCCAGTTCCATCTGGCATCATCAAATCAGTAATTATTAAATCAGGCAAAAAATTTTCAAGTATTTTTAATGCCTCTTTTCCTGAGGATGAAACTTTTACCTCATAGCCAGAAATTTCCAAAAAATTCCTCGTAACTTCCTGCAAATCTAAATCATCCTCTACTAAAAGTATTTTTTTTCTTAAAATTTCTATTGCAGGAAATGAAAAGAAAAAGGTTGTTTTTCCTTCCTTTGAAATAAAATCAATTTTCCCTTCATGTTTTTCAATTATTTTTTTTGAAATTGCAAGTCCTAAACCCAGCCCTTTTTCTTGTCCTGTATGGTAATAGGGTAAAAATATTTTCTCCCTTTCCTCATCTTTGATTTCTTTTCCATCATTTGTTATAGAAATTATTGCAAAATTTTTATTATCTTCTTCTTCAATTTTTATTTCAAGGTATATATTCCCAGTTATGCTATGCCTTATTGCATTTAGAATTATGTTTGTATAAACTTGAGTAAGTTTTGATTGATCTCCATAACCATAATATTTTTTTACTTTTTCATCAATTTCTTTAAATACCTTTATATTTACTTTTTTTGATAGTAAAATAGAATCAATTGTTTCATTAAAAAATTTATCCAATGAAAAAACTTTAAATTCTAATTTGTCTGTTTCTTTTTCAATTGCTTGCATATTAAATGTTTCTTCAATCAAATCCTTCATTCTTTTGCAATTTCTTAAAGCAATTTCTAAATAACCTTTTTGCTTTTCATTTAAATCACCTAATACACCATCAAAAATTGTCTCACAAGCACCAGTTACAGTTGATAAGGGAACTCTAATCTCATGTGATAAATATGAAAGCAACTCGGTTTCTTTTTTTTCTTCTTCAATAAGTGTAATAATGGTTAAATTATTAAAAATTGTTTTTTTTATAATAAGTTTTTTCCCTAAAATTTTAATAACTTCCCTTTCTTTAATTTCATTCATAGATTTTCCAATTCTCCCTTGTATTGCCCCTAAATTTACAATATCCTCTTCTAATTTCAAACCCAAAAACTTTTTTGAAAAATTATTGATAAATTTTAATTTATTGTTTTCAAGGACAATAATTCCAAAAGGGACTGCTTCTAAGATTTCTTTCATAAGACAACACTCCTTAAAGCATCTTCTACTTCCTTCATACTTGAAAACCTCTTTTCTTTTTCTTTTTCAAGCATTTTTAAAATAATTTTTTCAAGTTCTTGGGGAATCTTTTCATTTAATTGCCTTGGTGGAACTGGTTTGCTTTGGATTTGTTTTAGGGCAATTGAAATTTTACTACTTCCCTTAAAAGGAATATCTCCACAGAAAATCTCATAAAAAACAACACCTAATGAATAAATATCAGACCTTTCATCAACTTTTTTTGAACACAATTGTTCAGGAGACATATATTCAGGGGTACCAAAAACCTCATCTGAATAGTGGGAAATGTTTATATTTGATTCATCAAAAACCTTAGCAATCCCAAAATCAAGTATTTTTATTTGATTAGAATTTGTTATCATAATATTATCTGGTTTTATATCTCTGTGAAGCACACCAATAGAATGGGCATATGAAAATACATTTGCCAAGTTTTTTGCATAAATTATACCTAATGAAATAGGAATTGCACCTTTGTTTTTGAGGATTTCTCTTAAAGTTCTCCCATCTACATATTCTTGGGTTATAAATTTTAACTCTCCAACTTCCCAAAAATCATAAATCCTTACAATTGAAGGGTTTGTAAGTTTTCTTGCAATTTTCACTTCTTCTTTAAATTTGCTTACAAATTTAAGGTCTTCAATCAAAGTTTTTTTCAAAAATTTTAATACTACTTTTTCATTTAACTCCAAGTCATCTGCAAGAAATATCTTTCCCATCCCCCCCTCACCAATATCTTTAATTAAATTAAATCTATTTGAAATTACATAGTTTGGTTTTAATTGATCATAAGATGAAATTGTGCTTTCCTGCCTTGGAATATTTTCTAAGGAATATCTAATTGACTTTTCTGTTTTTAAATCTAAGTTTAAAAAAAGGTAAATTTTTGATATTAAAATGTCCAAATCCAATGGTTTTGAAAGTAAATCATTTGCACCTAATGCAAGGGCTTTTTTGATTGTAAATGCATCGCTTTTTGAAGAAATGAAAATAAAAGGAATATTTTGTAATTCTTTTTTATTTTTTATTTTATCCAAAAATGAAAAACCATCCATACCAGGAAGAACAAGATTTGAAAGAACTGTATCAAATTTTTCTTTATCAAGCAATTTTAATCCTTCATTTGCACTTTCTTCCCAAAATACTTCAAATCCACTGTTTTCAAGCCTTAATTTGATAAGTGGTGCATCCTTTTCTTGATCTACTAAAAGAATTTTTTTGCCTACACTGACCTTTTTTTTCTCCACAATTGAAATCAATTTTTCAACAATGAATGGATCAAAATTTTGTTTCCTTAAAAGATCTAAGTTTTTTTCTTCTATGTAAAACTCACAAACCTTTAAAATTTTTACCAATATAGAATCACTTTTTTTGACATCCCACAAAAATAATTTATCAATAATATTAGTTGGTAAACCTATAAAAAACTCATAAAGCAAAAATTCAACCCTTGAAGGAGTTATCTCTCTTGTGGAGTATTCATTTTTTTTAGAATAAATTTCAAAAAGAATATTTTTTATATTTTTAAATGAAATCATAATTTTTAAATCCCTTATTTCCTCATTTCTTATATTTAAACTCCTTGCCAAATTTTCTGCTAAAATTAAAATTGAATTTTTTTTGTCAACAGAAATGTTATTCATTAAATCAAATAATTTTCCAAGGCAAATACATATATCTGCATATATTTCAAAATCCTCATCTGTTTTCTTATAATTTTGGAGGAGATCTTTGAAATTATTTATGTAAATGTAATTTTCTTTAACTTCTTTTTTTTCATTAGATATTAAAAAAACTTTATCAAATTTATTGCTTTCCTTTTCCAGGTCTTTTATTATTTCAACATCTATTTTTTCTTGAAAAATTATTTGCCTTAAACAAGAAAGAATTACGGGATTTTCACAAAATATCCCTATTTTTTCTTTTTTCTCCATTTTGTATAATGACTTAAATCTCTCATCCATTTTGCTCTCCTAAGAATATAGTAAAAAAACTTTTGCCAACATCATAAGGATTAATTGTAGACAAAATATACCTTTTTTCTCCTTCCTTTAAAAGATCTACTACCTCACCTGTTTCAATTATCTCTACAATTGGGGCTTTGCTTCTTTTTACATCCCCACCCCCTAAGAGGACCAAGCCTTTTTCTCCAGAGGAAAGCAATACAAAAGCACCACTTGGGTAAATTCCCATCATATTAACAAAAACCTTTAATAATCTTTCATCATATATTTTCCTGTTATCTTGAAGAAATTTTAATGCCTCATCTGGCAAAAGACATCTGCCTTGAAAATCAAAGGTAGTCAATTTATCATAATCTGAGCAAATTTTTATTATCCTGCTAAACAAATGCTTTTCTTCCCAACTTATATTGTAATTTAAATTAGAATTTTCAAAAGTTACAATTGTTCTATAAATGACTGAAGGACTTAAAGAATTTAAATTTAAAATGTTTTTAATTGAGAAAATTTCATCTTCAATATAAAAAACTGAAGTTATCCCAAGGTTTAAAAGTTTATCTTTTGTAAGCCCAATTTTTTGCCCAAGAGCAATTGATAAAATTGATGTGTTTACATTGTGAGTTGATTCTTTTTTTTCAGGATTTTTAACTTGCGCAAGGGCTAAAAATGTATGATCCTCTTCTTTACATATATCAATAAAATTTTGAATTATTCTATACAATTTTGAAATATAAAATTCTCTTTTAGAAGATGACTTTTGTTCTTCCTTTATTTTTTCACACAAAACAACTGCCTTAGAGTAATTTATAAAGGTATATAATCTTTTATCTAAATTTGCTTTTTTATAACTTGTAGTTTCCCTTCTCATCTTTTCTACTGTCAAAGGCAGATTTTCCTTTTCAATTTCTGCTTTTATTTTTTCATAATCTTTTAAATTCGAATAAACAAAAATTGAAAGAAATTTAAATATATCTTCTTGTCTTAAACTTCCTTTAAATAAAATTGCTTCAATTTGTCTTTCTTCAAAAAATTTAAATATATCTTTTGCATATTCAAATTCCTCTGAGGTAAATTTGATTCTATTTTTATTATAAAATAATGTGTTATCTTTGTACTCAAGATTTATATTGTTTTCTTTTAAAAGTAATTCATTTAAACAGTCCAAAAAATTTTTTATAGGGGTTAAGAGGGCTTGATTGTTTATTTTATGAAAATGAGCATTTTTTATGAGTTGGAAAAATCTATAGAAAAAACTGATTGCTTCATCTTTTAATTCTTCCCCATCTTTTTTTAATGTTAAATACTTCAAAGTTATTCTTGTTTCATCCATTTTTTACTCCTTAAAATATTTTTTCCAAAGTTTTTCATTTTTTTGAAGAAAAATCTTTCCTTCTTCAATTTGACTTAAAATTTTTGCAACTTCCATTGCCTTTTTTTTCTCATTTTTACTTATAAAAATTCTTTTTTTGGGAATTAAATTGTTTATATAATTTTTTTCCATTTCATTTCCATTTTTCAAAACTAATTTTATATATAACTTTTTTTCTGTAAAACTCAAATTGTGAAAAATTTTATAATCAAAAAAATCCAAAAAAAACTTTATATATGCACTTAAATCTTCTTCTTCAAAAGTTTTTAATAATCTTATTTTCATTTCTGCATTTGGTTCTTTTAAAAAGCTTAGAAAATTATTAAAACCTATATATTTTCCATATTTTAAAAATACTGAAAAGGCTTTTTCTTTAATATCTTGCCTTTTTGAATTTAATAATTCACGAAAATTATCCAAATATATAAATAAAACATCTGGTTCAAGAAAGTCCAATATAAAAGCTTTTTTTATTTCTTCATCTTTATAATTTTCTATTATTGCTACATCTTCTTTTATTGCTTTCTTTATATTTTCTCTAAACTTTGTTGAAAAATTTGTAGGAAGGAAAGAAAATAATTCAATCAATCTTTCTGGAAGATATTTTAATAACAAAAATGAAAGGTATTCAAATTCTTCTTCTTTTAAATTATAATTTATAATTTCCTTTAAAACATCAATATTTAAAAGATTGACTAAATTAAAGAAAAATTTTTTTTCTTTCAAGTTTTCAAGTTCTTTTAATAGGTATAAAAGACCTTTAAAATCTTTTAGTTCAATAAATGAAATTGCTAATTTTTCAAAGTAAAATTGAATATTTTCTGCTAATTCTTTATTATTAGAAAGAAAAAGTAATACTTTCATAAATTTAAAAATTATTTTTTGCTCATCTTCATCCAAAGAGATTACTTCCTTCTTTATTTTTTCAATCTCTTCTTCAGAAATTGCAAAAATTAAAGGATTTTCATCAAAGGGGACCTTTTCTTTTTCCTTATCTTGCACATATAATTTATCAATTCTAATATCCCTATCAATTACCATTTTATATTTACTGTCAATTTCTTTATATGGCATTATATTTTCTTTTAAATCACTCATTATTTTTTCAACAGCACTAAAAAGCTCATTGCCTTGACCTCCTTCCTCCCCCTTTTCCCCTATCCCATCAACTGCTTTGTAAGATATACTTCTTAAATCCTTAAGCCACAAAAAGCCAACTGTATCTATTTCTTCTTGGGATTTTGTTATATCAAAATTTAAAACCTCTAAAAAACCTTCTATTTCATCTAAATCTATTTTTGGGTCAATTAAGATTTCCCTTAAACCATCTCTATAAAGTGGGAAAAAGATATTTTCTTCTTTTTTTACTTTTTTATACATAACAGTTTCATTTTGTTCAACATATAAATCATTTAGTTTTAACAAAACTGGTTCTGTAAAATTTTTTTCTATTTCCTCTTTTATCTCTTCTAAGCATTTTTTAAATAAATTTGAAGATTTCCTGTATGCCCTCAATGTCTTTAGCCCTTTTTCAAATAAAATGCAGAGATCCTTTTCCTTCATTTTCAATCCACCTTAAAATATATTGTTTTTATTAAAGGTCTTTCCTCATTTAAATTCAAAACCAATATTCCAATTAAATTTCCTTTTTTAATTTTCTCAATTTTATACCTTATCTCTAAGGATTTCTCTGGAAAGACCCCTCTTTCTGAACTTATCTTTTTTTCATAAATTGTTTCACCCTTTTCATCTTTTAAATAAAAAATACCTTTAAAGTAAGAAAAGAAAGGTGTTTTATTTTCTAAGGAAATTATAAAATAATAACTATTTCCCTTTTCATCTTTTTTTATTTTAAAGTCCTTAATGTCTAAAATTCCATTTTTTTCTTCAGAAATTGTAACATAAAGCTTTGAAAGAACCCCTGCTTCAATCCCTGCACCAAACTCTTGTGCTTCTTTTTTTGTTTTTATAGTAAAAAGTATTCCACCTGCATATCCTCCATCTACACCTTTTGGAACATCAATATAATATTTAAATAAATATTTTTCACCACTTTTTAGTGGAAAAGATTTAACATCTGATGAAAGCCACCCACCAATTCCTCTTTTTGTTGTATTTGGTTCAAATTTTTCAACTTCCCCATCTTCTAATTGATCCATATCATAAAAACTCACATAGACATCATAATCTACATCTCCAGAATTTAAAATTTGGATTTGACTATCATATAAAACATTTTCCTTTAAATTTATACTTAAAAAAGATGGAGTTACAGTTATGGAAATTTTTCCAAACAAATTAAAAGAAAAGAAAAAAGGAAAGAGGGCCCAAATCAAAGATTTGAGCCCTTTATTTTGTTCCATTAAAACACCTCAAAAATTAAATCAGTTGTGTAACCAGTTGCAACTGTGTCTGAGGAGTCAAGTTGAACTTTCAAATCAAGGTTTACATCTGTTCCATTTGTATTAGTTCCAGTAGTAATGTCTGTTGCAGTTGTAGAAAAGGAAGTCCATGTTGAACCATCATTGAGTGCCCATTTTAACCTTGAAAGAGGAACTGTTTCTGTTCCAGATACAAAATCACCACTCCCTCTTCCTTTAAGGGTCCAGGAACCTTCATTTGTTATAACTTGCATTTCAATTGCATGGGCAGTTGAACCACCAATTATGTGTTCACCAAAGGAAAGTCCAGAATAATTATCTTTTACAAGTCCAATTGAACCAAAATCAACCTGTCCATTTCCAGTGTCATTTTTTGTAAAGGTTGTCTGGTTTGTCTCATCGTGGTCATAAACAGCAAGAATTGTCAGCTCTGTGGTAGCAGTTATTGAAAAATTAACTGTGACTGTTGCAGAGTCCTTTTGAGCAAAAGTGTTAGAGCAAATTGCAAAAATGCCTAAAATTAAAAGAATTTTTTTAAACATAGTTTATCACCTCCTTTATATATAAATTTTTCATTTTTGCTTCAACAAAACAATAAAATGCTTATCTGTAAATTTTTCCACTTGACTTGTCTCTGGGTTTTTGATATAAACTCCATCAGGAAAAAGGTAAAATTGAATTTTTGGAAAAATTTGCATTTTAAAGAATATTAAAAAGTCATTTTGGGGTCCATAAAAAGTATATGCTCCTAATCTATTTTCAACAAGGGGAGCACAAATTATCTTCACTTGATTTCCCCTCATATATCCCTCTTGAATAAGTGGTTCAAAAGAATTTACATTTAGAGTTTGAGGCCAGAAGCCAAAATCAGAGTTGTACTGGAAAAGGGCATCCTTTAAGACCTTCATATTTGCAATTGTAGAAGTGACTTTTGCTTTGAGTAAACTATTTCTTAAAGTGGGAATTGCAATTCCAGTTAAAACTCCAATTACTATTAAAACAACAAGCATTTCAATTAAAGTGAAACCATTTTTTCTCATCAGTGCACCTCAATTTTTATATTTGCTCTATATTCATCTGGTGGGTCAGTTGTTTTCAAATATAAAAGATAATCAAAAGTTGTATAAGTTAAATTTGTTTTTCCTCCTGATTTAACCTTTTTTGGAGTTAAAGAAAAGGGATTAAAAATTGTTCCATCATCTATTGCATACATAAGCCTTGAAATTGGCAAAGTATTGTTATTTCCAATCAAATTTGTCTCTGAATAAATGTATAAATTCCAAAGTTGATTTGAAATTATACTTACTTTAATTGCATAGTAATTTTCAATTGAACCAATTATATGGGTTCCTGGATAAATGTATCCAAAATTTACTTCTCCAATTGGAGGGCTATCTTCTTTTGTAAATCCAGTAGATGGGGAAAAGGGGTCATAATCATATATCTCTTCAATTGATAAGACCTTAGTTGGAAGAATTGACATATTAACCTTTATAGTTTTTGTAGATTTGTAGAAATTGGAATTAGAAATTGAAAAGAAGAATAAAGCCATAATCAATCCTCCGATTCGTTTCCACATATATCAACTGCTTTTACAACATAAAAAATTTTTTCTTCAATTGCTTGAGCATCTGTAAAATTGTTTGAATTGGATGTAGAATATGGAGTTGGATTTGAATACATAAAGTTAGGTGTAAATCCTTTGTAAATATTATAGTAAACAGCACCTGATGAACTTTTATCTTCCCAATTAAGATAAATAATATTTGAAGAAATTTTATTGCAAATTAAAGAATTCCCAACATTTTCAGGGGGAAAAGTATCAATTATAACATTTACATTTATTGAATTTGGTGGATCTTCTAAATTTCCTTTCAAGTCCTTTGCTCTTGAATATAAATTGTAATTTCCAGAAGAAGGAACTGCCCAATTATAAGTCCAGTTTTCTTTTCCATTTGCTTCAAAATAATTCATTCCATCCCAAGAAAATTCTACATAGTCAATACCAGAGACATTATCTTCTGCAATCCCTTCTACATCTATTATTCCACAAGTTGAGATCTCTTGCCCGTTTTGTGGAAATGTAAAAAGTGAATTTGGGGGTGTTGTGTCAATCATAAAGGAAACTTCATTTGACCAACTAGACCTTAAAAAAGATAAATCAACTGCTTGTGCCGATGCATAATAAATCCCATCAGGTAAAGTAAAGCTTAAAAGATTTGAGGAAAATTTTCCAAAAATAGGAGTGAAGTCAGTTGTGCCTAAAGGAGAGTATAAAACATCCCTTCCTCCCACTGTTTTTCCTATTCTTAAAAAATATGAAAGACCTTCAAAAGGGGTGTTATCATCAGAAGCATTGCTTAAATGAAATGTGACATTTTGTCCCATAACTTCAAAACTTATTTCAGGTGGAGAAGGATTTTCTTCTGTAAAATTTCCTAAATTAAAAAAACAAGATGATTTTTGGTATCTCTTTGCAATGCAAAAATCATTTCTTTTGTCTCCATTTAAATCTCCAATAGCCAAACCCCATTGGTGTGAATCCTCTTCAGTTTGAAAGTCAGGGGTATATGAAATTGATCCAAAAATGTTGTCATAACCTTCAACTTTAAAGGAGTCATTTGAAATAAAAAATTCTTGAAAGCCATCCCCATCAATGTCACTTGCAGAAATTCCAGAATAAAATCCATTGTTATAACTGTAATAAAATGGATAGTCCTCAAATTGACCATTATTATTTTTAAATATAACAATAGAATTATTCCACTGTGACACAACTGCATCTTTAAATCCATCTGAGTTTACATCTATAAGCTCTAAGTCTTGGGCATCTAAATATACTTTTGATTCCCAATTAAATGTTGAAAAACTTCCACTATTACTTTTATATAATCTCAAAGGACCACTATAACTTGCAATTATTATATCTTCAAAACCATCTTTATCAAGGTCACCTGTCTTTATACTTTGAATTGAAAGATCCTCTTCTTGGGAAACCCATGTTGCATAAGAAGGGATTGTTCCATTGTTGTTTTCATAAATCCTTATTGGTTCATAATCACCACCCAACACAATGTCTTCAAAACCATCATTAGATAAATTAAAAACTGAACCAGAAATTGAATTTCTTGCATCACTTAAAATAAAATCAGGTGTATTTTTTAAAGTTCCATTATTGTTTAAATAAACCCTTACAGGTGAAGAAAAATTTACAACAAGGACATCTAAATATCCATTTCTATCAAAGTCTCCTAAAGATAAATCAAAAGCATTTTGAAAATCAGAAGAAGTATAAGAAGGTGAACTTGAAATTCCACTTTCGGAATTTAAATATACCTCTAATTTTTCATCCCAGCCAGAAAAAATCAAATCCAAAAGTCCATCTCCATTTATATCTCCAATTTTTGCTGGATAATGTAATTTTGGATTTCCTATCAGAAAAGAGGGAGTTTCTGAAAAATCTATTGAAGATTTTATAACAATTGAAAAAAGCATAAATAATATAAAAACTTCAATCTTCAATTTTAATCTCCTCTTTAACAAACTTGAAAAAATCCAAAATTGGTTCTGGAGTTAAAACCAAATACTCAAAATTTGCCTTTGACTGTTTCTTTATCAGTTTGATTATATTTTTTGGAATAAAAAATACATATTTAGGAGAGGGAGTATAAAATTTGGAGGTAGCAGGTTTTTCAATTGGAAAAGGGGGTTCTAAAAATAAAACTTCTGCTTCATTTAAATCATCTTTTAATTCAAAACCCATATCTTGAACTAATTCCCTCATAATTTCTTTTATCTCCTTTGAACAATCTAAATATGCTTTCATAAAATTAAATGCAAATAAAATGCCAGAAAATTTGTGTTATTTTGACACATATCTAACTCTTTAAAAAATTTTCAATTTTATTAATTTCTTCTTTACAATTTTCATTAAATTTTACTCCATATCTATAAAAAGAGCCTTCTTTTTCTTGGATTTTATTCAAAACAGTTCCTTTAATTGTAAGTCCTTCCATTTCCTTTGAACCTTGAAATGTCCAATAATATTCTTTTCCAATTGATAATGGCTTTGATGAAGAAATTTGCATACCATTTTTGCTTATATTCATTGTGACACAGGTTTGAAAAGTGCCTTTTTTATTTTCTGAAATTCCCAAGTGCATTCTCACTATATATCTAATTGAACTCCTTTTTTTCAAATTTAAAAGTTTAACAATTGAATTTTCTAATTCTTCTACTTTTAAAGGCGTCTTTAAAATTTCAAAATCTAAAGAATTTATATTTAAATCCCTTGTTGTAGAACAAATAAAAATTCCTTTTAAATTTGGGATTTTTAATTGATTTAAGACAGAAACTAAAAATCTTTTAAAAGAAAAATCCATTGGTGTCTCTTCTGCAATAAATAAGTCAAATTTTTCTTTTACAAGTTTATCAAAAGCATCTTCAAAATTTCCTTCTTGTAAAATTTCAAAGTCCTTCCTTTTTAAAATTTCAAATTTTTCCCAAGAAGAAAAAATTTGCTTTGAAATCAACAAAATCTTATACATTTTTCCCTCAATTTTTTATATGCAAATGATATTCCCAATTTTCTTTTAAGATTTGGAACAAATTGACACATTTTTAAAATTATGTAAATTTTTAATATGAACTGTCTTTTAGTAGAAGATGATAA
>JBBISU010000033.1:25457-31913 GCA_037441225.1 Acidobacteriota bacterium
TTTTTAAAATTATGTAAATTTTTAATATGAACTGTCTTTTAGTAGAAGATGATAAAGATTTTTATAAGATATTATCCCTTCATATTATTAAATCAGGATTTAATTTGCATTGGGCAAATACTTATGAAAGAGCCCTTGAAATATTAAAGGAAAAAAAGATAAATTTAGTTATTCAAGATATAAAGTTAGGTGATAGGGACTCAGGTTTGGACTTAATTGAAAACTATAAGAGATATGATTTGGATATAATTGTCATAACTGCACACATAGGGTATAAAGAAATCCTTTTAAAAAAATATAACGATGGAATAATTCAAGATTTTTTTATTAAACCTTTTGATATGAATGTTTTTTGTTATAGATTGCAAATTATGAAAGAAAAATTTTTATTTGAAAGGAATGTGAAAGAAGAAATAAAAGAAAAGTATGGTATTTTAGGAATATCAAGAGAAATTCAAAGAGTGAGGGAAAAAATAGATTTAATAGCTGAAAAGGATGCAAATGTTTTAATTGAAGGTGAAAGCGGGGTTGGGAAGGAATTGGTTGCAAGGGCAATACACGAAGTTTCAAAGAGAAAAGGAGAGTTTGTTCCTTTAAATTGTTCAGCAATCTTAGAATCCCTTGCAGAATCTGAACTTTTTGGAATAAAAAAAGGTTCAGCAACAGGTGTGGATGAAAGAAAAGGAAAAATACTTTTAGCAAATTTTGGAACATTATTTTTAGATGAAATTTCTTCAATGCCAATCACTCTTCAAGGGAAATTTCTAAGGGTTTTGGAAGAAAAAAAATTTTATCCTGTGGGTTCTGATAAAACCTTAAATTCAGATTTTAGATTGATTTCTGCTACTAATGAGAATATTGAAAAACTTGTGGAAGAAAAAAAGTTTAGAGGAGATCTTTATTTTAGAATTTCAACTTTTAAAATATACATTCCTCCTTTAAGAGAAAGGAAGGAAGACATTGAAATTATTTCAAAAAATTTTATAAAAAATCTTTCAACAAAATATAATGAAGAAAAAACTTTAACAGAAGAAGCCATAGAAGTTTTAAAATATATGGAATGGAAAGGAAATGTAAGAGAACTTCAAAATTTTTTATATAACTTATTTTTATCAACAAAAAGTAAAAAAATAAATTCAATTAAAATTTTTAAATTTCTAAACTTTGCAATACCCTCCCCCCAGCATATTCCAAAATTTAATAATGAAATCTCAATACCTTTAAACTTAAAAAAACATTTAAAAGAGATAGAAAAAAATGCCATAGAAAAGGCATTAAAAGAAGCAAATGGAAATATAGTAAAAGCAGCAAAACTACTGAGTATGCCAAGGAGAACATTTTATAGAAAACTAAAATATTACAAAATTAAATTTATTTAATCCTTTAAAGTTTTTTTCTTTTGACTAAATATAGATTTTTCCCTGTAAAGCTGAAAAATTAAATTTGAAATAAAATATGATTAGAAAAACTTCATTATATAAATGGATCTTAGAAATCAAAAATTTAAGAAAAAAAAGAGGGATTAAAAAGCAATATAAAAGATTAAAAAAATCTTTGTAGGACCTTCGCCTTTCTACCCCTTAAAATAAAAAATTTATTTTATTTGATTTATTTTTTGGCGCGAGCAAGCTCGCCTCCTACATCATTTCCGTTTTCCGTTGAGCATGTCTATGTCCGTTTTTGAAAAATATTTAGGCAATTCGTGAATTGCCCCTACTGCTCTGTCTCGGGCGGGGACAAGCCTAAGCCCCTACAAATTGCCACAATAATTCAATAAAAAACGGACACGGACAACGGACTCCTGCTTTGCTTTGTTCTTTATTATTTTCAATGTTTTTTTTGCGTTAATAAAATTTTGTTATAAAATAAAATATGCTATCAAATAAAATAATTTTTTTGGAATTAATTATTTACCTGATTGGAATGCTTTTAATTGGAATTTATTTTTCCAGAAGGAAATTTAATCAAATAGATTATCATTTAGGTGGTAAAAAAATAGTTGGATGGGCACTTGCTTTATCTGAAAGGGCAACAGGAGAATCAGCATGGCTCATCCTTGGTTTGACTGGTTTTGCTTATGCAAAAGGTTTTTCTGCTATATGGATTGCTTTGGGATGTGTCCTTGGCATTTTAGTATCTTGGATTTTTCTTGCAAGGAAATTTAGAGAAGAAGCAGAAAAATATAATGTTTTTACTTTTACAGAATACCTCTCAGCAAAACACCAGAAAGCAGAAAAATTTGTAAGATGGTATTCTTCCTCTATAATTATATTTTTTTATATCTTTTATATCTCTGCCCAATTTGGAGGAGGAGGCAAAGTATTAAATATTACCTTTGGATTAAATGAAATTTATGGAATTTTAATTTCTGCTTTAATTGTAATATTATACTCAATGGCAGGTGGATTTTTTGCTGTTGTGTGGACTGATGTAGTTCAAGGTATTTTAATGATTTTAACTTTTATCGCAACTCCAATCTTTGCATTTTTTTATATAATAAAAAACAAAATATCCTTTGATCCAATTCTTTCAAACCCAGACATTTTTTCTTTCACAGGTGGAATTTATGGTTTTTCTGCAGGAATTTTAATATTTAATAATTTAAGTTGGTTTTTTGGCTACCTGGGAGGACAGCCACAACTTTCAACGAGATGGATGGCAATGAAAAATGACAGAGATGTAAAAAAAGGTATGGTTGTGGCAATTTTATGGACCCTTTTTGCTTATTCTGGTGCAATTTCAATTGGAATATTAGGAAATTTATTGATTGAAAAGGGAAGTTTAAAGGATCCTGAATATTTGCTCCCTTCCATTGTTTTGAGACTTCTACCAGCTTGGTTTGGAGGAATTCTTTTGATTGGTGCAATTGCTGCAATGATGTCAACTGCATCAGCCCAGCTTTTAATCACCACAACAGCTATATCAGAAGATATTTATCATAAAGGATTTAAGAAAGAATTAGAAGAAAAAAACCTTGTCCTTTTATCCCGCTTAGCACTTTTATTTGTAGGAATTCTTGGCTTAATTTTAACATTTACATCAAAAAAACTAATTTATATTGTTGTGAGCTGGGCATGGGCAGGGATTGGCTGCTCCTTTTCGCCAGTTATAATATTATCTTTTTTTTGGAAAAAATTTAATCATTATGGGGCAATTGCATCCCTTATTTCTGGTTCTTTTATAACTATAATTTGGATGGTTTCAGGGCTTGATAAATATATTTCTTCAATTGCTGCAAGTTTTATCTTTGCTTTTTCTTTTGCCATAACCTTTTCTTTGGTTTTTTCAAAAAAATCTTTTTTTAAGGATTTAAAATTATAAGAAAGTCGGAGTTTTCCTGAAAGGATCTATAAAATTTTTCCCCCTCTGTATTGTCCATTTCTATGTATAAAATTGGTTCTTTTTTTAAAGTAATTCCTTTATAAAATTCTTTAAACCTCTTTCCTATTTTTTTAAAAAATGGAATTTTATAAGGAAAATTTGCTTCTTTTTTTAAGGAAAAAAAGAGATAATAATTTTCATTTCCAGAGATAACAAATTTTTTTGGAACCCTTATCAACTCCTCAAGGGTTGGAGGAATTTTAGCTTTTTCTTCTTCTTTTTTTTCTGTTGGGTTTAAATTCGGTCTAATTAAATAAATGGGCGGATCAATTTTTAAATTTCTTAAATAAAAAATTGATTGAAAAGCCATTGGCTTAAGTTTTATAAAAAATACTTTTGGAACAACAAACTCTATTTTTTCAAATTTATAAACTTTTAATTCAATTCCATTAAATTTTAATGTTATTGTTTTATCCTTAGTATTTAATATATAGTAAAATTTATCAGAAAGAGCCAAAGATTTTTCATAATCATAAAAATTAAAGGAAAAAATATATAAACTAAAAAATATAAACGCTATCGCCAATTTTAAGGGTCTTAACAACAAGGCGCAGATCCTCCCTGCCAACTCTTATACAACCATGGGTTACATTTCTTCCTAAAAGCCTTTCATAAAGAGTTCCATGAATGAAATAGCCACCTCCTAAACTTAAAGCATATTCCCCAAGCATTCCCCTTTCAACCCTTTCCTCTGGATTTTTTGGAATTGGCTCTCCTTCTTCAATAAATGCCCAGTCAGGTTTAATCCAAACAGGATCCTCTATTATGCTTTTTATAGTAAATTTTCCCATAGGAGTGTCAAAAACCCACTTCCTATTTCCTTCTGGATCTTCAAGGATTCCACCCGAACCAGCTGAGCATAAAATTTCCTTAATTAAACTCCCATCTTTATCTTTTAAATACATTTTATTGTGCGTTCTGTCAATTATAAGATAGGGTCTTCTTGGAATCAGAAGTTTTAATCTAAATTCTATTTTTTTATCAATTTCAATTGGCTTTTCTGGCTCCAAAAAGCTGTTAAATTTTTCAAAACCTATTTTTGATTGTCCTGTTGAAAAAAAGAAAATTATTAAAAATAAAAAAGATGAAAAAATTATAAAAATTATCTTAAAAATCTTTTTTTTAATTATGCCTTTTAATTTTTCCATAAACTTTTTTCACCAAAATTTGAAAGCACATTGTTATTTCCCTGAGAACCTATTATATAAACTGGTGTACCTTTTGATACCAGATTATATAGTTCTTTCATATCTTCATTTTCCAGTGCCACACAACCTTCTGTCCAATCAATCCCTTTTCCTCCATCACCATGGATTTCAATAAGCCCACCAATCCTTGCATTCTTTGGAATTAAACCCCTTTTTTTGGCTTCCTCAAATCTTCTTTTATCTTCTTCATTAGGATAATTCAACAAGAGGGCAAGATAATATTTAGTTTTTTTATATCCTTTTTTTTCAACTATTTTATACCTCCCTTCAGGTGTTGCCAGATCCCCACTTTTTATCTTCTTTTCCAAAGGGTTTTTCCCAAACTCTGCAATGTATGTCTTAATTGTTTTACCATCCCTTATAACTTTTAAAATCCTTTCATCTTTTATCACAACAATTACATTTAATTCTTTTGATAAATTAAGTGCTTCGTTGTATAGATTTTTCCACTCCCTTAATTTTTTTGGATCATAAAAATTCTTCAAATAATTTTCGATCAAAGAATAAATATTTTTTGTTTCAAAGGAAGAAATTTCTAATTTTTTTTCTGCTTTATCATAGAATTTCAATTTAAAAAGATTTTCAGCTTCTTTTAAATGGGCTGAAGAAATAATAAATCTTTTAAAAAGATCAGATCCTAAGGGAATCCTTTCAAAAACTTCAGAGATTTTTGAATTAATATTTTTTGTTTCAGCTAATTTATTTATAAATTCTTCTTCTTTTCTTCTCATTTTTTCTTTAAAACTTAAAATTTGGTTTAAAGCAATTTCAAAGGATTTTTGAAAAAGGTAATTTGAATAGGAAAAATCCCTAAAAAGAATTATTTTATTTTTCTGATAAATAACCTGCTTTCTTGCGCGAAGGTAAAAATTTTGGGCTTCATCTATATTTACTATTAATTTTTGACTCTTTAATAATATTTTCTTAGTAATATCTTCAAGTTTTCTTGGTTCTTTAAGATTTTGGGAATTTTCAATAATAAAAGGGATTAAATAAGACAAAAATAATATTAAAACAATTATAAATATTGCCTTTAAAAATCTTTTCATAAAAGAAAAAGCAGGTCCCACAAAAAATTGCAGAACCTGCCTTTAAATTATAAAATTTTTTACTTTTTCTTCCCTTTTGCCATCTCAATTGCTTGATTGATGGCATCTTTTACTGATGTTACCTTTGCCTTTGCTTCCTCCAATTTTGTCTTTGCATCCATAAACTTGCCACCATCAAAAGATGCTTGTGCTTCATCAATCATTGGCTGAACAGAATCAAGATCTGCTTGAAGAGCTGCTAAATCTGCTTGTGTCCCTTTTCCTTTTGGTGCTTTTTTCATCAAATCAGTTGCTTCAGTTAGAGATGCCTTAACTTCGCTAAAAAGTGTTTCAGCTTCTGCTTTTACTTCCTGTTTTTTCGTTTCAGCAGCATTTTTTGCCTTATCCCCTGCTTCTTTTGCTGCATTTGCCAGTTCCTTTGCTTTTTCATAAGATCTGAAAAGGGCAAATTTTCCTTGCTGAACATCCAATTCTGCTTGCATGTCTGAAATTGCAGTTTGGGCTGCTTTCAAATCATCAGGTGCATAAATCTCTGCTTCAGCATTTTTAGCTGAATCAAGTGCCGCATTTGCTGCATCAATTTCTGCCTGTGGGGGCTTTGCGCAAGCCAAAAGCCCTAAAACAGCAAGAGAAAGTAAGAAAAACCTAAAATACTTCATACCTATACCTCCGTTTAAGGAAAGCTTTGGTGGCAGAGGTTCATCTACGATGACCTTTTGCCTACCGTATTTTAAAATAGATCCAAAAATTATACATCAAAAATAAGCCATTGTCAAGGGGATGTAGAATTCTGTGGTTACAATTTTAAAATGTCACAC
>JBBISU010000034.1:0-8110 GCA_037441225.1 Acidobacteriota bacterium
GTTGTCCGTTGTCCCTGTCCATTGTCCCTGTGGTTTTATTAAACAAAATCATCTGGCATTTTATTTGTTTTTATGATTTCTATTTCATTTAAATTGGATGTGCCTAAATTATAAATCTTGTCTGCAATTGAAATGTGTATTGGAGGTGGTTGGAAAGGGATTTCTTTTCCAAAATATTTTTTCCTTTTTTCCTTTAAAATCTTTAAACCAACAGAATCAACGGGAACAGGTTTTTTCCCAAATAAAATTCCACAGTATTTCCAAGTGTATTTTTCGTCAAAATGGTGAGCACCCAATCCATAAAAAAGTGGGGTAAACATTATCAAAATGTTTAATTTTGTCTTTCCTTTTATTTTTGGAAAATGCCAAATTGAACCCAAATTAGAACAAAAATTTGAGTGATATTCCCAGGGTTTTTTTACAAACATTATATAATTCTTTATAAGTGAACCTACTCCTGCCCAGTGGTGTGTTCTTAAAGGTCTTACATTTATAAGGGATGTGCAATTTTGAAATACTTTTGATTTTAAAACTTTTCTATCTGCAATTTCAATGTTTTCTTCCTTTACCCCGATTTTTAGCAAAAAATTTAATAAGATATCTTCAACTTCTTTTGGAGTTGATAAGGGTCCCCATTCATTTGACTTTATCCCTATAATTTCGTCTTTTTTGAAATATTTTTTTAATGCAATTTCAATTTCATTTTCCCCTTCTAACAAACAAATGCCTTTTTCAAGCATTTTTTCTAATACATCTTTTGCAATTTTATTTTCTTTGTAAAATAGTTCGCTATCCCTTACAAGAACAACCCTTTCCTTTTCTTTATCTTTTGAGAAAGCAAAGGATTTTGAGAAACCTAAAAAAAGCGTTAGTTCTAAAAATTTTCTTCTATCTATTTTCATTTATAATTCTTAATAATTCCTCCTTCTTTTTAAAATCCAAAAATATTTTAATGATTTTTTCTTTTTTTATAAAACCACTCCATTTGTTTTTTTCAATCTCTTTTATTTCAAAATCCCCAAAATAAAATTTTTCCTTTAAATTTTTTAAAGCCACTTCACACATTTTTTCATTTTCAAAAAATAATAATAAAATAAAACCATTTTTTCCCTCATAAAAGATGCCCTCAGTTCCCCTGTTAAAATAAAAAATATCTTCATTTATAAAATAATAGTAATAGTTTAATATGTTCATATTAAAAAAATATTTAAAATTTTTTATCTTTTTCTTTTTAATATAATCAAGTGCCCAAGATTTTATTTCTTCTTTTTTTATATTTTTTTCAATCTCCTTTGCAAAATTTTTTATTACTTCTTTTGAGATATTGTTTTTTGCTCCAATTGATGTAAAATATCTTCCCTTCCAAAAAATGAGATAATTTCCAAAGACCTCTGCTTCTTCCCCTATTCCAAAAACTTCTTCTCCGCTTCCTTTTAGGTGTTTGAAAATTCCTAAGGAGTGCTCTGGCTTTGAAAATTCAAATATTTCAACAACCAATTCATTTTTTTCTTTTTTATATTCAAAGACAAAGAGATTTTTAAATTTAAAAGAGACATAAATCTCACCTGCTCCATTTATATAATCAAAGATATTTTTTTCATTATAATTTTTATAAGATACCTTTTTGAAACCCTCTATATCTTCTTTTAAATTAAAAGGCAAAATTATTTGAAAAAATAAATAGAAAAACATAATAAAATTTTAACATAAAAATGAAATATCTGATTATATAATCCAAAAAATGCAATTGAAATTAAAATATTAGTTGAAAAAACGCTTCTTTTTTTACATATTAAAGAGATCTAAAGAAGTAGAGATATTTTTATTAGCTTTAGCTTGTCCGATCCCGTTTATCTTACGCATAGTGCAAGTAGGCACCCTATACCACCTCCGTTTTCCGTTTTTGAAAAATATAAGGGCATTTCATGAATTGCCCCTACTGAGGCTGTCCGACAATATGATATTTTGATTAGGCATACACAATATATATAGTCTAATTGGAAAAAATAATACAATATATTGTGAAATAATTTATAAAATTTTAATTACCAGACACTCTCTTCACGGTTGCAAATTAGATACATATAAATTATATATAGCGCAGGATAAATCCTGCGACTACATTAAAACAAAAATCAAAACTTTTAAATTACCATAATATTTTATGCAAAATACGGACAACGGAAAACGGATACGATCAACGGACTCGGTGTAGCCAACTCATTTTCCTTGTATCTGCCCCAATCATTCAACGTTTTTAGGTTTCCATCCCGCAAATTTTGTGAATGTTTAAATAGGAAATACAGTACTTTTTAATGTTTTCTGTAATTAAAATATTTAAAAATGTTACATAATAAATTGTATTATTTTTTTTAATTATACCATTTATATTTTTTATACACACGGAAGACGGACACGGACAACGGACCACTGCTCTATATTTATATCATTTTCAACTGCATTTTTCAAGTTAAGTATTTTTCAATTTTGAAGACTAATTTCTTTCCTCTCGGATTTTTTAAAAAAATAGTTTTTTTTAAATTGCTTTGAAGAAGAGGGTGCGGAAAGAAAAGCCCTTTCCTTCGCCTTTTATTCCAAAACCACCTTGTAACTGGATTAAAAAGTTATAAAGATTAAAGAAACTTGAAAATTTTATTGAATAATAATCCTTTTTTTCATCAATTGTTTTTAAATAATCCAAACCAATGTTTAAATTCTTTGCAAAGAGAAAAGAAAAGTTATAGTTTAGATGGGAAATGAAAATTTTATCTGAAGAAATTGAACCAGAAGGAAAGCCCTCCATTTCAAGTCCACCAAAAATTCCTGATTTGTATTTTGAAAATCTATCTAAGTCACTTCCAGAATAATAGCCAGTATCAAAATGCAAAAAGGAGTTTTTTATTTTAAAGTTTTTTCCAAATAAAATACCCCATTTTTTGCCATTTTTAAAGCCCTCTTTTCTTTCATATCCAAACTTAAAATCTTCACTTCTTTGAAAAACTTCACTCATTGCTGATAATAAATATCCTTTTTTTGTTAAATTTAAAGAAATCCCTTCTGAAAATGTAAAAGAAGAAGGTGGTGTAGAATAGTTTTCATTTTTTTCCTTTGCGCTTTCAAAATGTAAATAATTTAACCCTAACTTTGTTTGAATGTTAAAAGTATTTGAAAAAGGAAAAGTAGAAGAAAAATTAAAACTAAAAGGTCTTATTTCTAAACCCTCTTCTTCCATCTTTTTTCCCTTTTTGTAAGGATAGTCGGAGAAAGGATAAAGTAAAAGAAAACCTTCAAGTGTAAAGGAATTTCTGCCTTTAAAATATGTTTTATTAAAGGTTCCCAATATTCCTGCAAATATGTAGTTATATTGATTTTGGCTTTTTAAAGAGATCCAGCTTATGCCACCTAAGGGGAGGGGAAAATTTTCATCAGGAAATTTTAATAATCCAAAGGTCAAAAATCTTTCTGGGAATTCTTTTGAAGGTCTCCAACCTTTTTCTTCTCTCAAATAATAAATTTTTTCTTTATCCAGTTCAATTTTTCCTTTTATCTTCTCAAAATCACCAAAATTTGTATCAACTTCTACATAGGTTATTCCTCCTAAAATACTTAAAACTTCTTTTCCTTTGTAGTTTTTAATTAAAGGAACACCATCTTTTTCTTCAAAGAAAATCTCTTCTTCCAAAGATAAAAATTCATCCTTTAAATTTAATTGCTTCCTTTCAATCTTTTTTGGGAAAAAATTTTTTATATCTATGTAAATTTTTCCAGAATAAACTGGCTTATCCTTTTTTAAAATTGGCTCAAAATTTAAAACAATTTCCTCTTCAGAAATTTTTGAAATTTCATAAAAGTATTCTTCCTTTGGATAAAGATAAAAAGGATTTATTTTGACTTTTTCTGGTTGCAAGACGGGTATTGGTGGAAAGTTTTTTCCTTTATAAGATGCCCCTTCTACTTCTACTTCTTCCCATTCCCATAACTTTTCTTCTCCGCTTTCAAAATAAGTAATCCCATTTATTTTTACATAAAAGGGTTTTGAAAAGCCACCAAAGGAAATGTTTAAATTTGTTTTTGAATTTGTTTTATAATATGAATATTGATGTTTTGTTTTAAAAAAGTAAAGTTGAAGTTTTGATAAAATTTCCTGCAAGGAATAAATTTTTTTCCCTTTAAACTCTTCACTTTCATAAAAAAACTTTCCACCTTCTCTTTTTAAACTTATTAAATCAAAATCCTCTTTTGTTTCATAATAAAAAGATGTCCCATCCCTTTCTTTTTTTAATTTTATTTCTTCTCTTTTTAAGTTATAGGCAACATCAAAATATTCACCAGATATGAAAATTAAACCTTTGAAATAAGGAGGTATTGTTAAATAAAAGGAAAGGTCTTCTTTTAAGAGAGGAATAATTTCCTCTGGTATGACTTTTGAAAAATCAGAATAAAAGAAACCTTCTCTTAAATTTTCATGAAAAAATAAAAATTCTTTTTCCTCTGGATTTTCTGCAATTATTAAAGGCACATTTAACTTTAACCATTCTTTTATACCTTTGTCTGTTTCAACAATATTTTTTGAAAAAATCTTTGCCCCTTCAATTCCATCAAAATACCATTCAATATCTTCATCCAAACCCATCAAATTTCCTGTGAGAAATATTTTTAAAGAAGGATTTTCTGATTTTGAATAAAGGGAAAAGTATTTTAAAAGGTAAGAAGTCCAAAAAGGATCTCTTATTTCTTTAAAATCAAAATTTATTGCTTTAAAATAATTTATATTTCCTAAAAGAAAAAGCAATTTTTCTTCTAAGTTATCTTTAATTTCAATTGAAATGCCACAATTTTCAGTATCTTCTGACAATAATTGATATTCTTCAAAACCATCAATTTTTTTATCTGTTTTTATATAAATTTCTCCACAAAAGAGAAACTCACAGAAAAATAAAAGAACTAAACCTTTTTTCCAAAAACATAAAGAATTAGCCAAAGGAAAAGACCTCCACTTAAATAACTTATGATTAAAGGAAATTTTAAAGATGTTAAAAGAACACCAAAGAATAGGGCTGCAATAGCACATAAAATCCCATAAGGTGCTTGTGTCGATACATGGTCTATATGGTCGCAGGAAGAAGAAAGGGAAGACATAATTGTTGTATCTGAAATTGGGCTTATATGGTCTCCAAAGATTGAGCCGGATAAAACAGCAGAGGCAGAAAGAAATAATATTTCAGGTGAAAACTTTGAGCCAATTTCAATTGAGATTGGGACAAGGACTGCCAGTGTTCCCCAAGAAGTCCCAGTGGCAAAGGAAATTAAGGCAGAAGAAATAAAAATAAAGGAAGGGATAAGAATAGGTGAGAGGTATGCTTTTGCTAAATTTGAGATATATGTAGAAGTACCTAAATTTTGGCATACATAATTTAAAGACCATGCCAGAATAAGGATTGAGAGGGCAGAAAGCATTGCTTTAAAACCTTCAAAGGCTCCATCCATTGTTTCCTTTATTTTAAATTTAAATAAACTTAAAAAAAAGGCAGTGAATAAACCCAAAAAGGATGAAATAGTTAATGCTTTAAAACTATCACTCTTTGCAATAATTTCTTCAATTGATGAGAAATAGCCTAAATTTTGAATTCCTGTTATATAAAGCATAATAAAACAACCAAAGAAAACAACTAATATAGGTATTATTGCAAGAAGTGGGCTTGATGGTTCAATTTTTTCCTCTTTTCCAAAACCCAAGGGATTTGAGCCATCCCTTATAACTTTCCCTTCCTCTTTTGCCCTTCTTTCTGCTTTAAGCATAGGACCAAAGTCCTTTAAAGTAAAAGCAATTAAAAAACCCAAAAATAGTGCAAAGATTGGATAAAATCTATAAGGAATTGTATTTATAAAAAATATATATGGATTTGCAGTAATGCCTAAATTTTTAAAGGAATCAGAGATTAAGGAAACTTCATAACCAATCCAAGTTGAAATTATGGCAATAGATGTAACTGGTGCTGCTGTGGAATCAACAATGTATGAAAGTTTTTCCCTTGAAATTTTATAAGAATCGGTCAAAGGTCTTAAAGTATTTCCAACAAGTAAAGTATTTGCATAATCATCAAAAAAAATTATAATTCCCATAAGCCAGCCATAAACCTGGGCAGATCTTTTTCCTTTAACTAACTTTTTTAAACTTAAAACAAGCCCTTCCATCCCTCCATTTTTATAAATTATCCCAACCATACCACCTAAAAATAATGTAAATAAGATTATGGAAGAATGGTCTGTATTTGCCAAATTTTTGACAAAGCCCTCCTGAAGCATATTTTCAAAGGTACTATAAATTTTGAAATTATTTAAAAGCAAAAATCCAAAAAAAATGCCTAAAATTAAAGAAAAATAAACCTCTTTTAATAAGATTGCAAGTCCAATAGCAACAATTGGCGGAATAAGGGACAAAAAAGAACCTTTTGCTTGGAAAAAATTACTAATAAATTTTAATAATACAATTGAAAATATAAAAAGAGAAAGGTAAATTAAAAGTTTTTTCAAGCAGGTTGAAGTTTCTGCCTTACTTCTTTTTCAATTTTTTCCAAAATATCTTTATTTTGTTCTAAAAAGCTTTTGACATTTTCTCTTCCCTGCCCTAATCTTGTGTCTTTATAAGTAAACCAGGAACCAGATTTTTCAATTATTTTAAAATCAACACCTAAATCAATAATTTCACCAAACTTTGAAATTCCTTTTCCATAATCAATATCAAATTCTGCTTCCTTAAAAGGTGCAGCCAACTTATTTTTTACAACTTTTACTTTTGTATGGCTTCCAATTACATTTTCTCCTTCTTTTATAGCTGCAATTTTTCTTATTTCAATTCTCACAGAAGCATAAAATTTTAAAGCCCTTCCACCTGTTGTGACCTCTGGATTTCCAAACATAATTCCAATTTTTTCCCTTACTTGATTTATAAAAATAACAGCAGTATTTGATTTTGCAACAATGCCTGCTAATTTTCTTAAAGCTTGAGACATAAGGCGAGCTTGAAGACCCATTTGGGCATCCCCCATTTCTCCTTGTAGTTCTGCTCTTGGAACGAGGGCAGCAACAGAATCAATTACAATGGCATCAATTGCCCCAGACCTTATAAGTTGCTCTGTGATTTCAAGTGCTTGTTCACCATAATCGGGCTGTGAAATTATTAGTTCTTCAATGTTTACACCAAGGGCTTTTGCATAGTTTGGATCAAGGGCATGCTCTGCATCAACAAAAGCAGCATAACCCTTCTTTTTTTGTGCTTCTGCAATTATATGTAATGCTAAACTTGTCTTTCCAGAGGATTCAGGTCCAAAGATTTCAGTAATCCTTCCCCTTGGAACACCTCCAATCCCTAAGGCATAATCAAGCCCAATTGAACCTGTTGAAATGCTTTCAATTGGAACTGCTGCCTTTTCTCCTAATTTCATTGCAGCACCTTTTCCAAACTGCCTTTCTATTTGTAAAAGAGCTGCTTGAATTGCCTTTGCCTTGCTATCATCTTCTTGTTTTGGCATAATCCCTCCTAAATCTTTATCATAAAAATTATAACACAACTTTTGAAAATTATAAATTTTTTAAGATGTTTTTGTGGTTACATTTTTAAAATTTAATACTTAATTACTATTTTAAAATGTCTTTATTTTTGTATGCTTCTTCTTGAAAAATTTAATTTTTTTGTATGGGTTTTCAGCTTGCTCAAGCCCGCAAGATAAAAATTATTTGGATGTTATATATTATTTCACGGGTTGCCACAAGGGCGACCCCTACGATTTTTTTAATATTAAAATTTGGCAAAAATATTTTTAATTTTTTTAGTTTTTGTAATTTTTTGCAAATTTATGTGAAAATTTTGTTGCTTTATATCTCAAAGTGCGGGCTAAAGACCTGCAGCTACAATTTTTATAAATTATTTTTTTGTAGGGGCGACCCTTGTGGTCGCCCACAACATAAAAATAATACAATTAAAATCCCCTTTCCATTGACCGTGTTCGTGTCCGTATTTGAAAAGGAATTGGACAATTCGTGAATTGCCCCTATTGTTCTATTTTGGGCTGGGGTAAACCCCGCCCCTACAAATTACCGCAATAATTCA
>JBBISU010000034.1:8210-31482 GCA_037441225.1 Acidobacteriota bacterium
TAATTCAATCTATTTCATTTTCAACTATATTTTATAAATTAAAACCTTAAAACTGCAAAGATATCTTTTTCTTGCTGTAAACTTATATCAATCACTCCCCCATCCCTTTCAACCTTTAAAACAATTTCTTCAATTAAATCTGCTTTTTTAACTTCATTTCCACAAAGATAACAAAGATTTGTAATCTCACTACCTATTACACTACAATTTTTGCAAATCCATCCATCTTTTTTAACTCCTGCTTTTAAATAAAATCGCATAATCCTTCCTTCGTTTGCTGCTTGAGCAATCTCTTCTAAGTTTTCAATTAAAAGTCCTTGTTTTTTAAATCTTTCCCTTTCTTTTTTTGCCTTTTCTTCTTCTTCTTTTCTTATTATATGGACTGCTTCTCTTAATATAACATCTTCTTTTTCATTCATTTGCAGTTTTAAATGTCCAATTATATTTTCCTTTACCCTCTTTGGAAGTAATTCTTCAAAGGAAGCCAAGATGTGCTCCTGCCCTGCAAGAATTAAGTTTGAGAATCTATTTTTATCCCATAAAGTAATTAATTCTTCCACTACTTGTTTGTGATGTCTGTACATATGTTCTTCTATATGCCTTGCAAGGCGCGCCTGTTCCCAACCACCTTGTTTGTGCCTTCCAGGAAAGTCATTGTTTATTATAATTTGATGCAGTACTGCTTCTGGAGTTATTGAAAAGATCCTTGCATATTCAGAATCAACCATTACTAAAAGGGATGTTTCGTAATCATCAATTGTTCTCACAAGCTGCCTAATATTTGGTGTAGAAGAAATTGAAAAATTATCCATTAAGGGAACCCAAAATTGAAATGTTTCAAATAGTTTTAAAGGTGAAGAGGAAAAAATAGCAATCCCATGTGTATTTGGTGAAATTTTATTTAAAAGATAATCTTGAATATTTTTTAAGTCCTTTTTTAAAAATTCAAGCTTTTTATCCTTTGATATTTCTTTTGAAATATTTTTTATAAATATTCTTATCCTGTCCATTTCCCTTGCTTCTCTGTGGGAAAAATGCAGGTATAATGAAATTATTGGGAACTCTTCAGAGCGAATTTTTGAAAGATTTTTAATTTTTTCAGAAAGAGTCATTTATTCCTCCTTATTTCTTTTTTTCTTGCTCTGCTTTTTTTCTTTCGTATTCTTTTAATGCTTCATCTGCTTTTTTATTTTCTACTTCAATTTTTTTCTTTTCTTCTACATCCTTTATCTTTTTTTCGTTATTTATTTTTTTATAAAATTCAATTGCCTTATCAAAATCTTTAATTTTTTCATAGACAAAGCCAAGTTGATTGTAAGCAATCCTTTTCTTATCTTCTGGCAATAGTTTTGCTGCTTGCTCTAAGTTATTTAGTGCTTCTTGATTTTTTTCCAAACTTGATTGTGCCTGTCCAATATATAAATATACATATCCATCGTTTTTGTTAAAATTTTTTGCTTTTTCAAGGAAGTTTAAGGCATCTTCATATTTTTGAGCACCAAGGGCAGATTCACCTGCCATTAAGTAGTTTTCAAAAGTTTCCTTTTCTTTTAGAAGTTTTATGCAATCCTGCAAAGCCATATTATAAAATTTTATCTTTTCATTTTGGATATTAGTGGTTCTTCCTTTTTCAATTAATGATTTAATTTTATAATCCAAGGCATCAATATTTTTTGGATTTCTTGTAATAGCTTTTTGAAAAGATTGTATTGCCATATCATAGTTTTGATTTTGAAGAGCAGCCAATCCTAAATAATAAGGAACTTCATCTCCATCAATTAATGCTTCTGCTTTTTGCAAAAAATCCGTTGCTTTTGAAAAATCTTGTGATTTTAAAAAGGCAAGCCCTGCAAGTTTATAATAGTCACCTCTCACCTCTTTTGGAATATATTCTTCTCTATAATTTTTAACAAAACTTGTTGCTTCTCCATATTTTTTTTGTTTCATTAAAACTGTTAAATATTTATAAGCAGCATCACCTTCTTCTGGTTTCAATTCTATTGCTTTTTTTAAATTTTCAGAAGCTTTATCATAATCATTTAAGTATAAATGACAAAGTCCTAACATATACCATCCGCTGAAACCTTCAGGTATATTATCAGCTACTTCTTTAAAATGTGGTATTGCTTCCTTATATTTTTTTTCCTTGAATAATTTAACACCTTCATTCCAATCAGCAAATATTAAGGATGAAAATAAAAAAATAAAAAATAACTTTTTCATATAAACCTCCCTTTATCAGGTTTTCAATGAAACTAATCCTTGAGTAATCAAGCCATATAAAATTTTACAGACATCAAATTTAGACCAGTATAATACACTTGCAAGTTCTTCTATATTTTTTTTGCCATCTATTTGAGTAATCAAAGTCCATTCCATTGGACTTAAAATCACTTCTTTTTTCCAATCCTTTTCATAATTAAGTTGAGGAATTGCTTCCATAGAAGGTATTTTTTTTGACAAAATTTTCCATTCATCAAGGCGCCTTGCAGCTTCCATTAGCAAATTTGTATTACTTTTAGTTATAGTTATTTGTTCTGCCTCAACTCCTGGTTGGAAATGAAAATCCCCTTCTGCCCAAATTGTTAAAGCGTAAATTGCTTCTTCGCCTATTAAAGTATTATAAACAGCATGGACGATTTGCCCATCTCTTAAATATATTTCTCCCCTCTCCTCACCTCTCTCCAAAATAAAAACACCACTTTTACCTGAAACACTAACAAGTTGAATTATGTCAGGTAAGGGTATCTCTTTAATAGACCCCTGAAAAGCCATCTTTTAATAAAAATCCTTTATTGTATTTTAAAAGTTACTGTTATTGTATAAATACAATCTACAGGAAGCTTAGTTGACAGTCTATAAGCAGGTTTAAATTTTTGTTTTTTTGCTTCCTCCACAGCAACTTCTGTAAGTCCCATTGGAAGACCTCTTAAAACTTTTACATCAATAACATTTCCATTTTTGTCTATTGTAAGTTGCAAAATTACATTTCCTTCAATCCTTGCTTTCCTTGCAGCTTCAGTATAGATAGGATTTAAAGGTGTAATTCTTACTGGTGCCTGAACATCCCCACCAACAACAACAGGTTTGTCATCTTCAGGTGGAGGTGGTATATCCTGAGGAATACCTATTACAAAATCGTCTGGAATTACTTGATCCTTTAAATCTATTTCTGGTTCTCTTATTGGTTCTGGTTCATCCGGTGTAGGGTCGGGAATGGCAATTTTTTTTACTTGTGGCTTCAATATCTCTTGTTCCTTCTTTTGTTCTGGTGGTTTAAATTTTGGTGGCTTAATTACAATGACCTTTTTTTGTGCCTGTTCTAAAGCAGAGAGCGTATACTTTGCTTTTGGAAAATGGATGAAAGCCAATATTATGTGAAATATTATACCAATGCAAAGAGCAATATAAAAATTTCTCTTTTCTTCCTTTTCTTCTGTTAGGTAATCAAAAAAATGAGATGAGTATCTTCTTTGAATTTCTGCCATAAAGAACTCCTAAAAAACACCGCCCATAGTGGCACTTATTACTTCCATTTCCCTTTGAGTAGGTATTGAAATATTCTTTATTTCTATTCCAATTTTTTTTGGTGCCTGCCTGAGCTCATCAAAAGCATCAACTAAATACTTATATTCTGCTTCAGGGTCACATCTTATGATAATTGGCTTATTTGGATTTCTCTCCAGCTTAGGTTTTACATAATCTAATAACTTATCTAAAGGCATCTGCTGTTTATCTATTATGAAGACACCTCCAGGCAATATGTGAACATCAACAGCCTCCTCTGCTTCAATTATGTCTGTCTGCTTTTCTTTTGGAACAGCAAAATCCAATCCTTTTGTGGCAGAAAAAGTTGCAGTCACCATAAAATAAATAATCAAAAGGAATGTTACATCTGCAATTGAACCAGTAAAAACAGATGAATCGGGTTTTTTCTTTTCCATATTTCCTCCTACTTTTTATCTTTAACAGTTCTTTGCTCTGTTAAAAGATAAATAATATTAACCCTTGCTTGTTTTAACTGGTCTATAACATTATCTACAATTTTATATGGCAAATCACTATCAGCTTTTACAACAATTGGTTTTCCTGGCTGGGTTGCCACAATACTTGCTGCAAAGGATAAAACATCTTCTGCTCTTCCTACTGCTTTTGAAGTTTCCTCTCCATCAGAAATTCTTATAACTCTATCCTTATCAATTGATACAAGAGCTGCCTTTTTTGGCACTTCTTCCCTTTCCATTGATTTTGGAAGGGTTACCCTTGAAGCCCTATCAACATCAGTGTTAAAAGTTAAAACAAAAAAGATTATCAAAAGAAAGACAATGTCTGCCATTGAAGCAGTGGGTATATAAGCACTTAAGCCCGTTGTTCTTTTTACTTTCATATTTTTAAAGACACCACTTGAAGCTTATTTGTTCCCAGAGTGCTGGAGTTCATCAAAGGTTTCAAGCAAAATGTTTGCTGATGCCTCAATATCATGGACAAATCTATTAACCCTTGACATAAAATAATTATAAAAAATCTGAGATGGAATAGCAATAAACAAACCAAAGGCAGTTGTAATAAGGGCTTCAGATATGCCTGCTGCCACAAGCCCAGGGTTTGAAAGCCCAACCTTTGCAAGGGCATCAAAAGATTTAATCATACCTGTAACAGTTCCTAAAAACCCGAACATTGGGGAGACATTTGCAGAAGTTGCAAGCCATATTAATCTTTTTTCAATCCTTGCCATTTCATAAACTGCAGCTGCTTCAATTGTTTTTTCAATTTCTTCTTTTGGCTGACCATATTTTAAAATAGCTGCTTTTAAAACGGATGCAACAGGTCCTCTGTATTTTTCACAAACCTTTACTGCTAAATCTGCATTTCTTTCTTCCAACAATGCTTTCCTTATTTGGAGCAGAATTTCTTTTGTATTTACTTTTAAACGATTATAAGTAATCAACCTTTCAATAAAAACAACTACAACTGCTACTGAAAAGAACAACATAGGCCACATAGTTATGCCGCCCATTTTAAAATAAGTAACAAGTTGACCCACATGGACCTCCTATAATTTGAAATTTTAACCCAATAAAATTGGGGATTTTAAAATATAGCATAATCTATTGCACTTGTCAATAGGTTCTATTTTATATTGGAAAATTTTTTAATATTTTCCTCTTTGCCAAGAATCATCAATTCATCGCTTTCTTTCAAAACAAGATCTGGAGAAGGTACCATTTCCCATTTTCCAACCAATGTATCTTTTATACCAAGGACTTGAATTTGATACTTTTTTCTTAAATCCAATCCCTTTAATGATTTTCCAATAAAAGAATTTGGGGTAGCAAAAATTGCAATTTTATAGTCCTCTTCAATTGGAATAATATCCATTATATTTTTTGTGCTTAAATTTTCTGCCAAGCGAATTGCTGAATCCCTTTCTGGAAATATTAAATTATGCTCCTCCAGACCTAAAGCTTTTAATACCTTTGCATGCTCAACTGATTTCACTTTTGCATAAATTTTTTCTACACCAAGATCAATTAAATTTACAGTGCAAAGTATAGATGCCTCTAAGGTATCTGCTATTGCAACAATGACAGCATCTGCATCCATTACTCCAATTTGTTTCAAAGAATCTTTTTCCCTTATATCTGCAACCATAGCATCATTAATTTCATCTTTTATTGAATTTACAAGGTTTTCATCTTCATCAACAGCAAGGACTTCATTCCCCTTTTCTTTTAATGCAATTGCCAAGGATGTTCCAAATTTTCCAAGACCTAAAACAATAAAAAAACCCATCAGTCACCGCCTTTCATTTTTCCACCAGAGACAATTACATAAGCTGCAGCTGCAATTGCCACTGGAACTCTAAAAGGAGAGCAAGAGACATAATTAAAACCAATGTTGTTGAAAAAAGCAATTGATTTTGGGTCTCCACCATGTTCACCACAGACACCAACCTTTAAATTTTTTCTTGTCTTTCTTCCTTTTTCAGTTCCTATTTTTACAAGTTCTCCAACGCCATTTGTATCAAGGGATTGGAAAAGATCCTCTTTTAATATTTTCAAATCAATATAGTGGTTTACAAATTTATTATAATCGTCCCTTGAGATCCCAAAGGTCATCTGGGTTAAATCGTTTGTCCCAAAAGAGAAAAATTCAGCTTTTTCTGCAATTTTATCTGCTACAATACAAGCTCTTGGAAGTTCAATCATAGTTCCAACTAAATAGCCGATTTTAACTTTTTCTTCTTTCATAACTTCTTCTGCTGTTTTCCTTACCAATTCTTCAAGCATTTCAAATTCCTTTTCAATTCCAACAAGAGGTATCATAATTTCTGGAAGAACTTTTATGCCCTTCTTTTTCATCTTGCAAGCAGCCCTTATTATTGCTCTTACCTGCATTTCTGCAATTTCTGGATAAGTTATAACAAGACGCACACCCCTATGCCCCATCATTGGATTTGCTTCTTTTAATTCTTCAACTTTTGCTTTTATTTTTGAAGCAGGTACATTCATATTTTTTGCTACTTCCTCTATTTGTTCTTCACCATGGGGTAAGAATTCATGGAGAGGTGGGTCCAATAATCTTATTGTAACTGGCAGTCCGTCCATAACTTCAAAGATTCCCTCAAAATCCTTTTGTTGCAATGGTTCTATTTTTCTTAATGCCTTTTCCCTTTCTTCTTTTGTGGAAGCAAGAATCATTTCCCTTACAATTGGGATTCTTTCTTTTTCAAAAAACATATGTTCGGTTCTGCAAAGCCCAATCCCTTCTGCTCCCAAAACCCTTGCATTCAATGCATCTTCTGGTTTATCTGCATTTGTTCTAATCTTTAATTTTCTATATTTATTACACCAGTTTATAAATTTTTTAAAATATGGATAAAACTTTGCTTCTGATTCCTTTAAGTCCTTTTTTATTTTTATTCTTAAAATTTCTGATTCTTGTGTAGGAATTTGTCCTTCAAAAACCTCACCAGTTGTCCCATCAATTGAAATAAAATCGCCTTCCTTAAATCTTTTTCCTTTCACTTCCATATAACCTTCTTCTTCATTTATTTGAAGAGCACCACAGCCAACAACACAGGGTTTTCCAATCCCCCTTGCCACAACTGCTGCATGGGAAGTCATTCCACCTCTTGCTGTAAGTATCCCCTTTGCAGAATACATACCTGCCACATCTTCTGGCGATGTTTCAGTTCTCACCAAAATTACATCTTTTTTTTCTTTGGTCATCTCAACTGCTTTTTTTGCAGTAAATGCAATCATACCAGTTGCAGCACCCGGACCAGCATTTAAGCCCTTTGCCAGAAGTTTCCCTTCTGCCTCTGCTTTTTTCTTTTCACTTTCCACAAAGGTTGCAGCAAGGACATGGGTTAATAAATGGGGATCAACTTGTAAAATTGCATCCTTTTCTGTTATTAAACCCTCTTCTACCATATTAACAGCTATCCTTATTGCTGAAAAACCAGTCCTTTTTCCTGTCCTTGTCTGAAGCATATAAAGTTTTTTGTCCTGTATTGTAAATTCAATATCTTGCATATCCTTATATCTATTTTCCAAGGTCTTTTTAATCTTTAATAGTTGATCATATGCTTCTGGCATAATTTCTTTTAATTTTTTTATTGGCAGGGGAGTCCTTATTCCTGCCACAACATCTTCTCCTTGAGCATTTGTTAAAAATTCACCAAAAAATTCTGGGTCACCTGTGGCAGGATTTCTTGTAAAAGCAACACCTGTTGCAGAGGTCTCTCCCATATTTCCAAAGACCATTGTTTGAACATTTACGGCAGTTCCCAAATCATCAGAGATTTTATTTTGTCTTCTATAAACCTTTGCCCTTTCATTGTTCCAGGATAAAAAGACAGCTTCTATTGCTCCCCATAATTGTTTTTTTGGATCTGTAGGCAGTTCTTCTTTTGAAATTTCTTTAACTTTTTTTAAAGATTCTTTGCAAATTTCCTTTAAAGCAACTTCATTTAATTCTGAATCTAACTTTACATTATATTTTTTCTTTGTTTTTTCCAAAATTTCTTCAATTTCAATTCTTGGAACACCCATAACAACATCAGCATACATCATAATAAATCTTCTAAAACAGTCATAAGCAAAACGCGGATTGCCTGTTTTTTTTGCAAGACCTTCTGTGGTTTCCCAGTTTAATCCAAGATTTAATATAGTGTCCATCATCCCGGGCATAGAAACAGGGGCACCAGAGCGAACAGATACAAGCAAAGGATCTTTTACATCACCAAACTTTGCTCCTACTTCTTTCTCCAACTTCTTTAAAGCATTTTTAACTTCTTCTTTTAAGCCAGGAGGAATTTTGCCTTTATTTTTATAATAATATGTACAAGCTTTTGTGGAAATTGTAAAGCCAGGAGGCACAGGGATTTTTAAATTTGTCATTTCTGCAAGCCCTGCTCCTTTCCCTCCTAAGAGGGCTTTCATTGTTCCTTTTCCATCGGCTTTTTTCCCACCAAAAAAATAGACATACTTTTCCATATTTGTCTCCTTTTATAAATTTATTTAAATATTATAATTTAATTTTGAAAAAATTTAAAGAGCAATTTAGGAAAGATTTTTCTTAAAAGAATTCTTACTCTTTTGCCTTTTCTGCTATAGATAACTATACAAATTCACTTCCCCATAGGAAAATAAAATTGGCAATATTTAGGTTAAAAAGTTCTCCTTTGCTCGTTTTTTCTTCTATATTTTATAATTTGTACAAAATTTGAACAAAATTTTAGTATAATTCTTGAAGGACAAAAACCTGTTGCCACAGCCATATATTTGTCTTGATTTATTCAATATTTATTGGTATTATAAAATTTAAATGAAATTTTTAATAGAAGGATTTTATGGTTTCAAATGTTAAAGGAATGAGGGATATAATCCCTCCAACCTCTTTTTTGTGGAACAAGGTTGAAGAAATTGCAATAAAGACCTTTACTGGCTATGGGTACCTTGAAATAAGAACTCCAATTGTTGAGTATCTGGAACTTTTCCAGAGATCAATTGGAGAAGATACTGAAATTGTAAATAAAGAGATGTATGTTTTCAAAGACAGAAAGGGAAGAGATCTAGCACTGCGCCCTGAAGGAACTGCGCCTGTTGCAAGGGCATACCTTACAACAGAACTTAAAAATCAAATCCATCCTTTGCGCCTTTTTTATTTAGGACCTATGTTTAGATATGAAAGACCGCAAAAGGGGAGGTTCAGACAATTCTATCAAATTGGAGTGGAACTTTTAGGGCTCCCAAATCCAGAAGCAGATGGGGAAATGTTAGAAATACTTATAAGTTTTTTGAAAAATTTAAAGTTTAAGGATTTGAATGTTTTTATAAATTCTGTGGGATGTGAAAAATGCAGATCTTCTTTTGTAGAAGAGTTAAAAAAAGTTTTGGAAGGGAAAAAAGAAAATTTATGTGAAAATTGTAAGGAAAGATTGACAAAAAACCCTTTGAGAATCTTAGATTGTAAAGAAGAAAGTTGTCAATTTGTTAAAGAAGAAACTCCTTCTATATCTAAATTTTTATGTGATGAATGCAAAGAGCATTTTGAAAAGACATTAAATTTGTTAGAGAATTTACATATACCCTATGAAATAAGCAATTATTTAGTAAGGGGGCTTGATTATTATACAAGGACAGTTTTTGAGGTTATCTCAAAAGAACTTGGAGCACAAAATGCAATTTGTGGTGGAGGAAGGTATAATAAACTTATCTCTGATTTAGGAGGACCCCTTGTTCCAGGGATTGGCTTTGCGATTGGAGAAGATCGCCTAATTGAAATCCTTCCTCAAAAATTTATTGAAGAAAATTCTTTTATAATTGATTATTATGTTATTCCTGTAAGTGAAAATGAAATATCTTTTTGCTTCCACATTGCACAGGGTATAAGAAGGGGTGGATTTAAAGCAGTGGTATATTTGGAAAATAAAGGTTTGAAAAAGGGATTAAAAACTGCCTCACAAGCAAAAGCAAAAAATGCAATAATAATTGGTGAAGAAGAAATTAAAAATGGTTATTTAGTTATAAAAGATTTAGAAAGTGGCGAACAAATAGTAAAAAATATTCAGAATTTCTTTGAGGGATTTAAATGAGAAAATATTGTGGCTTTGTTTCAAAAGAAGATTTAGGGAAAGAATTAACTCTTTATGGATGGGTTGATTTTTTAAGAGATGTGGGGAATTTGAAGTTTATAATTTTAAGGGACAGAGAAGGAATTGTTCAAATTGTTGCAGATAAAGGGAAAATTAAAGAAGAGGTTTTTTCAATTGTAAAATCTTTGGGCTTGGAAGATTGTATAAAAATTAAAGGAGAAGTAGTTTTAAGGGATGAAAAAAATATAAATCCAAAGATGAAAACAGGTGAAGTTGAAGTATTATTAAAGGAAATTGAAATTCTTTCAAAATCAGAAACTCTGCCCTTTACAATTGAAGAAGATGTAAAAGCACAAGAAAATTTAAGGTTTCAATATAGGTATCTGGATTTGAGAAGGAAAAAAATGCAAGAGGTTTTAAAGTTAAGGCATCTGGCACTTCAAAAAACAAGAAATTACCTTTCTGAAAAGGGCTTTTGGGAAATTGAAACACCAATCCTGACAAAATCAACACCAGAAGGGGCAAGGGATTTTTTAGTTCCTTCAAGGCTTCAAAAAGGAAAGTTTTATGCCCTTCCTCAAAGTCCACAACTTTTCAAACAATTATGTATGGTAGCAGGGATTGACAGGTATTTTCAAATTGCCAGATGCTTCAGGGATGAGGATTTAAGAGCAGACAGACAACCAGAATTTACTCAAATAGATATTGAAGCCTCTTTTATAAATGAGGAATTTATATTTGATTTAATAGAAGGGCTTTTGATTGAACTTTTTTCTTTAATTGATTTAAAGATTGAAAAGAATTTTCCAAGGTTAAAATTTAAAGAAGCAATGGAAAAATATGGAACTGACAAGCCAGATTTAAGGATTCCTTTAGAGATAAAAAATTTGAAAGAAAATTTATCTGAAAATACCTATTGTATAAATTTTCCAAAGCCAAATTTTTCAAGGAAAGAATTGGATCTTTTAAAGGAAAGGGCAGAAAAAGAAAAGTTAAAATTTTCTTATATTAAATGGGAAGGGGATTTTCCAAAAAGTAATTTGATAAATATCTATGGAGAAGAAAAGATAAAAAATTTAAAAAATTATTTAAATACAGATAATCAGGATTTGACAATTGTTGTTTCTGGTGAAAATTCATTAAAATTTTTAGGTGAAATAAGAATTGAAAAAGGAAAGGAAAAAGGGTTTTTTATAGAGGGCTTCAAACCTTTATGGATTTTTGATTTTCCCCTTCTTGAATGGAACGATGAAGAAAAAAGGTGGGATCCCTGCCACCATCCTTTTACAAGCCCAACAGAAGATACACTTAATTTTTTAGAAAAAGAACCAGAAAAGGTTAAGGCAAGGGCTTATGACATTGTTTTAAATGGTTATGAAATTGGTGGTGGGTCAATAAGGATAAATAAAAGCAATGTCCAAAGACGGCTTTTTAATGTCATTGGAATTTCAGAAGAAAAAGCAAAAGAGAAGTTTGGATTTCTTTTAGAAGCTTTTAAATATGGAGCACCACCTCATGGCGGAATTGCTATGGGTTTTGATAGGATTGTTATGCTTCTGGCAGGACTTCAATCAATCAGGGATTGCATTCCTTTTCCAAAAACAACAGCAGGAACCTGCCTTTTAACTTCCTCCCCATCAGAGGTTGAAGAAAAACAATTAAAAGAGTTGGGGATAAAATTAGAATAAGATAATTATGAAGATACCCATTTATTTGGATTATAACGCTACAACACCTGTTGATCAAAGGGTCTTAGATGAGATGCTCCCATATTTTAATTTAAAATACGGAAATCCCTCTTCTTCTCATTTGATAGGTGAAATTTCAAGGGAAGCAGTGGGAAAAGCAAGGCAGAAAATTGCACAAAATTTAGGAATTGAATCTTCTAATGTTTTTTTTACCTCAGGTGCAACAGAATCAAATAATATAGTACTTTTTGGAGTTGCCTTTGGATTTCAAAATAAAGGAAATCACATTATTTCTCAAAAGACAGAACACCCTTCTGTTTTAGAGCCATTAAAAGAACTTCAAAGGTTGGGTTTTAAAATTACTTTGCTTGATGTAGATTCCTATGGAATTATTGATTTGGATGAACTAAAAAAAGCAATTACCCCAAAAACAATTTTAATTTCAATTATGCATGCAAATAATGAAACAGGGACCTTGCAGCCAATTGAAGAGATTTCAAAGATAGCAAAAGAGCATAATATTTTATTTCATACTGATTTGTCTCAATCATTGGGTAAGGAAATCTTAAATTTAAAGGAAATCCCTGCACAATTTTTTAGTTTTTCAGCTCATAAATTGTATGGACCAAAGGGAGTAGGGCTTTTAGTTATAAAAGAGGAAAATTTGCAAAGTAAATTGAGGCCCTCAAGTTATGGAGGAGGACAGGAAAGAAATTTAAGGCCTGGCACTTTAAATGTTCCTTTAATTGTAGGGATGGCAAAGGCAATTGAAATCTCAAAAGAGTTAATGGAAGAAGAAAAGAAAAAATTAAAAGATTTTTCTGATTATTTTTATGAATTTTTAAAAAGTTCAATAGAAAATATAAAATTAAATGGCCACCCTGAAAAGAGATTAAAAAATACCTTAAATTTAAGTGTTAAAGGAATTGATGGTAATTTGCTTGTTCAAAATGTAAGAGAAGTATGCTTTTCAACAGGTTCTGCTTGCCATTCTGATGAAAAGTTTATCTCTTATGTATTGGAAGCAATGGGGGTTGAAAAAGAATATGCAATTGGTGCTTTAAGGTTTAGCTTTGGAAGGTTTTGCACAAAAGAAGAAGTGGAATTTGCAGCAGAAAAAATTAAAGAAGGGATTTTAATTTTAAAAAAATAAAAATATCCAGGAGGGGGGGCTCCTGGATATTTGGGCTTGTAAATCTGAAAGGAGGCTGTATGAAGCTTTCAATAATTATTACGAAATTAAAATTCAAAGCGTTTATTTTAAAAATATGTTATAATTATTTTGGAGGAAATTATGTTAAAAGCAAAGGGATCACTTTTTAAAGGCACTTTAAAGTATGTTAAAGAAAGGTTTGGTGAAGCAAAAATTGAAGAGATAAAAAGTAAGGTACCTGGGGAAGTTAAGGATTTTTTAAAAAAAACAATCTTAGATTCTTCCTTTTACCCTGCCAGTTATTTAGTTGCAATAAACGAAGCAATTATCTCACCAAGTGATCCAGAAGCAATTAAAATCTATAAAGAAATTGGAAGATTTAGTGGAGATTCTGCCTATCATGGAATTTATAAACTCCTTTTTATGGTTGCAAGTACTAAATTTATGGTTTCAAGAGCACCACAGGTCTGGAAGACCTATTATAGCCAGGGAAATTTAAAAATGGAAATGAAAGAAGGAAATAATGCCCAAATCTTTATTTTTAATTCAGGTATTGATCATACAAGTCTATGTCTGAGGATAGAAGGTTTTATGGAAAGAATAATTGAATTGACTGGTGGGAAAAATCCTAAATCAAACCATTTAAAATGTTTTTCAAAAGGCTTTGATGTAGAAGAATGGCTTATAAGTTGGGAATAAAAATAATTTAAGGAGGTTTTATGGCAACTTTTATTTTAATGACAAAACTTTCACCTGAGGTAACAAAGGATTTAAAACAAAGAGAAAAAATAGGGAAAGAATGGAAAGCAAAAGTTAAAGAAAAATGCCCAGAAGTAAAATTTATATCCCATTATGCTTTACTTGGCCCTTATGATTTTATGGATATTTATGAGGCACCAAATGAAGAAATTGCAGCAAAGGTTTCAATGATAACCTTATCTTCTGGTGCTTTAAAAGCAGAAAGCTGGACAGCAATTCCTTACAATAAATTTTTACAACTTGTAAAAGAAGTATAGATTGCTTTTTTTTATTTTATTTCAAGTTCTTTTATTAAGAGAACCAATTGATAAAGTAGGTTTTTCTACAAACAAAATACAAATAGAAGCAATTTTTTCAAATTCAAAAAATTTTGGAAATTTTTATAAATTTAAGGAAAACAAGGAAATTCCTTTGGGTGTCATATCTCCCCATGATGACCATTTATATTCTGCACCTTTGTACATAGAATCTTTAAAAGATATTAAAGCAAAGAATATTATAATTTTTGGAGTTGCTCATAAAGCAAGAAAATGGCAAATTGAAGATAAATTGATCTTTGAGGATTATGATGGTTTTAAAACGCCAAAAGGATATTTGAAAATAAATAAAGATTTAAGGGAATATATTTTGAAAAATTTAAAAAAAGAAGAATTTTTGGTTTGTAGAGATTGTCAAGGAGAAGAACATTCAATTGAAGGGATATTGCCATTTTTAGAATACTTCAATTCAGATATAAAAATTCTTCCAATCCTTGTTCCTTACATAGATTTTGAAAGAATGGAAGAAATTTCAAAAGATTTAAGTTCTGTAATCTTTAGATACCTTAAAGAAAATAACTTAAAATTAATAGAAGACCTTCAAATTATTATTTCATCAGATGCAGTTCATTATGGAGATCAAAATTGGGGAGGAAAAAATTATGCTCCCTTTGGAACAAATTGCAAAGGATTAAAAAAAGCAATTAAAAAGGATATAAAAATTTCAAAGAAATATTTATCGGGTAAGATAAAAAAAGAAAAATTAAGAGAATTTTTATATACCCTTGTGGAAGAAAAGGATTTAAAAAGTTATAAAATCCCTTGGTGTGGAAGGTTTTCAATTGCTTTTGGTACATTGTTTTTAAAAGATTTATCTAATCATTTTAAGAAAGAACTTTTAGGAATTCCTATTGCTTATGGAACTTCTGTTGAAATTGGTCAAATATTGGAAGAAAAAAATGGGTTAGGGACAACTGCAGAAGCAAACCTCCACCATTGGGTTGGCTATCTTTCATTAAAATTCATTCTAAAATAATAAATTATATCTTTTTTAATGCTTGGTCTAAATCTGCTATTATATCTTCTGGTGCTTCTGCTCCAACTGATAACCTTATCATTGTTTGGGGAATTCCTGCAAGCTTTCTTCCTTCTTCCCCTTGTTGTTGGTGGGTTGAAATTGCAGGAATTGTTGCTACTGATTTTACTCTCCCTAAATCAGTTGCTCTCCAAATCATTTTGAAGGAATCAAAAACCTTCCTTGTATCTTCTGCTGTACCTTTAATATTAAAGGAAAGCAAATGTCCATATAAGTTTATATCTTCGTCTGCTAATTTCATATATTTTTTTGCAATTTTGTGCAAAAAGTGTTCCTCTAAACCAAGGTAGTCAACTCTTTCAACTTTTGGATGACTTTTTAAAAACTCTGCAACTTTCATTGTGTTTTGACTGAAATTTTTAACTTTTATTCTTAAAGTTCTAACTTCATTTAAAAATAAAAAAGCAGAATAAGGGGACATACAAGGACCAGAATCCCTAAAGGGCCAAAGTTTAAGCCATAGGCAATAGTCCTCCTTTATTTCTTCAGGCAAATGCTTTGATATTATATTTTCCTTTGCAATTATTGCACCACCAATTGAAAAACCACCAGAACCCAATGTCTTTGTGACTGAATGGACAACTATATCTGCTCCAAATGCCAGAGGCCTAAGTAAAGCAGGAGTGCCAACAGTTGCATCTACAATTAAAGGAATATTATAAGAATGGGCAAGCTTTGCAACTTCTTCAATATCAAAACAGGATTGCTGTGGATTTGATGGCATCTCTCCATATAAAAACCTTGTATCTTCATCAACCAATTTTTCCCATTCTTTTATTTCCCATGGTTTTTGAACCCATCTTACCTTTGCTCCTCTTTCATTCATCCTTAAATTAAAAAGCTGAAAGGTTCCACCATAACATTGGGCAGTTGAGACAAAATTTACTCCTTTTTTGTATTTTATGTTTAAATCTAAAAAGGGCTCAACTGCTTGTTTTATTGCAGACATACCAGCAGAAGTACAGAGGGCAGAAGCAAAATAAGGCGTCCCATATGTTTCAAGGAGTGAAAGTGTTTCTTCTAAATATGTAACTGATGGATTTACAATCCTTGAATAGCACCAGGTTGGAATAAGATAAGCAAGGGCTGCTTCCATTTCATCTGAATCCTTATAAGCTTGTGAGGTAGATGTAAAAATTGGCTCAATTATTCCCCCTTTTCCCCCTTCAAAGGCTTCTTCTACTGAATAAATGCCATGGACAGCCAAAGTATCAAACTTTTTCTTTTTTAGGCTTTTTAAATATTCTCTTCTTTTTGCAAGTTCTTTTTTTGCTTTTTCAATGTACTTTTTTACACCTTCTGAATATTCCATAATACCCCCTTAAAATTTTTTTATTGAATTTATTTAAACACATTTTTTTAAAATAAACAAGTTATTTTTTTGATATATGAAGGGCAACAACATAAGGGAAAAGATATTTATAACAAACTTCTGAAAAGCCAGATTCTATTAAAATTTCTTTTAAAATTTTTGCACTATAAAACCTTGGAATAGTTGAAGAAAGGTATGAATAAGCTTCCTTTGAACCTGAAAGAAAAGAGCCAATTGGTTTAATTAATGTCTTTGAATATAAATGCAAAAGCCCTTTTAATAAAAAAAATGGCGGTTGGGTTGTTTCTAAATTAAGAAAATAACCATCTTTTTTTAAAACCCTTCCAAATTCACAAAATGCCTTTTTTAATTCTTCCTTATTTTTATTTAAATTTCTTGTTGCAAAGGAAATTGTAATTAAATCAAAGGTCTCATCTTTGAAAGGAAGTTTTAAAGCATTTGAAGATATAATTTCAATTCCCTCTAAATTTTTTGCTTTCTGAAGCATAGGAAGGCAAAAATCTATAGAATAAATTTTTTTATTTAAATATTTATTTAAAAAAAATGCCTGCTTCCCAGTTCCTGTGCAAACATCTAAGCACAAATTTCCATTAAATTTTAAGGCAATTTTTGCTGCTTTCTTCCTCCAAAAAATATCTAAACCGAAGGTTAAAAGATTGTTTATTAAATTGTAATTTTTGGGTATTTTTGAAAAAAGTTTTTTTATTCCTTCACTCAAAAGAAACTTTCTTGGATATATTCAAGTGGATTTACTGGTCTTCCATTTAAAAGAACCTCATAATGAAGGTGGGGTCCTGTGCTTCTTCCTGTTGTGCCAGTATATCCAATTATAGTACCTCTTTTTATTTTCTGCCCTTCTTTTACAATGATTTTTGAAAGATGTCCATACTTTGTAGAAATTCCTAAACCATGAAAGAGCGTTACACATTTTCCTAATCCACCAGAATACCCTGCCTCCACAACCATACCATCAGCAGAAGAAAAAACAGGCCTTCCGCTGGGACAGGAAATATCAATACCTGTGTGAAATTCTGAGCCACTACCAAAAGGATTTTTCCTTGAGCCAAAGCCAGCAGTTGGGATTCCTTTAACAGGTAAAATCGTTGGGGTAATTTTTAAAATTGCTTTTTTTTCTTCCCATTTTTGAGATAAAAGATTTACTCTATTTGTTAATCTATCCTTCCATTGAATAATAAAATTATCCTTTTCTAAGTTATATGAGGGATTTGATACGCCACCAACTCCACCAGAGGAACCTTGTTCGACTGTTTCAAGCCCTGATAAAAGAGCAAGTGTTTCTGTTTTGGAATCAAGTTCTTGAAGACGCTTTTCTAATTCTGCTAAATGAACTTTATATGTATCAACAACTTTTTTTAATTCTTTATTTTTTTCTTTAAGTGATTTTAACTGAACATTTTTTTGGAGGGAGAAAAAGAAATTTATTGAAAGAAAAAGAGAGGAAATAAAAGCAAAGGCAATAAGTCCAATGGAACACCAAAGTAAAGGAAGAGGAATCCTAATCTTCCTGAATTTTGCTCTTGGATGGGGAACAAAAATTATAGTGATAAATTTCATTCCTTATATTTTTAACAAAAAAAATTATTTTTGTCAAGGGGAATTTTTTTATCTTAATAATAATTCTTTTTCTTTTTTATATCCTTTAATTTTTTTATTTTCAATTTTTTTAAAAAATAAATCAATAATTTCATCTTCAACGGGCTCTTTTAAAAAACTTTTTAATTTAATATCATAAAAAAGAAATTTTTTGTCTTTAATTAACCACTTTATTATTTCTTTTTCAATTTCAGAACTACTTAATTCAATTAATTCCTCTAATTTTTCTATTTCATATTTATCAATTGCTTTTTTTATAAAATTTATAAACCTTGAAAGAATTAAGAAGGTATAAAGAACTCTTTTTGAAAAAATCGGGTTTGGTGAAAATAAAGCACTGGATCTAAAATTCTTAAAATCTTCATTTTTATAATATTTCTCAAAATCCAAACTTGAAGGTGCAAAATAATAAGAGCTTGGAGCAAGTAAAACTCTTTTTCCTGATAAATATACCATTAATTCAATAGTATCTTCTATCCTTTGATTTGGAAGACCAATTATATAATGGACTTCATAATTTAAGGGAAAATTTTCTACCTCTTCTAATTTTTCAAAAAGATTTGAAAAAAACCTTTTTTCTTCCTTTAATGTTTTTTTTGAAATATCAACAAAAGAAAGGTTAAGCTTTTTAAAGCCTGCTTTAAGCATCTCTTTTATTAAATCTTTTTTTAATATTCCTAAATATATTCCATTCATACAATATAGTTTAAAATCTTTTCCTTTAAACAGTTTTAAAATTTCTTTAAAAAAACTTTCATCAAAGCCCAGCAGTTCATCTTCTAAGGAAATTGATTTTATATTTTCTTTTTCAAGGTATTCAATTTCTTCCTCCATACTTTTTAAAGCTCTTTTTCTATAAGGGGTTTTTATTTTTCCACAAAAAGCACAATTAAAGATACAACCCCTTGAAGTTAAAAGTTGTGAAAAATAATTCCCTCCCCATTTATAGTTCTCTTTTTCAATTAAATTTCTTTTAGGAATAATATCAATATTTTCTTCAATATTTATATCGTTTACAACAATTCTTCCATTATTTTTAAAACACAAACCTTTTATTCTTTCAAATTTTTTATTTCCAATAAATTCTTCTAAAAACAATTTAAAAGGGGTCTCCCCTTCACCTCTTATTAAAAAATCAATGTTTTCATTTTTAATAATTTCTGGAAAAATTGTTGGGTGGGTTCCTCCTAAAAGAATTTTGGAACTTGGAAGTTCCTTTTTTATTTTATTTGCCAAAGCTTCAATTTCTTTAAAATGGCTTGAAAACATAGAAGAAACACCAATAAGGTTAGGGTTCTCTTTCTTTAAATAGTTTATAATCTCATGGCTATTTTTTCCATAAATTTTTAATCCTTTAAAGAGTGAAAAGGGTGAAATCTTTTCTTCTTTATAAAAATTATCTAATTCTTTAAATTCTTCATTTTTAATTCTTTTTGGTTTTCCTAATCTTCCATTGAATATTTTTATTTCAATATCTTTTATTTGTGAAGCAATGCTCAAAAGCCCTAAAGGATAACTTCTTACTATTGTGTGATAAAAATCAGACAAAGGTGGTTGTAAGAGTATAACCTTCATTTAAGGAACTTTAACTATCTTTTTTAATATCTCTATTATATCCTCTTGATTTGGATTTAATTTTAAGGATTTTTCAAAAAATTTTTTTGCTTCACCCTTTTGACCCTTCCTTAAATAAATCCTTCCAAAAGAATTATAAAGTTCAGGGCCTGAAAATTTATTTTCTTCTGCTTTTTTTAAATAAATTAAAGCTTCATCTAATCTTTTTTCTTCTTCAAGACAAAGGGCATAATTAAAATAAATAATTCCATTCTTTGGATTAACCTTTATTGCTTCTTTTAAATACTCTTCTGCTTCCTTCCATTTTCCCTGGATCCTTAAAGCTAAACTTAAATTTCCTAAAAGATTTGGTTCTTGTGGATTTGAATTTAAAAGGGTCTTAAATATATCTTCTGCAATCTTTGCTTGACCATTTTTTAAACAAACAATCCCTAAACTATTCATAATCTTTAAATCCCCCTGAGAAGAATCCCAAGCATTTTTTAAAAGGATTGCAGCATTGTCAAAGTCCTTTTTCTTTAAATAAAATTGAAGCAATTTTTCACAAGCAGTTGGTTCTGCTGGATTTCTTTTAATTGCTTCCTTGTAATAAAAATAAGGGTCCTCTTTTAATGATTCTTTTAAAAGCCCTATTACTGACCAATATACCCCTTTTTTTTCCCATTCCATTGGCTTTTCTTTTAAAATATTTAGTGTTTGAAGTTCATTTTTTGAATTTATTGCATATTCTGCAAATTTTAATAAAAAACCTTCTCCTAAGTCCTTTGGATAAAAATAAGCAGCTTTTGCATAATTGTATGCCTCTTGAAAATTGCCTTTTTTTTCATAAACATTTGCAAGTCCTGCAAGGGCAAGAGAAAAGTTTGGATAATCCTTTAAAGCATTTTTATAAGCTTCTTCTGCTTTTTCATATTCACCATTTTCAAAATGTGTTGTTCCAAGGTTGTAATAAAAAGTAAAATCCTTTTTTTCTTTATCTTTTGGCGATGGTGCAATATATCCCAATGCTTGCAATTCTTTTATCCTTTCCTTATCAGAAACAGAAATCTTTTCTTCTTTCCATACCTTTGGAATAAAATCATAAGAATCAATAAAATTTACTTTTGGCTCTTTTAAAAATATCTCCTTTAAAACTTTTCCTTTCATTTCTTTTGAGATTGGAATTCCAAGAGTTGCTAAAAGATTTGGTATTATGTCATATATATCTGAATTATAAAATTCTCCCCTTTTTATTCCTTCTCCCTTTACCATCCAAACACCTGTCATTCTGTGCCATTGAGATGCCCCTCCACCAAAATCATCAGGCATAACAGAAGGCCTTGCACCAATTGTATAAAAACCATGGTCTGATGCAATTGATATAATCCAGTTTTCTTTTGAAAATTTTAAAATTTCACCCAATGTTTTGTCTATTAATTCATAATAAACAACCATTGCCTCTTTTCCCATTTCATAATTTTCTTCTGAAATCCAGGAAAGTTTTGGAGGAAGAAAATGGGCAAATCTATGTCCAATTGTATCAGTTCCTTCAAGGTAAAAAGCAAAAAAATCAAAATCATTTTCTTCAAGCAATTTAAAGGCAATGTTTTTTGCTGAATGTGTAACTGCTAAAATTTTTCTCAAATGGTTTATCCTATTGTTGAAAGGGTTTTCCATATTTTTTCCTTCTTCCCATACCTTTTCAAATTCTTCCTTTGAAATATTTACATACTGAGAAATTTCTTCATAACTTATATCTTCTGCTTTTACAATTTCTTTTTCATATTTCTCTTCCAAATCATAAGGGTAAGTGTTTCCTTTTACTTTTTTTTCTGTTTCAATTCCAAATAAATGAAAAAACAACCTTTCTGTTATTATGTTTCCTTTTATCTTTTCAGCAGGAAAAGTTGCCCACCATCCAACTAAACTTGTTTTTAAACCAAAGGCAGATAAAATATTCCAGAAAGCAGGGACATTTCTTTGTGTACAAGTAACTGGGACATCTTCTTGTGTATATGGATCTTTCATTGTAAACTCAAGAATTCCATGTTCTTCTGGTGTTCTGGAAGTGGCAATAGAAGTCCAGATTATTGGAGACAATAATGGTTTGTAAGATAAAAGATTTGTCCAGGCACTCTCTTCTTTAAACTTTTTAAGGTTTGGAAGTTTTCCCTTATCAAACATATAATTTAGGAGGTTCCAATCAAGCCCATCTAAGGCAAACAAAAAAACCTTCTTCCCTGTTGGCTTAAATTTTTCCTTTATATCAAAGGGTAATTCACCTTCTATAGAATATGAAATTTTTAAATTTTTAATTGGAAAATCCTTTAAAAAATCTTCAATATTTTCTTTTAATTTTTCATAATTTTTTAAATTTTCTATAAAGGAATTTATTTCCTTCAAAGAATTTTTTTTCTTCCACAAATTTTCTTCATCCCAATTAAAATTTATATTTAATATAACATTTATCTTTGAGCCTTCCTTTGATAATAATTCTTTTTTTTGATTTAAATTAAAATTTTTAGGGAAAAGGTAGCCTTTTTTATAAAAAGGCTTAAAATGAAACCCTTCATTATAAATTTTTTTTCCAGAAACCCCAATAAAATTTTTAGGAACCTTAAAAAAAGAAAGGTAAAGAAAAATTATAATAAATAAAATTAAAAGGATAAATATTATTTTATTTTTCATTTTTTAGAATTTCAATTATTTTTCTTTTTGGGTATTTTCTGCCATTAAAAAAGATAGTAGGTGTTGCTTGAACATTTAAATCAATTCCCATTTGAAGGGTTTCAAGGACAGTTTGTATATTTTCAGTTTTCATATAACAATTTAAAAATTCTTCTCCAATTCCTTTTTCCTTAGCATATTCATATATTTTTGAATCTATATTATCTACATCCATATCACTTCTTTCTCCATAAAACCAATCTACATAATCCAAAAAATATTCTTCTTTTATCTTTTTAAAGCAAAAAGCACCAGCAGAACCCTTAAAAGATAAGATATGTGTGCTCAAAGGGAATAAGAAAAATCCAAAAAGTAAATCTTTCTTTTCTTTAAGAATTGGCAGGACTTCCTTTTCAACTTTTTTACAGTGTGGACATTCAAGGTCAAAAAAGAAAGCAAATTTGTTTTTTGAAGAGGGAGAACCAATCTTTCCAGATAAATCCCAGTTTAATTTATTTGAAATGATTTCATCAACTTTGTCATTTAAATTCAAATAATTTCCAATAAATAAGTGTTTATCTGAAAGTATATACATCATCATCTTTACTTTTCCATATCCCGTCTCTTGATATATTTTGAAGGACTTCAAATTTTTCCCAATTTCCTGGTCTTTTTCTACTTTGATTGTACTACCGAATAAACTTGTAAGGAAGGGACCAAGATATTCAGGAATAGGTTTTACATCACTCTTTAAGCCAAAATACATTCCATATATTACATTTTTCCCTTCATATATTGCACAGGGAACCATTTCTTCTCTTCCCTTTTCTTCTCCTTCTTTAGTTGCATAATAAATTGCAAAATTTTCACCTGTAAATTTTTTTTCAATTTTTATATTTCCATCAGTTTGGAGCATAACTGGCTCTAAAAATTTAATTAGTTTTTCTTCTTCAAAAGTCAGTGAAAAGAAAATAAAAAATAAAATAGCCATACTACCTCCTCATTTCAATAAATTGAGCAATTCCTTTGCTTCATCTCTTGATTGATTG
>JBBISU010000035.1:0-31437 GCA_037441225.1 Acidobacteriota bacterium
AGAGCCACCAGAGAGGCAAGTTATCTTTGCATAAGAGTGAGAGGTATCACCTGATACTCCAATATCTGCAAAGATTGAATTTACTTGTAAATTTTTATAACCTTCTACAGAATATACTTTTTCACCTAATTTATTCCCTTCTGATGAATATATTTCAACCTTCACTTGTGTATTTTTTCCTTCAAACTCTGTAAAACCCATATTTGTCCTGAACTCTGAATTTGAAATTATTTGAGAAATGTATCCCTTTTCATTTACTTTTAAGAAACTTCCTTCTCCCCATGCAGGTATGTACTGCCCATATGTTCCTTCTTCTTGATCATTGTAAGTCCTTGAAGAAATCATAACTCCATTGTTTGAGTTTATGTGCAAACTCCCAGAAGAATTCCCTTGAAGTTCTGTAAATACCTCTGAAATTAAATCCTTGTACGACTTTTGATTATTATAATTTATGCTAATTGATTTGGAATACTTTTGAGTGCTTGTATAAAAATCAAGTGTTAAATTTTGATTTGAACTGCTTTGATTAAAAATTGTAAGGGATGTCTTCCAGTTTGAACCATAACCTCCAAGTGCTTTTGCAATTACAGGCACCAGTTGATGTTTTTTGCCTGAAACATCTGTGCTTTTTTGATGGGGAACAAATATGGCATCTGAGGTCTTCCAGTCAATAATGGATAAATAAGATAATATTTTCCCACCTGATAAAACTTCAACTGTTGCATATCCATCAGTTAAGTTTGAAAGCTGGCTTATGTTTTGCTGAAGGTAAGAAAATGCTTTTATTGTTATTTCTGTTGAACCTGCACTGGTTCCATTGTTGTTGTAAAAGGATAAGCGAAACCTTGTCTCTTTCCCATCAACTTCAGAAAAGCCAATATTTGTTCTAAATTCTTCATCTTGCTTTATTCCAATGAGATATCCTTTTTCATTTACTGAAATAGCATCATTTTTGACATACCCTGGAATAAACTGCCCGTATGTTCCTTCAGAACCTTGATCATTATAAGTTCTTGATGTAATTATTATATTTGTACTTGAATTTATTCTTAAAGATCCAGAAGAATTGTTTAATCCATACCATTGACTTAATATATCAGAAAAGAATTTTCCTTTATTTACACCAACAGTATCTCTGTAAATATATGTACTTGAACTCCCATCTTGTCCTGCTGGGGTAAAAATGAACTCAACTGAGGAAGAAGAATTTGATGTATTTAAAACCATTAAATCAGTAACCCAGTTTGAACCAGCTGCTCCTGATTGCTTTGCTGCTGCTGGGACAAAATAGTTTATTTGTTCTCCTGGTTGTGTATATTCATAAGCACCAATGTCAATGCCTGCACCTTGAGGCCTTGGATTTCCATCTAAATCTTCTGATGGTGCACCTTCGCTTGTGCCTTTATCAATTGCTGGACTTGATTGTTTTAAATGCCCATCAAAGTTATCTATGCTATCGTTTATTACCTGTGGATTTGAACAAATGTCATGTGGTCCCTGCGGACAAACATCATAATCAACATTATAAAGTATATTATAGTCAACTCTTCCAGTTGTAAAACCATAAGGATCTAAATCACCAATAAAATCAGAAAGATTTCCTCCACCAACACAATAATCTTCATATCCCCTGAAAATTGAATTTTTAATCTCTAAATATTCCGTGCCAAGACAATCTGGTTCATCAGGAAAATCCTTTGTTATACATTGGGCTTCAACAAGTGCCCATCCCTGACTTGTAATTGTGGAATTTATAATCCTTGCATAATCATTTTGCCCTAAATTTATTGAAATAGAAGCACCTCCAGCTCTGCAGGTATCTCCTTCTTCACAACTTCCAAATTCTTGTGAAAAGGGCTTTCCATAAAGATAGGCACAGTTTCCTATTGATAAAACATTTTCCATTATGCTTGTTCCACCGACTTTTAACTGGTTCCCTGCATTTCCATATGCCTTTGTTTTGGATACTCTTATTGTAGTGTCAGGATAACCAACGCCAACATAAAGCAAGTCAAGTCCATCTGAGGTGTTATGCCTGAAAACAGAATCTTCAATTATCCAGTTCCCTCCTGTTCTTGGAAATCCAACTCCATCTCCATATCCACCTTGACTTTGTGCCCAGCAATGATCTGGGTTTTCTCCTGGGTAGTTTTCAGCACATCCATTCCATTCAACTGTTAAATTTTTAAAATGCATAGTTCCAGAATTAGCTGGATTTTCTCCATATTCTCCATTCCAACCTGCCCAACCGCATCCAGCAAGCCGAACATTTTCAAGTGTCCAGTTTGAAAGTGCTGCTGTTGCAAGACAGTTTTCTGCAAGTCCATGGATGTTTAAATTTTTTAAAGTAACATTAGAAGAATTTGAAGCAAAAATTCCATTTGAAGACCAATCACCATAAGGATATGTATCTCTTTGGCAGGCAACAGAAGGGTTTGAGTGGAAGTCAACACAAGAGGAATGGTCTGTTATTTCAAGGCAGTTTATCTCAACATTTGAAGAATTTTCAAGGGATAATATTTGATAAACCCTTTGAGTTCCCCATAGTTCAGGTGGATTTGAACATCCAGAATTATAACCTTCCCCAAGAATTTTTGTAGGATTAGAAGATGTGCCAGAAGGAATTGGTGGTAGATAACAGCCGTATGACCCTTCTGAATCGCACCAGGTAGAAGTATTTGGTGCACCATATCCAATCATATAACTTCCTTGTCCAATTATTAAAGTATCACCACCAGAGATTTTCCATTCCCCATACTCATTTAATGCCCAGAAGGGATGAGACCAAGCACAATTTTGATTTTCACCTGAACCAGGATAAGGTGAATTTGCTAATCCATTGCATTGTGTTCCTGTTCCACCATCTGTTCTGATATAGTAAGTGGTAGAAAAATGAGATAATGGAAAGAAAAGAAACAAAAAGCAAAATAAATATTTTTTCATAGAAACCCCCAAAAAATTATGACAGAAAAATTTTATTTTTGCAACAAAAATTTTAAAGAATTTATTTGATAAAGCCTTAAGCAATTTAAACTCCTATAAATCTATTTCTTTTGCTATGGACAGGTTTCACTATTATCTCTATTGTTATTTCCACATTGACCTGAAGCATTAGTACCATTTCTTTCTCCAGAGGAAGAATATCCCCAACTGCTTTCAGTTCCATTTAAATTATCTGATACAAGGACAAACCAGATATTTGTAATAGAACCTGTATCCCATATATCTGGATTGCTTATCCCACATTTTGAGCCAGAAATTGTATAGTTTGAAATTGTGCCTAAATTTCCATAAATTATATTTATTGAAGAAGGACTACATATCTCATCAAAAGATATTTCTATCTGGTTTCCATCAGGTGAAATTTTTGTTGCTCTCATTGGCTCTGTGGAATTTGTTCCATCTGGTATTGGCTTTGGTTCTCCTGGTTGTGTATATTCATAAGCACCAATGTCAATGCCTGCACCTTGAGGCCTTGGATTTCCATCTAAATCTTCTGATGGTGCACCTTCGCTTGTGCCTTTATCAATTGCTGGACTTGATTGTTTTAAATGCCCATCAAAGTTATCTATGCTATCGTTTATTACCTGTGGATTTGAACAAATGTCATGTGGTCCCTGCGGACAAACATCATAATCAACATTATAAAGTATATTATAGTCAACTCTTCCAGTTGTAAAACCATAAGGATCTAAATCACCAATAAAATCAGAAAGATTTCCTCCACCAACACAATAATCTTCATATCCCCTGAAAATTGAATTTTTAATCTCTAAATATTCCGTGCCAAGACAATCTGGTTCATCAGGAAAATCCTTTGTTATACATTGGGCTTCAACAAGTGCCCATCCCTGACTTGTAATTGTGGAATTTATAATCCTTGCATAATCATTTTGCCCTAAATTTATTGAAATAGAAGCACCTCCAGCTCTGCAGGTATCTCCTTCTTCACAACTTCCAAATTCTTGTGAAAAGGGCTTTCCATAAAGATAGGCACAGTTTCCTATTGATAAAACATTTTCCATTATGCTTGTTCCACCGACTTTTAACTGGTTCCCTGCATTTCCATATGCCTTTGTTTTGGATACTCTTATTGTAGTGTCAGGATAACCAACGCCAACATAAAGCAAGTCAAGTCCATCTGAGGTGTTATGCCTGAAAACAGAATCTTCAATTATCCAGTTCCCTCCTGTTCTTGGAAATCCAACTCCATCTCCATATCCACCTTGACTTTGTGCCCAGCAATGATCTGGGTTTTCTCCTGGGTAGTTTTCAGCACATCCATTCCATTCAACTGTTAAATTTTTAAAATGCATAGTTCCAGAATTAGCTGGATTTTCTCCATATTCTCCATTCCAACCTGCCCAACCGCATCCAGCAAGCCGAACATTTTCAAGTGTCCAGTTTGAAAGTGCTGCTGTTGCAAGACAGTTTTCTGCAAGTCCATGGATGTTTAAATTTTTTAAAGTAACATTAGAAGAATTTGAAGCAAAAATTCCATTTGAAGACCAATCACCATAAGGATATGTATCTCTTTGGCAGGCAACAGAAGGGTTTGAGTGGAAGTCAACACAAGAGGAATGGTCTGTTATTTCAAGGCAGTTTATCTCAACATTTGAAGAATTTTCAAGGGATAATATTTGATAAACCCTTTGAGTTCCCCATAGTTCAGGTGGATTTGAACATCCAGAATTATAACCTTCCCCAAGAATTTTTGTAGGATTAGAAGATGTGCCAGAAGGAATTGGTGGTAGATAACAGCCGTATGACCCTTCTGAATCGCACCAGGTAGAAGTATTTGGTGCACCATATCCAATCATATAACTTCCTTGTCCAATTATTAAAGTATCACCACCAGAGATTTTCCATTCCCCATACTCATTTAATGCCCAGAAGGGATGAGACCAAGCACAATTTTGATTTTCACCTGAACCAGGATAAGGTGAATTTGCTAATCCATTGCATTGTGTTCCTGTTCCACCATCTGTTCTGATATAGTAAGTGGTAGAAAAATGAGATAATGGAAAGAAAAGAAACAAAAAGCAAAATAAATATTTTTTCATAGAAACCCCCAAAAAATTATGACAGAAAAATTTTATTTTTGCAACAAAAATTTTAAAGAATTTATTTGATAAAGCCTTAAGCAATTTAAACTCCTATAAATCTATTTCTTTTGCTATGGACAGGTTTCACTATTATCTCTATTGTTATTTCCACATTGACCTGAAGCATTAGTACCATTTCTTTCTCCAGAGGAAGAATATCCCCAACTGCTTTCAGTTCCATTTAAATTATCTGATACAAGGACAAACCAGATATTTGTAATAGAACCTGTATCCCATATATCTGGATTGCTTATCCCACATTTTGAGCCAGAAATTGTATAGTTTGAAATTGTGCCTAAATTTCCATAAATTATATTTATTGAAGAAGGACTACATATCTCATCAAAAGATATTTCTATCTGGTTTCCATCAGGTGAAATTTTTGTTGCTCTCATTGGCTCTGTGGAATTTGTTCCATCTGGTATTGGCTTTGGAGAAAAATAATTTAAATTAAAAGTTGCAGTACAATTTTTATTTGAGCTCATAGGGACAGAACATACAATATTGAATCCACAGGGGGTACAATTTCCACCCCATCCAGCAAAAGAAGAACCTTCTTGTGCAGTTGCCAAAAGGATAACTAAATTATTTTCTGGATAAATCTCTGAACAATCATCTCCACAATTTATTCCTGCAGGTGTACTTATAACAGTTCCTGAGCCCATTCCAAGTTTTGAAACAGTTAAGGAATAACCTTTATTGTAAAACTGTTTTATAAATTCAACAATTGAAGTTGAACCATTGTATTGCCCTCCATATGCTTTTGCAATAATTTTTAAATATCCAATTTGATTGAAAGGAAGAGACAGTCCTGTCTTTTGCCAGCCATTTGAAATTCTCTGGGCATTACCAATATATGTATAATCGATATCATTTTCAGAATAATATAAACTAACATCATATACCTCAGGTGCTGACTGGCTTTTAAGCCAATCAACTTCTGTTCCATCTGCAGATACATTTAAATTATAAATTGCAGAATCATAAGAACTTATCCGTGCTATATAATTTCTTATCTGACTTCCAACTGTTGTAAAATTTCCTCCTAAAAGGACTTTTCCATCTGGTTCAACTGCAACAGCATTTACAAAGCTATTAGCATTAGGATTAAAATCAGTAACAACAGTTCCATCTTTGTTAAGAAGTGCAACTCTGTTTCTTACTTGTCCGCCAATACTTGTAAACGATCCACCTACTAAAATTTTATTATCAGAAAGTAATGAAATGGAAAACACCCAGCCATTGCAATTTGTATTAAATGTTTTATCTGCTGTTCCATCTGGTTTTATACGGGCTAAATAAAAAATATCGGTACCACCTATTCTTGTAAAATCACCACCAACTAAAATATTCCCATCTGCTTCAACAGCAATTGTTTCAACATTCCCATTGGCATTGGGATTAAAATCTGAATCTAATGTACCATCTGAGAAAAGGCGAGCTATATGGTTCATTGTTTTTCCACTTATATCTGTGAAATCACCACCAATTATTATTTTTCCATCTTCTTGCAAAGCTATTGTTCTTACAATATTATTAAAATTAAGGGAATAAAAAGTATCATCTATTGTTCCATCACTGTTTAAACGAGCAATGTATTTTTTTTCAACTCCATTTATATGTGTAAATTCGCCACCAATCAATATTTTCCCATCCTCCTGAACTACTATACAATATACAGCACCACTAACATTTGGATTAAAGGATTCTTCAACAGAACCATCTGTATAAAGGCGTGCTAATCTATTTCTTAAATACATACCAACACTTGTAAAATAGCCACCAATTAAAATTTTTTCATCCTTTTGAACAGCAATTGACAAAACATAATCTGAAGGCATTGGATCAAAATCATCAAGAAAACCATCAGGATTGATGCGGGCAATGTAATATCTTGATATTCCACCCAAAACTGAAGTAAAAGTACCGCCAAATAATATTTTTTCATTTTTTTGAACTGCAATAGATACAACCTGACCATTTGCATCAGGGTTAATTGTTTTATCAAGGGTGCCATCTTGATACAAGCGTGCCAGAGCATTTCTTGTATCACCATACATTTAACTTCAAAGTAAACTTTCTTAGATTGTAGATAATAAGGAAAAATTACTTCAATTGAAGCCCACCCCTTTGTATCTTTTTCTGCATTCCAATTCATACTAACTTTTTTTATCTTTTCTTTTGAAAATTCCATAACTTCCACAGGGCTTTTAAAACCATCAGATCTCAAAAATCTATAATGCACAATTGTTGGCTCTTGAACAGAAATTTCCCCATTATAACTTATTAAAACTGGGCATATACCTTTATATTTTGAAGGGATGGCATTTAGCTTTAAACCTATAATAGGTTGGGCTTTTAAAAATAAATAAATCAAGATTACAAATAAAATATTTTTCATATGGTTATTTTTATATACAAATTTTATGCCAGAATATTTTTAATTAAAACTAATTAGAGAAAAGCAAGGTAGTAAAACAACTTTCTTCAAGTATTATGAATTCTTTTAAAATAAAAAAGTTAACCAGTATTCTAATTTAGTTAGAATATTTTCTAACTTTCTTGAATTTCTTTAAATTTTCGTATATAATTATTTTGAATGGATTTGTTGAAAGATGCCTTTGAAAGAGGGGAATATTTAAAAGTTCTTGAAGTATTTTTGGAAGATCTTTTTAAAAAAGAAATTATAGATGGTACTGTATTTTTTGAAGGTGAAGAATTTAAAGCAAGGATTATAAATGATAATATAAGAATTTCTGGAAACTCAATTGAAAATATTGAAGGAATTGCAAAAAGTTTTGTAGAAAAAGCAATAAAAGAAGGAAATGAAATTTTTGAAGATGATCTTTTGTTCCAAAAGGGAAGCAAATCCTCTATATGGTATAAAATTAAATCTATTTATGTTTTCCCTGTTTTTGAAGAATAAAAATTATTGGGAATTCTTTACATTGATAGAATAAGGAATGAAAATAAATTTTCAGAAGCAGAGAAATTATGGCTTAAATTTTTAGGCAAAATCTTTCAAATTTATTTAAGCTTTTGGAAGGATAAAAAGATCATAGAGGATCTTCAAAAAGAGATTTGGATTGGAAATTCAAAACAATCTGAATTGATAAGGGAAAAAGTGAGAAAACTTTGTCACTTATCCCCCATCCTATTGCTTGGAGAGACAGGTACAGGAAAGGGACTTTTGGCTGAACTTTTGCATAAACTTTCTGGAAGAGAAGGAAAATTTGTTGTTGTAAACCTTCCATCCTTTCCAGAAACATTATTTGAGGCAGAACTTTTTGTTTGTAAAAAAGGAGCTTATACAGAAGCAGTTGAAAGGGAAGGGCTTGTAGGACAGGCAAAAAGAGGAACTCTCTTTTTTGATGAAATATCTGAAATCCCACAGGTGGTGCAAGTAAAACTTTTAAGGTTTTTGGATACTGGATTTTATAAAAGATTAGGAGAAGATAAGGAAAAAAAGCAGATTGCAAAATAATCTGTGCCACCAATAAAGAACTTATAAAAGAAGTGGAAAAGAGAAACTTTAGGGAGGACTTATTTTTTAGAATTTCAACTTATACCATAGAGATACCACCTTTAAGGGAAAGAACAAAGGATATAGAAGAAATTTCAAAATATTATTTGAAAAGAAATGGTTTCATTATTTATGAAAGAACAATGAAATTTTTGAAAAGCTATCCTTTTTATGGAAATGTAGGGGAACTTATAAATATTTTGAATAGAGGAATGGTGGAAGCAAAAGGAAATTTGATAGATTTTAAAAAAATTGATATTTTTTTAATTAAATAAAGGAAGATAAAATTGAATTAATTTTAAAAAAAATCGAAGAAGGAAAAAATTTTGGGGATGCCGTTAAAAAGGAATTTTTAAATAAAGAATTAAACAGGGATGAAGTAAAAGAAATTATAAGAAATGGATTAATGAAAACAGAAAATAGAAGGTTTAAGGAGTTATTAAAGGTATTTAATTTGAAAGATGAAGAATATCACAAGTTTATGGCTTTTCTTCACAAATATAAATTAATAGACAAAAATGATAAAAAAAATTGGGAAATATGAAATTCTTTTAGGTGAAGGTGGTATTTCTTATGTATATAAAGCTTTTGATACAGTTTTAAAAAGATATGTAGCATTAAAAATTTTAAAGACCTCAGATAACCTTTTAATTCAGAGATTTTTTAGGGAAGCAAGGGTACAAGGTTCAATTGAAAATGAAAATTAGCTGAATTTAAAGAAAATGGAGAAATTAAGCCATATCTTATTGATTTTGGTTTGGCAAGAGAAGTAGAAAAAAGTGATTTTTCTTTTCCTGGTATGGTTATTGGTACATTGGGTTATATGGCACCAGAACAACTTAAAGGAAAAGCAGGGGAGATAGATAGAAGGACAGATATTTTTAGTTTAGGTGTTGTTATGTACAAAACAATTTCCGGTTCTCTTCCCTTTGATGCAGAGGATCTTGAAAAAATGGAAAAAATAATAGAAAAGGAAATAGTTCCCATAAAAAAAATTAAAAAGGATATTCCAAGGGATTTGGAAGCAATAATTATGAAATGTATGGAAAAGGAAAAGATAAAAAGATACAATTCTGCAAAAGATTTATACGAGGACATTGAAAATTATTTAATGGGCGAGCCAGTAAAGGCAAAAAGACCAGACATTTTTTACAAACTCTTTAAGAAGATTAAAAAATATAAGATTGCTTTTTATTTTTTCATAACAATTTTTATTTAATCTTTTTTTTCAATTTATATAATAAACCTTAAAAAACTTGAAAGAAAGCAAACAATAATTTCAATGGAATTTAATCAACAATCTAAATATGTTGAAGATATGCTATGGTATATATATTCATCAAAGATACATAATATTAAGCCACAGATAGAAGCAATAGAAGAAAAAATTAATCAAATTGAAAGTGCCGCCAGAAGATTGGGTAAAATTGATTATGGTCCTGGCTACTATGCTCTGGGAAAAAGTTATGTAATTTTGGAAGATTTTAGAAAGGCAAGGAAAAATTTAGAAATTGCATTAAATGATTTTAGATATAAACCAAATGATATTTATTATTAAAATTTAAGGAATATTTCCTTATCAAAACTTGAAAGAGAATACCTATCAAAGATAGATGACTATTTGAAAATAAGTAGTTTGAAAGATATTGAAGCCTGGGAGTTTTTAGAAGCTTTGAAAGCTTTTTCAAAAAAAGAATATGATTTGTCAATTGAAAATATAAAAAAGGTAAAAGAAAAATTTCCCTGGTTTTACGCTAACTGGAAACTGGAAGGGAAAATTTATAAAAATATAGGAGATGATTTCTTGCAAAAAGGAGAAAAGGAAAAGGCAATGGAATATTTTAAAAAAGCAGAATCTGTTTTTAATGAAATCCTGAAGGAGAGAGAGTGTGCCCCTGAAATTTATAGATTTTTATCTTCTATTTACCTTTCCGAGATGGATTTAAAAATTTATCAAGGAAGTGTTTCTCCTGAGGATTGTTTTAAGAAAATTGAGGATAATTTTGAAAAGTTATTAAAATAAAATGTGGAACTTTATGAAGCATATAATCTTTATTCTTATGCAAATTTAAAAATGGGAAGTTATTATCTATATGAAGGAAAAAACCCAGAAAATTTCTTTGAAAATTCAATTTATTTTGCAAAAAAGCAATTGAGATGAAAAAAGATGATTGGTTTTCTTATTCAAATTTGGGATCCTCATACCTTTCAATTGGTGCATATAAAAGAGCAATTGGCATAAACCTAAGAGGTGAATTTAATAATTCCATTTTATATTTTAAAAAAGCAATTAAGTTAAATCCTTATAATTCCAATTTATATAATATTGTAAGTTTGTCTTATTGGAATATGGGAAGTTATGAATTAGAAATAGGTTTAAATCCAGAAAACTCTTTAAAAGAAGGATTAAAGTATATTGAAAAAGCAATAAATATTGATCCAAATAATTGCTCTAATTATAACACAAGGGGAAATTTATATCTTGAAATGGCATATTATAATACTTTGAAAGGGTTAGCCCCCACTTTTTGGTTAGAAAAAGCAATTGAAAGTTTTGAAAATGCAGTTATCATAAATCCAAATTATGTAATTTCTTATAGCAATTTAACTGAGTGTTATTTGATAAAATTGGAAAAAAACTTCAATAAAGATGACTTTGCAAAGGCAAATTATTATATTGAAGAGGCATTAAAAATAAAGCCAGATTTCCTTTGATCTTATATATCTTATATAAATTTAGAAATGATTAAAGCAAAAGATAAAACAAAAAACAATTTAGATCCTGCTGAAAATTTTAAAAACTCTTTTGATATTATTAGAAGAGCAGAAGCTATTGAAAAAACAATCAATCCCTTTATATGAAATCAAAGGTGAGTTGTATAAAATGAAGGCAGAATGGGAGATGGAAGAAGGGAAAAATTTTGAAGAAACATTAAAAAGTGGTATATCAGAATTAGATAGAATAATTAAAGAGAAAAAGGGCTCAGCAAGTATTTATGCTTTGAGTGGATATTTTTATTATTTAATAGGGAAAGGCAATAAGGATAAATCATATTTAGAAAAAGCAAAGGAAAATATAAAAAAAGCAATTTCTCTTAACCCAAAAATTGAAGAGAACTATGGATTCATCCTAAAATAAAGTTTTTAATTTTTCTTCTTCAAACCTTTCTGGTTTTTCTTTTTCTTCTGCTGGATAGCCCAGAGAAACTAAAGCAATTGGCAATAAATTTTCTTCTAAATTCAATAAATTTTTAATAAAATTTATCCTTTCTTCCCTTGGATAAACAGCAACCCAGCAGGAGCCGATCCCATAATTAAAAGCAGAAAGCAAGATATTTTGAGTTGCAGCAGCACAGTCCAGAGCAAGATAGCCTTCCAGGTTTTGCAATTTTTTATTTCCACAAACAAGAATTGCACAAGGAGCTTGGTAAAGCATTTTTCCATAAGGGTGATAGTCAGCTATTTTTTTTAAAATTTCCTTGTTTTTTATTAATAAAAAAAACCAGGGTCTTTTATTAGAAGAAGAAGGGGCATACATACCTGCTTCTATAATTTTCTTTAATATTTCTTCTGGGATCTCTTTATCTTTATATTTTCTAATAGATCTTCTCTTTAATATTCCTTCAAATAAATCCATCTTAAATACTCTCAAAATACCTCGAAAATCTATACTGCAATGCTTCTGAAATATGGCTTGGAGAAATCTCTTCTTTTCCTTCTAAATCTGCAATTGTCCTGGCAACTTTTTGAATTCTGTGGATTGATCTACCTGATAAAGAAAATTTATCTGAAGCAATTTTAAGTAAATTTTTACTTTCTTTATCCAACTTAATAAATTCTTCAATTTCTTTAGGTCCCATTTCTCCATTTGTTTTAGTACTTTTACTTTTAAATCTTTCACTCTGGATTTTCCTTGCTTTTTTTATCCTTTCTCTAATGGTTTTTGAACTTTCACCCTTTATTTTACTTTCCATTTCATCAAAAGATAGAGCAGGAACTTCCACCATCAAATCCATTCTATCAAGTAAAGGTCCTGAAATCTTTCCTTGATAATGTTGAATTTGGTAAGGTGTGCATTTGCAGGGCTTTTTTGGATGTCCAAAAAAGCCACAAGGGCAGGGGTTCATTGCTGAAATTAAGAGAAATTTTGATGGGAAAGATAAACTTTGGTTTACCCTTGATATGTTAATTATTCCTTCTTCCAGTGGTTGCCTTAAAGCTTCCAGGACATCCCTTCTGAATTCCGTAAATTCATCCAAAAAGAGTACACCATTGTGAGCTAAACTAATTTCACCTGGTTGGATTATTTGACCTCCTCCAACCATTGCAGCATAAGAAATTGTATGGTGGGGTGCTCTAAAAGGTCTATGCAAAATTATCTTTTTTTCTTCCGTTAAAAGCCCTGCAACTGAATGTATCTTTGTTGTTTCAATTATTTCTTCAAAGGTTAAAGGTGGCAAAATTGTTGGGATTCTTTTTGCAAGCAAACTTTTTCCTGTTCCAGGGGGTCCAATCATTAAGACATGGTGTCCGCCTGCTGATGCAATCTCCAAGACCCTCTTTGCTTGTGTTTGTCCCTTGACATCTGAGAAGTCCTCTTCAAAATTTTCTTTAATATCTTCTGGTATTTCCTTAAAGTTTTTTGGTTCCATTTCAAATTTTCCCATTAAAAAAGCAGCTGTATCCCTCAAATTTTTTAAAGGATAAATCTCTATTCCATTAATTAGGGATATTTCATCTTCGTTTTGCTCAGGAATAATTATTGAATTTATATTATTTTCTTTTGCTAAAAGACCAATTGATATCCCACCTTTGATTGGCCTTAAGGTTCCATCAAGGGAAAGTTCTCCAACAATTAGCATTTTTTTATCTCTTTTAATTTCTATTTGTTTTGATGCAGAAAGGATAGATATGGCAATTGGCAAATCTAAAAGTGTTCCTTCTTTCCTCAAATCAGCTGGAGCAAGGTTTACTGTTATTGAAAAATCTGGAAATAAAAATCCAGAATTTATTATTGCACTTTTAACTCTTTCTTTACTTTCTTTTACAGCAGTATCTGGTAAACCAACGGTTACAAAACCTTTTAAATTTTTTTGTATATGGACTTCTACTTCAATTTCTTTTGCTTCAAGACCTAAAATTGTAGCAGATATACACTTAGAAATCACTATTCTATAAGCAGAATAACGCCTGGCTTTATTTGATGGTTTTCCAAGCCATTTAATTGCATAATTTTTTCAATTGTTGTGGAAAATTTTTTTGCAATCTTTGCCAGCGTATCACCTTTTTTTACTTTATATTTCTTTACTTCTGTTGTAAAACTTGAAGGTATTTTTAATCTTTGGCCAGGATGAATTAAAGATTTTTTGCTCAAACCATTTATTTCAAGAAATTTTTCAAGGGGAATATTGTATTTTTTTGCTATCAAGTAAGGATTTTCGCCTTTTTGAACTATGTGATAACCTTCAAAGGTATCTTCAGGTATAAAAATCCTTTGTCCTTCTTTTAAAATTTCTTCCTTTTTTAATTTATTAACTTTTGCAATTAAATCTGCCTTTACTTTGTATTTTAATTCTAAATCCTTTAATGTTTCCCCTTCTTTTGCCAGATGATAGGGGAGTTTTGATATAAAAAAATCAAACATTTCTTCTGTAAGTTTTAAGTTAAAACCATAAGGGGGGGTGTATGGACCTTTTAGTTCTGAATTTATTTGTTTTATTTTTTCATAAATTTCTTTTTCCTCTTTTAATATTTTTCTTAAATTAATAGAATAAGGAATATAAACTTCTTTTAAAAGTGGCTTATCTTTTTCTTCAAAAGAAAAATTATATTTTGAAGGATTTTTTCCAATCTCAATTGAAGCAAGAACAGAAGGAACAAAATTTCTTGTCTCCTTTGGTAAGCATTTTCTTATATCCCAAAAATCCTTTGCTTTACATTTCCTTTGAGCTTTCAAAACATTTCCTATGCCGCAATTGTAGGAAGCAATAGTTAAAAGCAAATCACCTTCAAAGGTTTCATAGGATTCCTTTAAGTATTTTGCTGACGCCTTTGTTGATTTTAAAATGTCAGCCCTTTCATCAATAAAAGAATCAATTCTTAATCCATAGATTTTTGCAGTAGAACTTATAAATTGCCATACTCCATAAGCACCCCTTCTTGATTTTGCTCTTGGATTAAAAAGAGATTCTGTTAAAGACATATATATCAATTCTTTTGGAACATCTTCTTCAATAAAAATCTTTTCCAATTCTTTTTTATAATATGAAAATCTTTCTAATGCTTTGCTGTATTTTTCAAAATAATCTTGAGTATAAAATTTTATAGCTTCTTCAATTGCAGGATGGGGAGGTAAGGTTTCGGTCTCTGGAATAATAGGAACTATTTCTATTTCTTCTTCAATTTCAAATATTGGTTCTAAAACTTCTACTTCAATCGTTTCTTCTTCTATTTTTGGTTCTTCAATTTTATTTTCTATAATAAAAATTTCTTCTTTTTTTTCTTCTTTTATTACATTTTCTTTTTTGCTAACAGAACAATTTAAGATAAAAAAAATAAAAAGGAATAAAAAAAATTTTTTCATTTCCCTTGAAGTTCAATTTTTAAGTTTAAAAGCAGTTGCTTTATTAATCTAACATCTCTTAAAGATATATTAATATCCTTTAAAGTAATTATTTCTTTATTATTTGGATCAAATAAATGCAATGTTATCTTCACTTCTGAGGCACTTTGAAGTTTTGATTTTTCTATTTGCAATTCAAAATTTTTATGTATTTCCTTCCTTTGATCAGCAGAGGAAAGCAAAAGTTCATCCAATTCTTTAAAGGACTCTTTCTTTTTTGGCTTCTCAGCAGGAGCTTCCAAGGTTGATTTTCTTCTTAGTTTTTCCAATTCTCCCAATACATCTATTGTGGATTTGACTCTTACATGCCTTACTTCAAGGGTTGTTTGTGGTGAGGGCTTTGAAACAGTTCCAAATTCAACTTTTACTTCCTTTTCTTCTTTTTCTTCTTTTACAACCTGTGGTGGAGGAGGTGGTGTTTTAACTGGAGCCACTGTCTTAGTTTGAGCAACTTGCGGAATCATTTTTGTTTCTTGTGGTTGTAGTTTCTTTTCTTCCCTCACAGTAAACTTTGATTCTGTTACTGGTTTCCTTTGAGCTGCCTGTTCTTCTGTTAATTTCTTCCTTAAATGCTTTAATGTATTCTTTGAAATTTCTTTTAAGGTTTCAAAGACCCCCTTTCCTTGTGTTGCAATTGCTTCTATGTAAGGATAACTATTTTTATTTATTATTTGGTTCAATTCTTGGGGAGACATTAAATTTGGCAAATCCCTTTTATTATATTGAAAAACAAGGGGTATATCTTCTAATCTTAAGCCCAATTCTTTTAAATTTTCCCTTAAATTATTAAAGCTTTCAATATTTGCATCTGCCATTGCTCTTTGGGAATCAGCTACAAAGACAATACCATCAACTCCTTTTAAAACTAACTTTCTTGTAGTATTATAAAAGACCTGTCCTGGAACGGTATATAACTGAATTTTTGTTTTATATTCTCCAATTGTTCCAACTTCTAAGGGTAAAAGGTCAAAAAATAGTGTTCTGTCTGCCTCTGTTTCAAGAGAAACCATTTCTCCTCTTGTCTCAGGACTTGTCTTCTGATAAATGTATTGTAGATTTGTAGTTTTTCCGCAAAGCCCCGGACCATAGTAGACGATCTTAACAGTCATCTGCTTCGTAGCCAAATTTAAAAACACCATATCCTTATATAATTTAACATTTTTTCAACCCCTTTGTCAAATAATTTTAAAATCATAAAAAATAATACTATTTTATGAAACTTTTTAAGATAACTGGAAAATATAAATCAAATATTGTATAATTATGATAAGTTTTTGAAGTTTATTGAAATTTTTTTCTAAAAAAATGAGGTTTTTAATGAAAAGATTATTTATATTTTTATTTTTCTCTCTTTCTGCTTTTTCTGACTTAGAAATTTTATGGAAGTATAATTTAAAAGCGCCTTCCTTTGGTTCTGCTGCTTTGGGGGATATTGATAAAGATGGCAAATTAGAGATTGTTTTTGGAACATATTTTAATGATGAAAATATCTATGCCTTAAATGCAGAAGATGGTTCTCTTTTATGGAAATATAATACAAAAAGTTGTAATGATGCTTCCCCTGTAATCTTTGATGTTGATAAAGATGGAGACCTGGAAGTAATTGTCTCTGCCTCTGCTACATCTATTGTTTATTGTTTTGATGGCAAAACAGGTACTATTAAGTGGTCTGCTTCTACTGGCTATGGTTTTTGCATAGATTCTCCTGCTGCCATTGCAGATATTGATTCCGATGGAAAGTGGGAAGTAATTTTAGGGACTTTCTGGGGATATGTTTATGCTTTCAATGGGGAAGATGGAAGCAAATTGTGGTCAATTCGCCTTGATCCAGATAGTTGCATCCAATCAGAACCACTTATTTTAGATGCAAATGGTGATGGTGATTTAGATGTTGTAGTAACCCAGTTTTTAGGGCTTCACAGGGTTTATGCTTTAAATGGAAAAGATGGCTCTATCTTATGGGAATCTAATGAACCAAAAGGTGATATGTACCACAATGGTTCTTTTGCTGATATTGATAAAGATGGAAATATAGAGATGGCTATTGGTTGTTATGATGGTTATGTTTATTGTTTAAATAGTAAAAATGGCGCTTTGAAATGGAAAAAGAATTTAGGAAAATACATTGCTGCACCTACATCAATTGCTGATTTTAACAAAGATGGGTTTATTGAGATTTTTGTTCCTGCTTATGACACTGCTTATCTTTTATCTTCAAAAGGTGAAATAATATGGCAATATCAAGTTGGGAGTGATATGTTTAGGGGAGGAGCAATTTCTGATATTGATTGTGATGGCTGGCTTGATATAATCTTTGGTTCAAATGATGGGAAATTGCATTGTTTAAGAGGAAAGGATGGTAATCTTATTTTTGAATTTGATACAAAAGGGGACTGGGCTGGTGAAAATTCACCTGTGGTAGCTGATTTCAATGGTGATGGCAAGTTAGATATATTTTTTGTTGCAGGGAAATCATTTCAAAGTCAAAATAGAAATTATGGGATTGCTTATGCTATAAGCTTTACTCAAAGTTTTGGACCTGGATGGTATATGTTTAGAAATGATCCATACCATTCAGGTTTTTTCCCTGATCTTTTGGGGGTAAGTTATAAATGTTTAAATTTTAATTTAAAAAGTTTTGAAGATATTACTTTAAATGTTCCAAAAGAATTTTAAATCCAATTAATATTAAGATTATTCCACCAAATATTTCAATTTTCTTACCTAAATATTTTTTTAAATTTCTTCCAAAAGCAAAGCCAAAAATTGTAATTATAAAAGTTGTTGTTCCAAAGAGTAAAACTGGTAAAAGCAATCCGTAGCCCAAAATAGATAAGGTGAACCCAACACCAAAGGCATCAAGGGATGTTGCAATTGCTATAGGAAAAAGATATTTTAAATTAAAATAATTTTTATCTTTTATAATTTCATCTTTTTCAAAAGATTCTATTATCATCTTTAAACCAATTATAAGTAAAATAAAAAAAGCAACCCAATGGTCAATTAATTTTACCCAAAGGTAAGCAAATTTTCCAATTGTAAAACCAAGAAGGGGCATAATTGATTGAAAAAAACCAAAAAAAAATGCCATCTTTAAAATATTTATTTTTAAAACATTTTTTTCACGAAAGGCAATGGCACAGGAAACTGCAAAACAATCCAAACTTAAAGAAATCGAAATTAATAACAAAAAAATCAAATCTTGGGACATAAATAAAGCATTTTATCACAAAAGGAATAAATATTGAATAAATTTTGTTATATAAAATATGAAATCAGGAACCAAAATTAAAGATATTTTAAAAAATAAATCAAAGGAAATATTTTATATTTCTCCTGAAAAGACAGTTTATGAAGCCCTTGAAATTATGGCAGAAAAGGATATTGGTGCTCTTCTTGTATTAGATGAAAATAATAAAGTAGTTGGAATTTTTTCTGAAAGGGATTATGCAAGGAAATGTATACTTATGGGAAAACATTCAAAGGATACAAAGGTATCGGAACTTATGGTTTCAAAAGTATATTTCATTACACCTGAAGAAAAAGTGGAAGATGTTATGGTCTTAATGACTGAAAAGAAAATAAGGCATCTGCCAGTCCTGGAAAATGGAGTTTTGGTAGGAATTATAAGTATTGGGGATGTAGTAAAATCCATAATTGAAGAACAAAATTTTTTAATTCAAAACCTTGAAAGATATATTATAAGCGGATAGATCTTTTAAAATCTTTAAAAAAGTGTAGTATAATAAATCTTTATGAAAAAAGTTTCTATAAATGGAAAAATATGTACTTTCAAAAGTGCAAAGGTCTCTTCTTTTGACAGGGGCTTTTTGTTTGGTGATGGAGTATATGAAGTTTGTAAAGTAAAGAAAGGGAAAGTTTTGTTTTTAGAGGAACATCTTGAGAGGTTAAAATATTCATTAAAGGAAGCAATGATTCAATACCCAGAAAATTTTGAAAAAAATCTTTTTGATTATTTAAATCTTTTAAAAAATGAAACTGGTGGTCTCTATATTCAAATCACAAGAGGTGCCCATATAAGAAAACATATTCCGCCAGATAATCTAACACCAAATTTTGTAATTTTTTATTTCTCTTATAAATTCCAAAATTTAAAGGAGATTAAGAAGGGCTTTGATGTAATTGCTGTGGAAGATTTTAGATGGCAGAGGTGTGATATAAAAACGGTCTCTTTAATGGGTCCAATACTGGCAAAAATAAGAGCAAAAAAGGAAGGAGCAGATGAAGTTTTGTTTTATGATAAAGATGGAAATGTAAGGGAAGGAGCTTCTACAAATTTTTATGTTATAAAAAAAGGAAAAATTTATACTCATCCAATTGGAAACTATTTGTTAAAAGGTGTTGTAAGGGAGAAAATAAAGGAAGTTTCAAGGGAATTGGAAATTGAATTTATAGAAGAACCTACTAATATAAAAGATATAAAGGAATGGGATGAAGCATTTCTTTCAGGAACCTTGACTGGAATTATGCCAGTAAATTCAATAAATGGAGTAAAAATAAAAGAAACCTTTGGCAAAACTTTAAGAAAAATTTATTTTAGATTAAAAGAATTTATTTAATATGTTAAAAAACATTTTATTTTTGGCACCTTTTCCCCCCCATAAAGGTGGAATTTCTTATTATTCAAACCAATTTTTAAAAGAAGCACCAGAAAATTTAAAAGTTTTTCCAATTGGATTTGAAAGGATATTCCCAAAGCTTTTTTATCCAGGTTCATCAATTAAAGGTAAGGGAAAAAAATCTGATTTTCCTTTAATGATTGACACCTTAAATCCATTAACTTGGAAAAGTTTAGGAAATTTAAAATTGGAAAAGGAAGGTTTTTTTTTAATCTCTTATTGGACATCCTTTTTAAGTTTACCTTTTTATTTTATTATTAAAAACTTTAAAAAAAAATATAAAAACTGGAAAACAATCTTATGGTGCCACAATATAAAGGATCATAAAGAGATTTTTTTCTTTGAAAAATTAAAAAAAATATTATTCAAAGAAGCAGATGCTTTAATTGTTCATTCAAATTATGCTTTTAATGAAGTTTCAACTTTTTATAAAAAACCAATCCTTTTGTCTTTTCTTCCATTGCATCCACTTCCTTTCAACTTGATCAACAAAAAGGAAGCAAAATTAAAGATAGGACTGAAAGAAGAAGATAAGACAATTCTTTTTTTTGGAACAATTAGAAAGTATAAAGGAGTTGAAAAATTATTAGAAATTGCAAAAGCTTTAAAAGATAAGGATTATAAATTTATAATTGCAGGGGATCTTTGGAGGGAATGCAAAAAATTTATTAAAGATTTTAAAAAGAATAAATTTTTAACTTTTTTTGGTTTTCATTCTGAAAAAGAAACTATAAAACTTTTATCTTCTGCTGATTTGCTTTTAATGCCTTATGAGAAAGCTTCTGGTTCAGGGATTTTGATGATAGCTTATACCTTTGAAATTCCTTTTTGTGTATCTACCTTAGAGGAATTAAATGAATATCTTCCCCAAAATTATCCAGTTTTAAATAAAACAGAAGAATTTTCCAAATTTATAGTAAAGTTTTTTGAAGATAAGAATTTTAAGGAAGATTTATTAAAAGAGATAAGAAATAAAAAAAATGAATTTACCTGGGGAAGATTTTTTAAAAGATTTGAAAAATTCCTTGAAAATATGGTATAATATTTTATTAATTTTTAGGAGTGATTATGAGAATATTTCTTTTATTTTATCTTTCAATAGGTTCTTATTTAATTGGAGAAGAAATATGGCTTTTTGCTTCTGCCCATTCAACAGGTGCTTATGGAACGAATTGGAGGACTGATGTTTCTATATTGAATAATAGTTTAGAGGAAGCAGCAGTAAATGTTTATTTTTTGCAAAGTGGTATTGACAAATCAGAAGAAAATATCTCAAGGAACCCAGTTTCTTTAAATTTATCTTCTAAAAACCAAATTAAAATAGATGATATCTTAAAGGAAAAGTTTTCAGTGGAGCAGGGCTCAGGTGCTTTAATGTTTTCATCAGATAAAGAACTTTTAATTGTTTCGAGGACTTATAACCAACTGCCTGATAAAGAGTATGGTCAATTTATACCAGGGATTGGAATATCAAAAGCAAAAAAGGAGCAAAAATTGATAGGTGCTGTTTCTTCTCAATCTTTTAGGACAAACATTGGAATTATAAATCCTTCAAAGACAGAAAAAGCCCAAATCAGCATAAAATTTTCAAACAAAAAAGGAAGTTTAATTAAAGAAGCAAATGTTGAGTTAGATCCCTGGGTTCATATACAATACAATGATTTATTTTCATATTTTGGCATAACTCCACAAGAAGATGTTTCTATTATATTAAATTCTTCAGTTCCAATTTTTTGTTATTTATCTGTTGTAGATAACTTATCAAGCGATCCAATTTTTATTCCGGGGTTATTATGAAAAATATAATTATTTTTATTTCAATCCTTCTTTTAAGTTTAGTTTTAAATGCCCAAGTATTAGCTCCTGCTGCTGATGGGCATATTTTAAGAAACCAGACCTATGTCTTTGATCAATCAAATCCAAATCAGACCTATGGTGGAAATACAACTTATTTTGTTTACTTCCAAGATCTTTATGTTGGAGGAGAAGACACATTTACAGCTGATTTTGATCCAAATGATGGAAAGGCAACTCATTACAACAGGGAGCTTAGAACAATCTTAGAATTTGATATTTCTTCCTTAAATTTAACACCAAATACTTTTTCTGCTTTTTTAAAAGTCACAACAGATGGAAACTTTTATCCTACCGATCCAACTTTGACTGTTGAAGTTTATGACCAAGCAGAAGCAGAAGAAAATGGTGCAATTACAAAAAATGATTATTCCTCTGCAACTCAACTCCAGGAATCTCAATCAATAGATGCACAAAATTTTGACAAAACATACTCCTTTAATGTTACAAATGCTTTAAATTCTGATATTACAAATAGCAGGGATTATTCTGGTTTTGTTTTAATTCCAAATCCAAGGAATGGAAATGAAGTAAGTTTTGTATCAACTTATGAAGATCAATCTGGCTTAAAAATACCAAAAATTGAAATATCCTCTCTCCAGCCAGATATAAATGTTACAGTTCCTTCAAGTTGCTCAACAATTGTTGGAACGCAAAGCATTTCAACAATCACAATAAGAAATACAGGGCAGGGAATTTTAAATATTGATTCAATTACAGAAATTTCAGATCCCCAAAACTTTTATACTCTTGATTTGACAGGGCTTGATAATTCACTGGATCCTCAGGAGAGTACAAATTTTAATATAATTTTTTTACCACAAACAACAGGAAATTTTTCTGCTACTTTCAGAATATCTTCTAATGATCTAGATGAAAACCCCTATGATTTTACATTAAATTGTGAAGCAACTTCTGCTGGTGTGCCTTCCATTGTTGTTGAAACTTCAATTTGCGAAAATGTTCCAACATATACAAGTTATGCTGTCTTAATTACAATCAGGAATGTAGGAACTGCAACTCTTATAATAAGTTCAATAGATGAAATATCTGATACCTCAAATGTCTTTGAGATTGATTTAACTGGAATAAACTATAATTTACCTCCTTCTGGTTATACAATTTTTAGTATAATTTTTTCCCCAGACCTTTCTGGAAATTACTCTGGAACTTTTAGGGTTTCATCAAATGATCCACAAAAACCCAATTATGATTTTAATTTAAATTGCACATCAATTTCTTCAACCGAACCAGATATTGAAGTTAATCCAACAGAAATTTTTTGGAATAATGCAAGACCAAGCATAACTTCAACTCAAATAGTTACAATTAGAAATAAATCAACAAATCCAACTGGGATACTTCGTATTTCTTCTGTTACCTTATCAGGTGATTCTGTTTACAGTTTAGATACTTCTGAATTGAAATTAACTTTAAATCCAGGTGAACAAACAACATTTAAAATAAATCTATTAGCAAATGCAACAAACATATTCAAGGCAACTGTTTCAATAAATTCAAATGATACAGATACGCCAACTGTTTTAGTCAATATAATTTCTGCAGTTACTTTATATGGAATTCAGCAAAACAATGTATCTTCAAATAACGGTTTTATAATTCCTGCTTCTGCCCTTGCCTCAGGTGCTTATGGTTCAAATTGGGTAACAGATGTTAAGATTTATAATTCTTCAAATTCAAATATAACATTAAGGATTTATTTCCTGCCAACCCAAAGCAATAATATTTCTGCGGCATCAGGTGATTTTATATTGGAAAGCTCTCAGACATTATCAATTCCAAATATTTTAAAAATTTTGTTTGGATTAACAGAAGGGGTTGGGGCTATTTTAATTACACCGCAGCAAGCCAATTCGAATTTATTGACTACAAGCAGAACTTATAACCTTACAGAAGAAGGAACTTATGGGCAATTTATAAAGGGCTATTCAGTAAATGATTTTATCACAAGCGGTGAAAAAGGTTATTTATTAGGCTTGCAAAAGGACAGCAGGATGAGGACAAATGTTGGTTTTAATTCTTTATCAGAAGGTGCAAATTTAAAAATTTCCTTATATAAAGGAGATGGAACACTTTTGGCATCAAAAGAAAAGGCACTTCAAGCAAATTCGCACTATCAAATAAATGATATATTTGCTGATTTAAATGTATCGGGAAATTCAAATTCTTATGCAATAGTTGAGGTTTTATCTGGAAGTGTTTTTTCTTATGCTTCTGTGGTAAATAACCAATCAAACGACCCAGTTTTTGTTCCAATGTATTGATTTGAAGATAGGCATAATTGGAGCAGGACCTGCTGGTATATCCTGTGGAGTACAATTAAAAAGGTTTGGTTTTGACCCAGTAATCTTTGAAAAAAATCAAATTGGTGGAACAGTTAAAGAAGCATATAAAATAAACAATTTATTAGGTTTTCCAAGTGGAATTAAAGGAAAAGAATTTGTTGAGAAAATAGAGAAAATAGCAGAAAAATTTAAATTAAAAATTATTTATGAAGAGATAAAAGAAGTTAATTTCTTGAAAAATAAATTTGTCTTGAAAGGGGAAAATAGTTATTATTTTGATATTTTAGTTGTTGCCAGTGGCACATATCCAAAGAACTTTAAAAATTTTAATTTTGATAATATCAGTGATATAAAAAGAAAAAAAGATTTAAAGATTGGAATAATTGGGGGCTCTGATGTTGCCTTTGATTATTCTTTAACTTTAAAAAAATACAGTAAAGTTTTTATAATTCATAGAAGACAAAAACCAAAGGCAATTGAAGAATTAAAAAGGGAAGTTTTAAAAAATAAAAATATAACCTATTTAAATAATTCAAAAATAAAAAAAATCCAGAGAACTGGGAATAAAATATATGTTTTAATAAAAAGAAAAGATAAAGAAAAATTTTTTTGCTTTGATTTTTTATTTAATACCACAGGAAGAATAAAAGAAAATAGGTTTTATCACAGGGATTTTAAGTTAAAAGAAAAGAAACTTATAAAAGAAGGGAAATTATATTTAATAGGAGATGTAGCCCATCCAAAGTTCAGGTATGTATCAATTGCCTTAGGGGATGGAGTTTTGGCAGCTCAAAAAATTTATGAGAAAATAAGAGGATGGAAATAATAAAAGAAGTTGGAGATGAAAAAATAGCAAAAGTTTATCTTGCAAAAATAAGAGATGATGAATTTATAGAATTTGTGGAATCCTTAACTCCACAACTGGACATAAAAGAAAAATGGGTTATTATTTTGTCAACCCAAATTGGATGCCCTATTAATTGTAAATTTTGTGATGCTGGCGGAAGTTTTAAAAGGAACTTAAAGGAAGAGGAAATCTTTGAGCAGATTTATTTTTTAATTAAAAATAGATTTCCAAGGGGAATTGTTAATTCAAAAAAATTTAAAATTCAATTTGCAAGAATTGGTGAACCAACTTTGAACAATGAGATTCTGAAAGTTTTAAAGGAATTGCCAATAAGAATAAAATCTTATAATTTAATACCTTCTATTTCAACAATTGCACCTTTAAAATCTATAAACTTTTTAAAAAATTTAAAAGAAATTAAAGATAATTACTATTCCAATGGAAAATTTCAGATGCAATTTTCTATCCATTCAACAAGAGAAGATAAAAGAAAATGGATTTCCAAGGTAAAAAAACTTTCCTTTGAAGAAATTTCTTCTTTTGGTGAATATTTTTTTAAGGAAGGAGATAAAAAAATTACATTAAATTTTGCTTTGATGGAGGAAAAAGATCTGGAAGTAGAAAAAATAAAGAGAATTTTTTCAAATAAAAAATTTTTAATTAAAATAACACCAGTAAATCCTACTATTTCAGCACAAGAAAAAAAAATTCCCTCTTTGTGGTTTGATGATTATGAAAAGATTATAAAGATTTCAAATAAATTAAAGAATGAAGGTTTTGAAGTGATTGAAAGTTTAGGTGAACTTAAAGAAAATGAAATTGGCTCAAATTGCGGACAATATATTCAAAAGTTTTTAAAATTTGATTTAAAAAAGAACTTATCTTCTTATAACTTTTTAAAATAAAATAATTTAAAAAATAAATTTTTTTATTTTTTTTAGATTGAAATTAAAAAGTGATATTTATAAAATCCCTCATTTTTCAGCAAATCACAAAATGAACAATTTTTTGCAATTTTTTCAAGAATTTCCAATTTTTCATTAAATTTCAAAGTTTCTCACAGATATTTCCACCAATTTTTTAACGCTTTTTTTAGATTTTTGTTTTTAAATTTCCTCTAAAAAATCTTTTAAAGAATGAAATTTTTAATACTTTTAAAAGATAAAGAAGATATATTATAAATATTTTTCTTTTTAATGAAAATTTCAATAAGGTTTATAAAATAAAAATATTATAATATATTTTGTATTTTTCGTATTTGCGGGCGACCAAAGGGAGCCTTTACAAAAAAAATTATAAAAAATGTAGTCGCAGGGTCTTTAGAGACTGTCCAATAATTCAAATTTTTTAAATATATACACAATATATTGTTTCGCTTTTTATTTCTAAACACTATATATTTTATAACATCTATCAAAACATTCTATTGTCGGACAGCCTCTATAGCATGCTTGAAATCAGCGCAGTAGAGCAATAGAGCAGCATTTCGCATTTGCCATTTAGCATTTAGGATAAAAAAAATATTCCCGAATCCCGATATGAGATATGAAATATGCGATCATCTGTGTAGGGGCCGTGCTTGCACAAACCACAAGAAAATTTTGCCAATTTCATTCTTCATTGCTGTGGAATTTTACATATACTTGACATTGTATCTAAAATAATTTATAATATTTATTGATTTGAAAATTAGGAGGGGTTATGTTAAAAATTTTATTTTGTTTTTTATTTTTTTCCTTTCAAGTTTTTTCACAAACAGCTGGTACTCCTTGGGCTTGGGGGCTAAATTCTTCTGGTCAATTGGGAAATGGCACAAATAATAATTCTAATACTCCAATTCAGGTCTTGAATATTTTAAATATTATTGATATAGACGGAGGAGATAGGCATTCAATTGCTTTAAGAAATGATGGAACTGTATGGGCTTGGGGAAATAATAACTTTGGTCAGTTAGGAGATGGGACAAACATTGATTCAAATGTACCTGTTCAGGTTTTTGGTTTAACTAATATAGTTGATGTTTCTTCTGGTTTTAATCATTCTTTGGCATTGAGATCAGATGGAACTGTTTGGGCTTGGGGATATAATTTTTATGGTCAATTGGGAGATGGGACAAACATTGATTCAAATGTACCTGTTCAGGTTTTAAATATAACAAATGCTGTATCAATAGCCGCAGGATACGATCATTCATTAGCACTTTTAAACGATGGAACAGTTTGGGCTTGGGGTTTTAACAATTTTGGTCAATTGGGGGATGGTACAAATAGTGATTCAAATGTTCCCATTCAAGTGTTAAATATTTCTAATGCTACTATGATTGCTGCTGGTTCAAGACATTCTCTTGCCATTGAAAATTTTAGTATAAAAGCTTGGGGACTAAATAATTACGGTCAACTTGGTAATGGTAATAATAATAACTCAAATATTCCTGTTGATGTTTCTTTTTTGTCAAATGTTATTTCAATTGCAGGTGGAACAAACCATTCTTTAGCATTAACATCCTCAGGAGAAGTTTGGGCATGGGGCTGGAATTCAAATGGACAGCTTGGAAATGGAACAAGCAATAATTCAAATATACCTGTTAAAGTTCAAGGTATATCAAATATAATTTCATTGGAAGGAGGAGGATTTCATTCTCTTTCAATAAGTTCAAATGGAATAATCTGGGCTTGGGGTGGTAATTCATCTGGTCAATTGGGAGATGGTACAAATAATAATTCAAATGTTCCTGTTCAAGTATTAAATATTTCAAATGCTTTTTCAATTGGCGCTGGTGTAGATCACTCTCTTGCAATAGTTTCTTCTTCTGGTCCTCCAGTTGATTGCACTTTTTCAATAACTTATCCAAATGGTGGTGAAAATTTATATAAAGGGCAAAACTATAATATAACTTGGACTTCTTCTGGTGCAACCTGTCCTTCAAATGTAAAAATTGAACTATACAAAGGAACTTCTTTCATTCAAACAATTGCAAACTCTACTCCAAATGATGGCTTATTTACTTTTAATGTTTCAAATTCTTTACCAGATGGAAATGATTATAGAATTCAGGTAAGTGATTTGATATATTCGTTCATTGGTGACTATTCTGATAATTTTTTTACAATTGCTCCACCTCCAACTTGTAATTTTACAGTTAATTATCCAAATGGTGGAGAAACCTTTTATAAAGGTGCAACTTATAATATAACCTGGAATTTTGGTGGTGCAATTTGTGGATCAAATGTTTCAATTGATCTTTATAAAGGAACAAATAAGGTTTCAACTATTGCTTCTTCTGCTCCAAACAATGGTTTATATAGTTGGACTGTTCAGGCAGGGCTTACAAGTGGTTCTGATTATAGAATTAAAGTAACTGATTTGGATAATATAAGCAATAATGATTTTTCAGACAATTATTTTACAATTGCAAACCCCCAATGCACATATACTATATTTTCACCAAATGGTGGGGAGGTCTGGTATAACACTTTGACTTACAATATAAATTGGACCTCCAGTGGATCAAGTTGTTCAAGTAATGTGAAGATTGAACTTTATAAAAATAATTCTTTTTATAGCACAATTTCTTCTTCCACAGAAAATGATGGAACTTTTAGTTGGGCAATACCTGATAACATACCACAGGGGAATGATTATAAAGTAAAGATAACTGATCTTACAAATAATTTTTATTATGATTATTCAAATAATGACTTTACTATTTCTGGTAGTCCTTGTGCAATCCAGGTTACATCCCCAAATGGTTATGAGACCTGGTATAAAGGCGAGAATTATGATATAACCTGGACCTCAAATGGAGTTTATTGCCAATCTTATGTAAAGATTGAACTTTATCAAGGGACAAAATTTATTCAAACAATTTCTTCCAATGCACCAAATAATGGCATATTTCCATGGTCACCGCCTTTTGATATTCCTGATTCAAATAGCTATAAAATTAAAATAACAGATATTGTAAATTCCAATTATTTTGACTATTCAGATAATTATTTTGCCATTAAATCAACCCCAACTTGTTCAGTTTTTGTAGTATTTCCAAATGGTGGTGAAACTTTTTATAAAGGACAGAGCTATAATATAATATGGAATACCAGTGGAAGTGATTGCACAAGTAAGGTGAGCATTGATCTTTATGAAGGCGGAAAATTCTTTGCAAATATTGATTCTTCTGCTTTAAATACTGGAAGCTACAACTGGTTTGTTCCTTTTGATATCCCAAGTGGTTTTAATTATAAGATATCTATAAAAGATGCAAAAAAAACAGATTATTTTGACTTAAGCGATGATGTTTTCTCAATTGTCTCTCCTTATGGTGAAAATTCATTTATTCCTGCTGTTGCAAGCTCTTATGGTGTAGGAGGAACTTATTGGAAAACAGATGTAATGATTTTAAATCCTTATGATGAAAAGGTTTGTTATGATTTAATTTTTGTTCCAAAAGGAGAAGATGGGACTTCATCACCTGTTTGTGAAAATAGGTGTTTAAATGGGAAAAAGGCAATATTTTATGAAGACCTTTTAAAGAATACTTGTGGCATTTCTGATAATAGTTCGGGAAATTTAAGGATATCTTTAGACAAACTATTAGTGATAACTTCTCGTACTTACAACGACACAGGAAATGGAACCTATGGGCAATTTATACCTGCACAACTTGGAGAAAATTCAATAAGAAGTAGAGCATTAAGGCAGGGAAACTCTGGATTTATTATTGGTTTAAATGAAAATTATAATTTCAGAACAAATATAGGTTTTACAGAAGTAGAAGGTATAAAAACAAACATAAAAATAACTGCTTATAATTCTTCTGGTTTTGAATTAGGAAATAAGGTAATGGATATTATGCCTTTCAGCTGGAAACAGGGAAACTGGAATGACCTTGGATTTCCAGATGTTGATAATGGATATGCAAAGATTGAGGTTTTAAGTGGTGGCGGGGTAATTTCTTATGGTTCTGTCATAGACAATTTAACAGGAGATGCAATTTACATACCCTTTAAAAAGTTAGATGAAGTTGAACAGGAAACTAAAATCATTGCAGTTGTTGCTCATTCTGAAGGTGCTTATGGAACTAATTGGCAAAGTGATTTATGGCTTCTTAATACAAATTCTCAAAATAAAAGTGTAAAATTAAGGTATGAGTCAAAAAAAGGCGGGAGGAATAAGGATTTCGAAATTAACGCTTTTCAGCAGATTTATTTGAAAGATTTGGTAAAAGAAGTTTTTGATGAAAGTGGAGATTCTTCTGGAAGTTTATTTATTGAAGGGGCAAATGGAATTATTGCAATAAGCAGGACATATAACAATACAGGAAATGGAACTTATGGACAATTTGTTCCTTCCCTTGGAAGTGATGAATTGATTGGAAAAAATGGTATTGGTTATATAACAAGCCTTAAATGCAATGAAAATTTTAGAACAAATATTGGCTTTTCAAATTTTACATCAAAGGATGGTACTATATTACTATCCATTTATTCTGGAGATGGCAAAATTTTATTTTCTGAAAATTATACGATTTTGAAATATCAAAATTTTCAAATAGGAAATGTTTTAAGTGGCCAAAATTGTAATTACGATTCAGTTTATGCTGTAATATCTGTACAAGAAGGAACTTTTTATGCCTATGGCTCTGTTGTAGATAACAGAACTGGTGATGCAATTTTTGTGCCTGCTTATAAATAATTTTTATTGGGTTTTTGTAATTTTGCCTTTTTGATCTGATAATGTAAGAGTAATACTTCGCTTCACATCAAGAAGGGCTAAAATTGGCAAATTTTTTTTGTTTAGCAAATATTAAAAAATCTCTTAAATAATCAAAAATTGCATTTATAATCTTTTAATGGTAGATAAAATATTTTTATAAATAAATTTATAATTTTTTTGCGACAATCTTTTACAGATAAAAGTCCTGCAAATATATTTTTATTTTTTTTAGTAGGGGCGGGCTCATCCCCGCCCGAATAAAAAATATACGATAAAAAAATATTTTTGTCATTTCCAAATATTAAAATTATAGGGGCGAGCTTCATCTCATCGAAAACAAATAATATAAAAGAAAGATTTTTTTTGTTAAACGGTTTGAGCAAGCACAATCCTTAATTTAAAATATTATTTTAGAAAAATTTCATTATTAATTTAAAAATTACTCCTTTTAAATTTTGATGTATCTTTTTAAAAAATTTCAACTCTTTATAGTTTTTAGCATCAAATAAAATTCATAATTACTAAAATCGCTTTATTAAAAAAATATAGGATTGTGGAAAATATTTAAAATTTTTGAATTTTTTTATAAAAATTTGACATATCTTTGAAAATGCCCCATTTTACCGCAACTTATGACTTGCACAATTTTTTGTGGTTTTTTCAAAACTTACGGATTTTTCTTTAAATTACAAAATTTTCCACAGATTTTTCCACAGGTTTTTTAACATTTTTTGTGGATTTTTATTTTTTTAATTTTTCCTAAGACAAAATTTTGTTGTTACTAATGTCAAGTCACATTTAATTACTAATTTAAAATGTCACATTTTT
>JBBISU010000036.1:0-31049 GCA_037441225.1 Acidobacteriota bacterium
CTTTATGGTTGCGAATAATAACATATATAAACAATATATTACGCAGGCTAAAGAACCTGCGGCTACATTAAGGATATTTCGTTTATGTAGCCGCAACCTTTATGGTTGCTAATAATAATATATACAAATAATATATTAGGCAGGCTAAAGAACCTGCGGCTACAATTTTTTGATTATTATTTTACGGGTCGTGCAATCACTATACTTACAGGTTTTTTAATTGTTATTTTACAGCACATACAGGTGCTACCTTTACCGCACTTAAATTTTAAAATAGTAATAAAATATGAGCTGAAATTAGCAACAACATCTAACATTAATGGGAAAAATATATCTTTCTACATTTAAAACAAACGAAGGGAATGGTAAGGGAGAGATTTTTGTTTTTTTCTGCAAAATTATTTAGTTCTTCTTCTAATCTTTTCAAAATTTCATAAGAATTAAAACCTTCCAAAATTTCAAGCCAGGGCTTAAAAAACCAGAACTTGATGAAATGATGGTTGAAAAAGGCAGTGCCATCCATAAATTTCATAAAAAAAATATCTTCTTTTATTTCCTCTATTTTAAAGCCGGCATTTTTTAAATAAATTTTATATTCTTTTATTGATTTCCTGTGTTTTTTTATGTGCAAATTTATTTTTTCTATTATTTTGGATAATTCATTTTTTTTCAAAAAATTTTTGAATATATTATAAAATTCAATCATTGTATCTGGAAGGTTTACTGTAAATATAAAAATCCCTCCATTTTTGCAAACTCTAAAAGATTCCTTTATTGCTTTTTCTTCCTCTGAAACATTATTTATTCCATTATTTGAAACAATCAAATCAAAAGTATTTTCTTTAAAAGGAATTTTGAGAGCATCTGATATTATAAATTTTATATTTTTTACACCATAAACATTTTTTTTGTATCTTGCCCTCATTATTGCCTCTGCCCAAAGGTCAATTCCATAAATTTTTGAACTCATTCCCAATCTTTCTGCAATTTCAATTCCTAAAAATCCAGTTCCACAACACAAATCCAGAACCTTTAAATATTTTTGAAAATTTATTCTTTCAAGTATTTTTGAGCCAAAAGGGGCAGCCCAAAGGGATAATTCATCATAAGTATAAGCAATATCTTTTCTCTTAAATTCTTCCTTTTCCATTATTAAGAATAATCCTTTATAGCATTAAAAAAAACATAGAATGAATTTCCATTCCTTATTACTTCACTTTCAATTAGAAAATTTATTATTATTTCAATAAAAGGAAATTTTATTTCTTTTAAAAATTTTAATATTTCTGCTAAATCTTTTAAGAAAAGGGGTTCTGTACAACAAGATAAGGCAAAATATTTTGCAAGAGTAAAGATTTCTTCTATAATTATTTTAAAAACATCAAATTGCATTCTTATTATTTTAAAATATTTAAAAATTTCATTCATTTTCTATATCAATCTTTTCTAAATTTAACTCCATAAATTTTGCTCCTTCAATTGGATTGTACCTGTAAGCATCAATCTCATAAAACCCAAACGATTTATAAAGAGATATTGCTTCCCTCATTTGTAGAACCGTATCTAACCTGATACATTTATACCCCATTCTTTTTGCTTCTCTTAAAATAAGAGAAACTAAAGTTTTTCCAATTTTTCTTCCCCTAAATTTTGGTTTTACATATAATCTTTTCATTTCACAAATAACTTCATCTATTTTTCTTAAAGCAACAGAACCTACAATTTTATTTTTCACTTTTGCTATAATTAAAGCACCTGAAGGTGGAGAATATTCTTTTAACAAACAATTCAACTCCTTATCAAAGTTTTGAAATGAAAGATCAAAGTCTAAGGATTTAGCATATTCAATAAATAATTTTTTAATATAGGCTAATTCCTTTTCCCCAGGATTTATTTCAAATTTTAATAAATTAATCCCTTTTTTCAATATTTTTTAATGCTTCTTCTGCTGCCCTTTGTTCTGCTTCTTTCTTACTTGAACCTGTTCCACTGCCAAAATGTTTACCTTCTATAAACACATCTACTTTGAAAGTTGGCTTATGAGCTGGTCCTTCTTGACCAATTATTTTATATTCTGGAATTGAAAGCCTTTTTTTTTGACAAATTTGTTGAAGAAATGACTTTGAATCCAATTTTTCTAAGGATTCTATCTTTGTTTTTATTTCTTCTTTTAACAGTTCTTCAACTATTTTTTTTGCCTTTTTTAAACCTTTTTTTAAAAAAATATAAGCAAGATATGCCTCAAAAGTATCTTCTAAAATCTTTGGATTTTCTCTCCCTCCATTTTTTTCTTCTCCAGAACTTAAAAGTACTTTTTTATCAAATTCAAATTTCTTTGCAAATTTTGAAAGGGCTTCAGTTGAAACAAGCTGACTCTTAATGTGAGATAAAAATCCTTCATCCTTTCCTTCAAATTTTTCATATAAAAAATTTGCAGTTAAAAAACCCAAAAGAGCATCACCTAAAAATTCAAGGCGTTGATTATCCTCCTTTAAATCCTTTTCATTTGCATAGGAAGGATGTATAAAAGGCAAATTCTTATCCATAAGAATATTTTAGCATATATAATAAATAATTAAAATTTTTAAAAATTAAAATGGCAAAAACAATAAACAAATCAGGAAAAAGATTTTACAATAAATAAGATATTATTTTAAAACTCCCAATTTTTTTGCAATTTTTTTAAAACTTTTTATTGCCTTTTCAATTTGTTCTTCTGTATGATTTGCTGATAGTTGAACCCTTATCCTTGCTTTTCCCTTTGGGACGACTGGATAAGAAAAGCCTATTACATAAATCCCTTCTTTTAATAGTTCCTCTGCCATAGTTGTGGCAATTTTTTCATCATAAAGCATAATTGGAACAATTGGATGGTCTCCTTCCTTTACATCAAAACCCTTTTCTTTCATACCTTTTCTAAAAAGAATTGTATTTTTTTCAAGTTTATCCCTCAAATCTGTTGTGGAAGATAAAAGATCAATCACCTTTGAAGTAGTATAAGCAATAACAGGGGATAAGGAATTTGAAAAAAGATAAGGCCTTGACCTCTGCCTAAGCCACTCAATCAATTCCTTCCTTCCACTTACACATCCACCCATTGCCCCTCCCAATGCCTTCCCAAAAGTTGTTGTTATTAAATCAACTTTTCCAATTACATTAAATTTTTCAGCTGTTCCCCTCCCCTTTTTTCCAACAAATCCCGTAGCATGGGAATCATCAACCATTAAAATTGCATTGTATTTTTCTTTAATTTCAACTAATTTATCTAAAATTGCATAATCACCATCCATTGAAAAGACCCCATCTGTTGCAATTATTTTAACTGGAAAATCCTTTACTTCTTCTAACTTTTCTTCCAAATCCTTTAAATCACAATGGTTATATATAAATCTTTTTGCTTTTGTAAGCCTTATCCCATCAATTATTGAAGCATGGTTTAGTGCATCTGTTATTATTGCAGAATTTTCATCCATAAAGGGCTCAAAGACGCCTCCATTTGCATCAAAGCAAGCAGCATATAAAATTGTGTCTTCAGTTCCCAAAAAGTTTGCTACTTTTTCTTCTAATTCTTTGTGGACTTTTTGGGTTCCACATATAAATCTCACAGAAGACATCCCATAGCCCCAGATATCCAATGCTTCATGGGCTGCTTTTATAACCTCTGGATGGCTTGATAAACCCAAATAATTATTTGCACAAAAATTTATAACCTTCCCTACTCCTTCCACTTCAATTTCTGCCCCCTGAGGACTTTTTATAATTCTTTCTCTCTTATAGAGGCCACTTTCCTTTAATTCTTCTATGTTTTTTAAAATTTTTTCCTTTAAAAATTGACTCATAGAATTTTCTCCTTTTATTTTTTTAATTATTTTATCATATTTTTTCTACTGAATCTTTTAAGATAAATCCACCCATTCCGTTTGGAAGAAGAATCCTTAAATACCCTTCAACTTCTTCATAAATCCTCACCTTTAATCCTTCATGGATTATAAACAAATCAGTCGCATCACCCATTGGGGCACTTTTAACCTCTACTGTATCATTTATTATTATTCCATAAAATACATTCTTTTCTTTCCACCAAAAATGGTACAAAAATATTGATGAAATTAAAAACAAACCAATTAGAAAAGAAAAAATTATTAAAAGAAATTTAGGGAAATTTTTCGGGGAAATCAAATAAAAGGTTATTATTAAATTTATAAGAAGGAAAGAAAAGAAAAAGGGATAAAGCATTTTATTAAAATTTAATTTGTTATAAAAGTTTTCAATTGTTTTTCTCAAAGGTGATTTTTGCTCTTCTTCAACTTTATCTTTAAGTTTATATTTTAAAAAATTTATATTTTCTTCAATCCTTTTATCATAATTTAATTTTAAAGCCCTTTCATAATAAACCATTGCATAGCCAATTCTATTTAATTTGGCATAGGCATTTCCTATATTATAAAAAATCCTGAAGTCAGAATAATCTTTTTCCAATTGAAGCCATTGATTTAATGCTTCCTCATATTTTTTTTCTTTATAAAGTTCAACCCCTTTTTGGAATAAAGCTTCATTAGAAAATAAGTTAAAGGAAAAAAATAAAAAAATTATAATTTTTTTAATTTTTGAAGCCATATTTTTCCTTCTTTTTCAATTTCTTCCAAATTCTTTTTTTCTTTAAAAAGGGGATTAAATCTAAAATCTTGTAAAAGATTTATGAAAGAATTAATTTTATCTTTTTCATCTTCTGGTAAATTAGAAATTTTTTCATTAAATTCTTCTAAGGTTAAGTCTGGGTTTCCAGAAATTGAAACTTTTAGTGCCTTTTCAACATTTTTTACAAATTCTTCTTCATCTTTTAATTTTAAAGATTGATTTGCTTTCTTAAAATAATTCAATGCTTCTTTTTCAAATTTTTCTTTTTCAGAAAGTCCTCTTTCTTTTATTTTTCTTATTATAAATAAAGAAAGATTTATAATAACAGGAAGTAAAAATAAATAATAAAAAAAGTTATTATTTTTTTCCTTTTTCTTCAAATTTTTTCCATCTACTATAATAAAACCAATATCTTTCCCTATTTCTTTTATCTGTTTTCCTTCTGCCATTATTATCTTTTCTTCTTTTTTTTCTTTCCCTTTTTTAATAAAGACACTCAAAAGAGGTGTTTTTATCTCTGAATAATCTTTTTTGTAAGGATCAAAATAAGAAAATGAAATCTGTGGAATTTTAAGGCTTTGTTTCTCTTCTGGAATAATAACCCATTCCCATATTTTAAAGCCCTCATAACCTTCAGAAGTTGCTTTTAACTTTTCTTCAATCTTAGGTGGGTAAACCTTACAAAGTGGAATCTCTGGTAAATCAATATTTGATATGTTTTTAAAATTACCTTTCCCTGAAAGCTTTAAAGCTAAAGTAAATGCCTCCCCTTCTTCTACCTCAACTTTATCTGTCTTTGCAGATAATTCAAATTTACCAACAGCACCTTTAAAAGAACTAAAAGGTGGTTCTGGAAGTGGCTTAACTTTTATTGTAATCTCTGAAGTTTTTCTTAAAAGATTTTCAATATTGCCAAAGCCAAATATATCTCTCTGTGTAATTGCTTGTATTTGAAAGGTTACTTCTTTTATTTTTTTTATCCCTTCAGAATTTGGAAAAAGCAAATCCTTTTTTATTGTATATAAAATAAATTGTTTTCCTTCAAATTCAATGTTTTTTCCCCCTGTATTTTCAGGTAACTCAATTTTTTCAACCCAAAAACCATCATATACAGGTGGTTCAACCATATTTATATTATGAACAACAGTTTGAACCAAAAGATTGTAAGTTATCACAATTGGTTCTCCAACATAACATTCTGTCTTATTTGGAACTGCTTGAACTCTAACACCTACTTCCCTTGGCTTAAAATCCCTTCTTTCTTCAAAAAAATCATCAAAGATTGAAGGCGTTTGTCTCCTCTCCCTTTTCAAAATACTCCCCTTTTGAACTTCAATCTTTGCTTCCTTTGTCTTGTAAATTTCCTTTCCAATCTTTATTTCAATTGGTGGCATTATTAAAATTCCTTCCCTTTTTGGATTTAACCTCCATCTATATTCAGTTGATTTTTTCATATTAAAATTAATAATTTGAACACTTGTAGAAACAGAAGGACCTGAAAGAACATTGAAATCTTCATTTGAAGATATATAAGGTGTTGCTATATTTCCTCCTTCTCCTTCAATATTTATAATAAAATCAACAATATCTTCTGTCCCTGCTTTTTCTGCAGAAAAATAAGCATCTATCTTAATATCAGCTTTTAAAATTAAACTTATAAAAATCAAAAATATAAAAACTTTTTTCACCAATCCACCTCAACGGAGGGTTTTCCTGGGACTTTTTGCTTTTGCTTATCTTTTACTTCCTTTTCCTTATCTTCCACTGCTTTCATAATCTTTTCTGCTTCTTCTTTTTTTTGCTCTTCCTTTTTCTTTTCCTCTTCACTCATTTGCTTTTCTTCTTGTTTTTTTTCCTGTGCTTGTGGCTCTTGCTTTTCCTTCTTTGCCTGTTCTTTCAACTTTTTTCTTGCTAATTCCAAATTTATTTTAGCATCTTCATCTTCTGGATTTAAATCCAACGCTTTTTTATAAAACTCAATAGCATTCAAATAATCTTCTTTCTGAAAATAACAATTTCCAATATTATAATATGCCTTTTCCCTTAAATTTTCATCTTTGCTTTCAACTGCCTTTTGATATGCTTCAATTGCCTTATCATATTCCTTCTTTTTATAATGTATATTTCCCATATTATAATTTAAGCCAACTTCTGTTGGAAAGTAAATCCTTGCTTTTGTATAATACTCCATTGCTTCGTTATATCTTCCCTTTTTATATAAATTATTTCCTTTTTTTATTAAACTTTCAGAAAAAGAAAATAAATTAAAGGAAAAAAATAAAAGAATTAGAAGATTCATTTAGACCTCCTAATTGAAGAAGAAATATAAGAATAACATAAAAGGATTAGTGCAGGCAAAAGGGTATAATTTAATTTTTCCTCAAATTGAGAAATTTTTGTAAAACCTAATTCTTTCTTTTCCTGTTCATCAATATCTTTAATTATTCTATCCAGAGCAAGGTTTCCACTTTCTGAATAATGGTACTTGCCACCTGTTTCAAGTGCAATTTTTTTAAGGAGTTCTTCATCCAATTTGCTTGTCACAACCTTTCCTTCTTTATCTTTTTTATAACCAATAACTTCACCTCTTTCATTTTTGACTGGAATAATTGAACCCTTTTGGGTTCCAATCCCAATTGTATATATTACAACCCCTTCTTCCTTAGCTCTCTTTGCTGCTTCAAGGGCTTTTCCTGAATGGTCTTCTCCATCTGTTAAAAGAATTATAAATTTTCCTTTCCTTTCTTTATCAATAAAGGTTTTTATTGATACATCAATTGCCCTTGAAATGTTAGTCCCTGGAAAAGGTATCAAAGAAGTATCAAGGATTTCCAAAAATATTTTTAAAGCATCATAGTCCAATGTTAAAGGGCATTGAATAAAACCATCACCTGCAAAGACAACAAGCCCAATCCTGTGATTTTCAACCTTTCTTAAAAAATCAGTAAATTCAAGGACTGCTCTTTTTAATCTTGAAGGCACCACATCTTCTGCATCCATTGATTTTGATGTATCTATACAAAAAACAATATCAACACCCTTTCTTAAAATTTTTTCTTCCCTTATGCCCATCTGTGGTCCTGCTAAACTCAAGATAAAGAAAAATAATCCAAAGAAAAGAGATATTTTAGAAGATAAAAGAAAACCCTTATCAGGAACATTAAGAAGTTTTTCTTTTAACTTTTCACTGCCAATTTTTTCTTCAATCTTTTTCTTTTTTATTTTTTGTATATAAAATAAAATTAAAATAAAGATAATTAAAAATAATAGGTAAAGAAAATTTGTTCTTGAAAATTTTAAGACACTACTAAAATATAAAATAGATATACCCAAAGTTGATAGAGCAAATAAAAAAAGCAAAATTCCAGAGATTATATAACCCCAAATCATGGGATTTGCCTCCAAAGAAAAGTTAAAATAAGCCAGAGGAAAAACAAAATGAAAGAAGGCATTAGCGTATATAAATATTTTGTTTTATATATAGCATATTTTCTTGTCTTCACTTCACTTTTTTCCATTTGATCAATATTTTTATAAATCTCTTTTAATTTTTCTGGATCAGTTGCTCTAAAATATTTTGCTCCTGTCTCTTGAGCAATTTTTTGCAAAAGTTCTTCATCAATATTTACAGGGACCTGCACATATCTTTTACCAAATATTGGATCCTCATAAGGCATCATTGCATAGCCCTTTGTCCCAACCCCTACTGTATAAACCTTAATTCCAAAGGTTTTTGCTATCTCCATTGCAGTTAAAGGAGAAACCTCTCCCCTGTTATTTTGACCATCAGTTAAAAGTATTATAACTTTGCTCTTTGCCTTTGAATTTTTAAGGCGTGCAACAGATAAACTTAAAGCATTTCCAATGGCAGTTCCATCTTCAATTATGCCTATATCAACTTTTTCAAGGGTTGAGAACAATACATTATAATCTGTTGTCAAAGGACATTGAGTTATAGCATCTGCTGAAAATACAACTAATCCAATCCTATCATTTCTTCTTCCTTTTATAAATTCTTTGACAACTTCCTTTGCTACATTAAGCCGATTTTTTGGTTTAAAATCTTCTGAAATCATTGAACCAGAACAGTCAAGAGTAAGAATTATATCAACACCATGAGTTATAAATTCTTCATATTCCCTTTTTTTTGTGGGTTCAGCAAGGGTTAAAATGATTAAAAGCATAGATAAAATCCATATATATGGCAGAGTTCTAAATATTTTACTTTTAAAGGTTTCTGGGAATTTTCCAATTATCTTTTTTGAAGAAATTTTATAAGAAATTTTAAATTTTTTCCTTAAATAATAAATTATAAATGGTAAGGGTAAAAGAACTAAAAAGAAGGGCTTATGAAAGAGAAACACTTTTTTCCTCCTTAGTTCTTTCAACAAAATCCTTTAAAATTTCCCAATTTTTTTCTGCTTCTTCTATTTTTGGCTTATATTTTGCATATTTCACAAGGGAACTTTCTTCTAAAAAATTTTTCAAATCTATATAAACTTTTCTTTCAAAATTTAAATCTTTTAATATATTTATTAATTCAAATTCTGTTTTATCAATTGTATCCTTTGAAAATCTTCTCCCTAAATAAACCCTAAAGATATCATCTAACTCAATATAATATTCTTTTTCCTTTTCTTTCCTTAGATAATCTTTCTCCTTTAATTCATTTAAGGCATTAATTGCTTCCACATCTGGTGGAAGTAATATTTTTAAACCTTCTCCTTCCCTTTTCTTCCTTTTCTTAAAATAATAAATTAAAAGTATAACAATTAAAACAATAATTGGTATCAAAATTAAAATATATGGAAATTTATTTGGCATATCAAAGGGTTTTTTAATATCCCTTAAATTTTCTTCCCCTTTAAGCAAACTCATAATATATATAGGAAGTGCAGGAACCTCTATTTTTCTTACTTCATTTTTATATTTATAGGAAAAACTCCAAGGTGGAACAAAATAAATCCCTGTTGTATAAGTTGAAACAATATATTTTTGCTCCAATATTTTTTTATCCCCTTCAACTTTCCAATTTTTTAAATCATAATCTTTTATTTCAAAATTTGAAAGCAAAATACCACCAGGCACTTCCCCTGCTTCTGAGTCCTTTGGGATTTCAATTCTCAAAGCAAATTCAACTAAATCTCCAATTGTAATTATGCTTTTGCTAAAACTTTCTTCAATCCTTGCTTCTGAAAAAAGATTTAAAGAAAAAAATATAAAACTAATTTTCAAAAATCTTAACATTTTCTGCCTCAAATAACCTTTGGATTAAATCCTGCAGGAGTTTATTTTGTTTTTCCTGATAAAGAATGCGAGAGATACCTTCCTTTACTTCTTCATAATTCTTATCTTTATAATTTTCTTTATTTTTCTCAAAATATTCCCTCACTTCCTTTTCATCAATCTTAATTTTCCCTTTAAACTCCTTTTCCAGATACATATTCCTTAAAACATCTTTTTCAACTTCTTTTTGCCTTTTTTTAAATTCTTCTGTTTCCTGAAAGTTTGCTCTCCTTGCTGCTTTTTCAATCAATATTGATGCAATGTAGGACCTTAGGAAATTATTAAATCCTTCCTTTGTGGAATAAAATTTTTTTAATGCTTCTGGTAATTCATCAATTCTTGCCAAAACTTCTTCTTCTGTTATCTCTTCTTCTCCAATCTTTGCCAAAACCTTTCCATTTTTCTTAATCAAAGCTGTTGCCTTATCTAACTCACTTGAAGCCATTTTTGATCTTCCAGAAAGCTCTAATGAGGAGACCAATTTTTTTTCTATTTCTTTTTTCATTTCTTCATCACTGCATAAAATTTTTGAAAGCAAAAAATATGAATATGCTTCTTCAAAATTTGAAGAGGAATAATAACTTTCAGCCAGAAGATAAGAAATTTTTGAAACCATTTCTTTCTCTAAACTTTGGCTAAATAAAACTCTCTTGTATGCTTCAGTGGAATATTCAGAAAAGCCTTTTTCTTTTAACATTTCTGCCCATTTTAAAAAATCATCACTTAATAAATCCTTTTTCTCATTAATTTTATATAAAACCAATAAATTTAAAAGGATTAAAAATCCAATTCCCAATAATAAGAAATATTCCTTTTTCATAAGACCCCCTTAAGTTTCTTCTTCCTTTCTTTAAAAAAATTATCAAGGGCTTTAAAAGGATCTTCTTTTGTGCTTATTTTTAAAAAATCAATCCCGGCACTTTTGAAAAATTTTACTAAATCTTCATTAAATTGATTTATTTTACTTTTATAAAACTCTTTCAAACTGTCTGAAGAAAAATCAACCAAAAATTCTTCACCACTTTCTATATCTTCTGCTAAGACAATTCCTTCTAAATCAAATTTTTCTTCCCTTTCATCAATTGTTTGGATTGCAATAAAATCATGCTTTCTTGACAAAATCTTTGCTTCTTTTTCAAAACCACTATCAAAGAAATCAGAGATTAAAAAAACAATTGCCCTTTTTGTGCAAACCCTTCCAAAAAAATTTAATGCATTTCTTATATTTGTTCCCTTATTTTTTGGTTCAAAAAATAAAATTTCCCTTAAAATATGCATTATATGGTCTTTTCCTTTTTTTGGTGGAAGATGTTTTTCTATCTTATCTGTAAATAATAAAAGACCAACTCTATCATTGTTTTTTATAGCAGAAAAAGATATCAAAGCAGAAAGAAAGGCAGAAAGGTTTCTCTTTGATTTATCATAAGAACCAAAATCCTGAGAAGAAGAGATATCTATTAGCAAGTAAACTGTAAGTTCCCTTTCTTCCAGATATGTTTTAACATAAGGATGTCCCATCCTTGCTGTTACATTCCAGTCAATTGATCTTATATCATCTCCTTCTTCAAATTCCCTTACCTCAAAAAACTCAATTCCTTTACCTTTAAATATACTCCTATATATACCCCCCATCTCTTGTTCAACTAACTTATTAGTATAAATCTCAATCTTTCTTAAATCCTTTAAAATTTCTTTTACACTTTCCATTATGGCGCTTCCACAGAATCAAAGACCTGTTTTATTATATCTTCAACAGAAATGCCTTCTGCTTCTGCCTCATAAGATAAAATTATTCTATGCCTTAAAACATCCTCTCCAATATATTTTATATCTTCTGGTATTACATAAGCTCTATGCCTCAAAAAAGCAAGTGCTTGTGCTGCCTTTGCAAGATAAATTGTTGCCCTTGGAGAAGCGCCATATCTTATAAGGTCCTTTGCATTTAAATTATATTTTTCTGGTTCCCTGGTGCAATGGACAATCCTTACAATATATTTTTTTATTTCCTCATCAATGTAAACATATTTTACTGCTTCTTGAATCTTTAAAATATCTTCTAAACTTGCAACTGCATTTGGTTCCTTTAAGCTTTCAATTACAACCCTTTCAAGTATTTCCTTTTCTTCTTCAATATTTGGATAAGTTATTGAAAGTTTTAGAAAAAATCTGTCAATTTGTGCTTCTGGCAGAGGATATGTTCCTTCTTGTTCAATTGGGTTTTGAGTTGCCAAAACCAAAAAGGGCTTTGGTAATGGATGGGTTTTATCACCCAATGTAACCTGTCTTTCTTGCATTGCTTCCAGAAGGGCACTTTGAACCTTTGCAGGAGCTCTGTTAATCTCATCTGCCAGGATTAAATTTGCAAAGATTGGACCTTTCCTTGGAGAAAAAGTCATATTTTGAGGGTTATAAACCATTGTTCCAATGATGTCAGCAGGTAAAAAATCTGGTGTAAACTGAATCCTCTGAAATTGCCCTTTAATTGTCTTGGATAAAGTTGAAACAGATAGAGTTTTTGCAAGTCCGGGTACACCTTCAAGTAAAATGTGCCCATCTGAAATCAAACCCAATAACAATCTTTCTTTTAAATATTTTTGCCCAACAATAACTTTATCAAGTTCTTTTAAAATTAAATCAACAATAGGATATAGTGCTTCTAATTTATCCTTCACTTGTGCTATTTCTTTTTCCATAAGACCTCCTGATAAAAATTATAAAAATTATAACAAAAATTAAAAATAAAGCCCCAATAATGTACCAGAAATAAAGATTTTTATAAAAATATCTCCCTTTTACTTTAATTTCACCCAAATTGTATTCAAAGGTCTTTGGTTCTTCATCCTTTATTTCTCCTTCAAAATACAAAATTTTAAAGGGTTTTAAATCAAATTTCCCTTTCTCCTTTGGCAAAACAATAAAATCAAATTTTAAAATTTTATTTCTCCCTTCAATTGATGTGATTGAATTTGAAGTTGGTTTAATTATTACTTTTTCAGATTCAGGTGGCAAAATACCTGCAATTGTTAAATTCTCTTGAGGTTCAATTTCTAATGTGAGATTAGAATACTCATAAGCCCTAAATTCCTTAGGGGCTTTTTTATTTACTGGTATATCAAGAGAAAAAAGAAAATTTCCAAGTAAAAAAATACAAAAAACCCTTAAAATCATTTTTTTTATACGAAATTATTTTAAAAAATGTTTATTTATTTGCTTGATTAAATATATGTCAAAATTTATTCCAAAATAAAAAAAGCAAGAATAAAAATAAGAATAAATATATGGATTAAGCGATAAGCAATACGAAAAGATTTTGAATCCTTAATTAAAAAAGAAGTTAAAATGTTTGTTATTGTAGCAATTGAAAGAGAAATTATTAAAAAAATACTTTTTTTTATAAATAAAAAAACCATAAGTAAATCTCCAAAGAATAGAAAAAGGGTAGAAACAATCTTTATTTCTTTTTCCTTAAAATAAAGAGCAAGGGTTGGTCTTCCTGTTTTTTCATCTCTTATTTTATCTATAAGTAAATGGTTTAAATATCCGCCAGCAAACCAAAAAGAAAGAGAAAAAGCAAATACATAAACTAAAAAATTTGCTGGATTTTTCCAAGAACCCCCTGCTACTGTAAAGCACCACCCTCCCAACAAATGAATTAATAAATCAATTAAGTGTTTTTTAGATTGAAAAAATTTATTTCTATTATAAATAATTGCTAAAAATATAGATAAAATTATGAAAGGGACTGAATTTGGAGCAAAAAATAAAGAAATCAATAGTGTTAAAGAATATAAAATAAAACGAAGAATTTTAAAAAAGATTAAAAGAGAATTGCTTATTTCAAAGGGCAAGCCATTTTCAGAAAAGTCCATTGGATTTATTTTATATCCCTCTATACGATTATCAATATTAATTGCTAAGGACAATAAAAGAGCAGTACTTATTAAACTCAAAGGCAAAAAATCTTTATATTGCATAAAATAACCTAATAAAGGAAAGGAAGAAAAAATTATTAAATCCATTGGCTTAAAAAAAAGAAACCATTTATTTTTAAAGATAAAAGTTTTCTTTTTAAGTTTAATATCCATATAACTTAGATTTTATCACAAGAATTTTAGTAATTTAAATTTTATTAAAATTTAAATCAAAACAATATTTTTGTAATTCTTTTTATAACATTAATTTTTTGCAAAAAAATAGTTTAGGGACAAAATTTTTAGATAATTTTATAAAAAAAGAATGTGATAAAATATAAATTTATGTCAAATTTTGAGAATTTTAAAGCAAATTTTGCTTTGTTTTTTGTTGCCATTGTTTGGGGTTCTACATTTATTTTAGTAAAGGAAGCTTTGTCAATATCTCCACCTTTTTCTTTCCTTTTCTTTAGATTTTTTTCATCCTTTTTGTTATTAATTCCCTTTTATTTTTTTTATAAATTGGACTTAAATAAAAAGGTTTTATTAGATGGTTTCTTAATGGGCTTTTGCTTATTCCTTGCCTTTGCATTTCAAACCTTTGGACTTCAAGTTGTAGAAGCTTCCATAACTGCCTTTATCACAGGTCTTTATATTGTTATTGCACCAATACTGTCAAACTTTATATTGAAAAAAAAGCCCTCAACTTTGTCTATTTTAGGTGTTTTTATTTCAACGATCGGACTTGCTTTAATGACCCTTAAAGGAAGTTTTAATTTATCAAAAGGACAAATCCTTGTTTTAATCTGTGCTATACTTTATTCTATTCACATAATTATGACTGACTATTATACAAGAATTCATTCTGTTTTGACCTTAACTATTATTCAACTTGGAACTGTTGGAATACTTTCTTTTCCCCTGACAATTTTTTACCATAAAAAATTTTTTGTCTCTGAAATAAAGCCAATATTTTATATATCCCTTGGAATAACTTCAGTTTTTGCAACTGTTCTTGCCTTTTTAGTAATGATGGCTTACCAAAAAAAAACAAATCCTACAAAGGCATGCTTGATTTATGCCACTGAAATTGTAGCTGCTGCTTTTTTTAGTTTCCTTTTTTCTGGTGAAATTTTAAGTTTTAAAGAATATTTAGGTGGTGCTTTGATTATTTTAGCCATATTTCTATCAAAGGACTGAAATGAAGATTTTCATTGTTCTTCTAATTTCTGTAATTGCAGTTTCCTTTGCTTCTATCTTTATCAAATTATGCCCAGAAGTTCCAAGTATAACAATTTCCTTTTATAGAATGGCTGTTTCAGCTATTATAATTTCTTTTTTTGCTTTAAAAAATTTAAAAGAAATCAAAAATTACAGTAAAAAATTGTTCTTGCTAAATATTTTAAGTGGCTTTGCACTGGCACTTCATTTCATTTTGTGGATTTCTTCTTTAAAATATACTTCTGTTGCTTCTTCTGTTGCCCTTGTAACAACTGATCCAATCTTTGTAGGTATATTTTCTTATCTTATTTTAAGAGAAAAGGTTTCAAAAAATTTAATAATTGGAATTATTTTATCTGTTTCTGGAAGTTTTATCCTTGCCTTTGGAGACAAGCCCACAATTGAATTAATTAAAGAAGGCAAAAACCCTCTTTTTGGAGATATCCTTGCCCTTTCAGGTGCAATTATGGCTTCCCTTTATATTTTACTTGGTTCAAGGGTGAGAAAAGAGGCATCACTTATAACTTATAATTTTATTACCTTTAATTCTTCCTTCCTTTTTTTATTAGTCATTGTTTTTATAACAAAAAATCCTTTGACTGGCTTTAATAAAATTTCTTATCTTTATCTTTTACTTTTAGGGATTGTTCCACAACTTATAGGGCATAGCGGATTTAACTGGGCATTAAAATATGTAAAGCCAGTAATTGTAGCAATAACTATATTAGGTGAACCAATTGGTGCAACAATACTTGCTTTTTTAATCTTTAAAGAAGGGCTTAAAATAAGTCAAATTTTTGGGATGTTCTTAATATTTATTGCAATTATAATTTCCAGTTTGCCTAAGAAATAAATAGGTACGAGGTACGGGACTTTGGTTTTATAAAAAAATCCTTTTTCAACTAGCCCATCATCCATAACCCGTACCCGCATTAAAAAGAGTCCAGGATCTCTTTTACATTTTTACTTTCAGGATGGTTTGGGAATCTTTGTAAAAATAAATTAAAGTAATTTTTTGCCTTTTCTATGTTTTCAAAATCATTTAAATAAATTGAAGCAACTATTAAATAGGTATCTGGAAAATTTTGATTTATTCTCAATGCCTCTTCAAAATTTTTTAATGCTAATTCTTTCTTTCCTAATCTATAATAACTCTGAGCTAAATTAAACTTTGCGTCAAAGTAATCTGGATCATATTTTAAAGAATTTTCAAATAAATAAACTGCCTTTTCAAAATCTGAAATTTTAGCATAAATCAAACCTTCAAAAAAATAAAGGTTTGCTTCTTTTTTAACATTTTCTTTTGCCTCATCAATTATCTCCTTTGCCTTTTTTATATCATTTTTTTGAAGATAAATCCTGATTAAATAATAGTATGGTTCCGAAAAAGATGGGAGTAATTCTTTTATCTTTAAAAACTCTTCTTCTGCACCCTTTAAATTATTCTTTTCATAATAAATTGTTCCAAGATTAAACCTTGAATGGACATAATTTGGGTTTAAAGTTTTTGCTCTTTTAAAAATTTCAAGGGCACCATCTAAATCCCTTTCTTCCCTTAAGAGAGTTCCATATTGAATTAAGGCAGGATAATTTTCTGGGTTTTCTTTTAAAATTTTTTTAAAAATTTCCTTTGCTTTTTCAGAATTTCTTTCTTCTGACAATTTCTTCCCTTCTTCCAGTGCTTTTACAACCCATATCAAATCCTTTGGGTCTTTTTGAGATGGTTTTGAACCAGAAAAATAGCCAAGGGATTCTAATTTCTTTGTTTCTTCAATTGACAAGAATGAATTTTCTTCTCTTTCATATTTTATTGTATATTCTTTCTTTAAAATTTCAAAAAGTTCTTTTCCTTTTTTCCTTTCTTTTTCAATTAAATTATTTTCTTCTTTTGAATCCTTTTCTAAATCATAAATTTCTTTTTTTGGAAGATAAATAAATTTATACTTCCCATCAAAAATTGAAAAAGGGGTTGCCCATCCAAAACTTTCAGAAGGAAGAAAACTTTCAAAATAAAAATTCCTTTTCTCTATTTTTCCAAATAAAGAAATCCCATCTATATTTTTTGGAACTGGAAGTTTTAAAAAATCAAGGATTGTTGGGAAAATATCAATCAAAGAGACATTTTCATAAATTTTTTTTCCCATATTTTCTTTTGTATTTTTTATAATCAAAGGAACTCTTAAAACACAATCATATAAAAAAACTCCATGGGTTTCTTCCTTATGTTCACCCAATGCTTCTCCATGATCTCCTGCAATGATTATTAAGCCACTCCTTTCTTTTAAAAACTCTTCCACAACTTTTTTAACATATAAATCCATATAATAAATCTCTTTTTCATAATTTGAAAAACCTTCAGGTGCCTCCAGATGATTTAAATATGGGAAGTGGGGATCAAAGAAGTGAACCCATAAAAATATTTTTTTATCCTTATTATTTTTTAAAAAATCAATTGCCTTTTTTGCTGTCTCTTCTGCTCTCCTTTCTTCCATCTCAAAGTCCTTTTTATCATAATTTTCTGACAAATTATCATCATACAAATCAAAGCCCTTTGATAAATTGTAAGATTTGTTTAAAACAAAAGAAGAGACAAAAGCAGCTGTTTTAAAGCCCTTTTCTTTTAAAATTTCTTGAATTGTTTTAATATTATCACTTAATTTGTAAGAACTATTATTTCTAACTTTATGGTTTTTTGGATAAAGCCCAGTCAAAATTGTTGTATGGGCTGGAAGAGTCAAGGGGACAGGTGTTCTGCAATTTTCAAAGGTTAAACAATTTTTTGAAAAATTATATAAAAAAGGTGAAAATTTTTCATTTATGTGATCCTTTCTTGTAGTATCCAGAGTTATTAGTAAAACATTCTCAAAAGAAAAAATAATTGAAAAAATAAGTGAAAATAACATAATTCAAATAATTTTAACATAAATTTGATATAATAAAATAATGGAAAAACTTTATTACATAAGGGATCCTATCCATGGATATATTACTTTAAATCAATTGGAATATGAAATAATTAACACAGAGGCATTTCAAAGATTAAGGCATATAAGGCAGTTGGGCTTAACTGACCTGGTCTACCCTGGTGCAACCCATAACAGATTTTCCCATTCCTTAGGTGTTATGCATCTGGCTGAAAGGGTTTTAAGACAAATCTTTTCAAAGGTAGAAATTTTAAATTTTTCTCAAAATAAAAAAGAGCAAATAATAAGAGTTATGCGACTTGCAGCTCTTTTGCATGATTTGGGACATCCTCCTTTCAGCCATGCCCTTGAAAATTTTTTTGAAGAAAATTTAAACCACGAAGATATGACAAAAAAGATAATTGAGGAAACTGAAATTGGAGAAATAATTTTAAAAAATGGAAAAAGATTTGAGATTTCCCTTTTGGATATTTTAAATTTGATTTCTTCAACGCCTTCAAAGGAAATCTCTTTTTTAAAAGAACTTTTATCTTCAGAAGTTGATATAGACAAAATGGACTATTTGATGAGGGATTCGCTTTATTGTGGAGTAAGGTATGGAATCTTTGATCTGGAAAGATTGATTTACACCGTAACTTTAATTCCAAAAGATGGAAATTTTTATTTAGGTGTTGAAGAAAATGGGCTCCATTCCTTAGAAGCTTTTGTTTTGGCAAGGTATTATATGTTTTCTCAGGTCTATTTTAACCCTACCTCAAAGGTTCTGGAATTGCATTTAAGCAATTTTTTCAATGATAAAAAAATATACTGGCCCTCTGATGTAAAAAAATTCATATCTTTTGATGATAATTGGGTTTTTTTTGTTTTAAAAGAAAATAAAGACCACCCAGATGCAAAAGCAGTTTTAACACATAAGCATTATCCTTTAATCTATGAAACACAGGAACATATGGAAGAAGCGGAAGAAAAAAATTTTATAAATTTAATTGAGAGGTTCCAAAGGGAAAATCCAGATTTGAAAATTTTTGTCTCTCTTGCTACAAAGGATCCCCATCATTTTTCAAAATCAAATATTTATTTAAAAGAGCCCTCTGGAAAAATATCAAATGTTGAAAAAAAATCTTCCTTTTTAAGTCATTTAAAAAAGATAAATCAATTTAGGGTCTATTCATTAGAAGAAAATGCAAAAAAAGTAAAAAAATGGTTTGAGGAAAATGTTCATTGATGAAGCAATAATTTATGTGGAAGGTGGAAAAGGAGGAAATGGTTGTGTTGCTTTTGAAAGGCAAAAATATAGGCCAAAGGGGGGACCTTCTGGTGGAGACGGGGGTGATGGTGGTTCTGTTTATCTTAAAGCAACCTCCAGATACAATACTTTGTACCATTTTAAAAAATATCCTCACCATAAGGCAGAAAAAGGGAAAAATGGTGAAGGAAGCAATAAAAAAGGGGCAAAGGGAAAGGATTTAATATTGGAAGTTCCAATTGGTTCAGTTGTTTATGATTTGGAAAAAAATGAAATAATTTGTGAACTTTTAAAAGAAGGAGATAAAATTTTAATTGCAAAAGGAGGAAAAGGTGGGAGGGGAAATGCTTCCTTCAAAAGCCCAAAAAACCAAGCACCAAGGTTTGCAGAAACAGGAAAAGAAGGAGAAAAAATAACAATAAAATTAGAACTTAAAATTCTTTCAAATGTAGGAATTATTGGAAAGCCAAATGCTGGAAAATCGACCCTTTTATCTGTAATAACAAAGGCACATCCAAAGATTGCTCCTTATCCTTTTACAACCCTTGTGCCTTATTTAGGAATTGTAAAACTTGATATGGAAAGAACCTTTGTATGTGCAGAAATACCAGGACTTATAAAAGAAGCACATTTAGGAAAAGGGCTGGGAATAAATTTTTTAAAACATATAGAAAGATGCCAAGTTCTATGCCATTTAATTGATTCAAATGAAGAAGACCTTAAAGAAAATTTTTTGGAAATTGAAAATGAATTAAAACAATATGACAAAAAATTGCTAAAAAAGAAAAGATTGGTGGTTTTGACAAAGATTGATACAAAACCAGAAGATAAAAAGGTTAAAAATTTTGAAAATTTTATAAAAAGGAAAAGATTAAAATTCCATAAGATTTCTGCTGTGACAGGTGAAGGAATTGAAAAATTAAAAAATTTTTTATGGGAAATGATAAATGAAAAATAAAGTTGGGATTTTTGGTGGCTCCTTTGACCCAATCCATTGGGGACATATAAAGCCAGTTTTATCAGCATTAAAGCACTTTAAACTTTCTTATGTAATTTACCTGCCTGCTTCAATACCACCCCATAAATTAAACTTAAAATTAGAGGACTCTTATCATAGGATGGCAATGCTTTCAATTGCTTTACAAAATTATAAAAATTTTAAAATTTCCACTTATGACCTTTTAAATCCTGGTTCTAAAACTTTCAATTCCTTAATGTATTTTAAAAGTTTTTTAAAAGAAGAAATATTTTTTATCCTTGGTTCTGATTCACTTTTAGATTTTAAAAACTGGTATAAGCCAGAAGAAATATTAAAAATTGTAAATTTAATTGTATTAAAAAGACCTGATTTTGAAATTGAAAAAATAAAAAATAAGTTACCAAGTTATCTTTTAGAAAAAATAAATTTATCAATTTTTACTTTTTCCCATCCTGCCTATTCAATTTCAGGTACAAATATAAGGGATAGAATTAAAAATAATTTAAGTTTAAATGGTATGTTACCAAAAAATGTTTTAAACTATATTTTGAAACATAATTTGTATAAGGAGGTTAAATATTAAAACAGATACTCTTTTGAAGAAAATTTACAGGATAATGGACAAGAAAAAAGCAGAAAATATAATGATATTAAATTTAAAAGAAATCTGCTTTTTTACTGATTATTTTATAATTTGCACAACAAATTCGCAAAAACAAGCTCAAGCAATAACAGAAGAAATTGAAATTTCTTTAAAAAAACATAAGTTATATCCAAAAGGGATAGAAGGACTTGCATTAGGCGAATGGGTTCTTATGGACTATATTGACTTTATTGTCCATATTTTTAATCCAGAGACAAGGGGGCATTATTCTTTGGAAAAGTTATGGGGTGATGCAAAAGATGAAACATCAAAATTTAAGAAAAAATGATTTTTTAAGAGAATTCCCAACTAAAAATAAAGAATTTAGAGAAATCTTAGAAAAAATATATAAAATTGTTAATTTAAATACCACTGTGCTACTCATAGGCGAGAGTGGTGTTGGAAAAGATAAAATTGCTGAAGCAATTCACAAATACAGTTATAGAGCAGATAGGAATTTTATAAAAATTGAATGTGCAAATATCCCAAAAGACCTTTTTGAATCAGAACTTTTTGGTTATGAAAAGGGCGCTTTTACAGATGCAAGAGAGAGAAAAAAAGGGCGTATAGAACTTGCCCAAGAGGGAACTCTATATTTAGATGAAATTTCATCCCTTCCAATTCCTGTTCAAGCAAAAATTTTAAGGGTCTTAGAAGAAAAAAGTTTTACAAGATTGGGTGGCTATGAAACAATAAATATTTCAGTAAGGTTTATCTGCTCTACAAGTTTGGATTTGCATAAATTAGTGGAAGAAAATAAATTTAGACAAGATCTTTTTTATAGAATTAATGTTTTAAGTTTTAAAATACCACCTTTGAGGGAAAGGCGAGATGATATACCCCATCTGGCATCAAGTTTTTTAAAAGAATTCTCAAAGATTTACAATAAACCAATTCAATCTTTAACTTACGAAGCTCTTTCACTTCTTCTAAATAAAAAATGGTTGGGAAATATAAGAGAGTTAAGAAACACAATTGAAAGAGCAGTTATAATGTGTGATGATGTAAAGATAAAACCAGAAGACATTCCAACAGATATCTTAATTGAAAGGGATTTTTTAAAAGAATCTTCAAAGATACTATTAACACTGGAGGAAATGGAAAAAGAATACATAAAAGAAATAATCAATATTTTCCACAATAACAATACAAAGGCAGCAAAAGCCCTTGGAATAAGCAGAAAAACCCTAATACTGAAAAGAAAAAAATTTGGAATTTAAAAGGGGATAAAAATGTTATATAATATAAATCTATGACAGATGAAATATGTTCAATTTGTGGTAAAGAAAAGTATTCCTTTGTAATGAAGACCTGTCCTATGTGTAAAAGGAGGTTCTGTGATGAATGTGAGTACAGGATGGGAGGGGGTGTCTTTTGTTCAAAGGAATGTGCAAATTTATTTTATTTTTCAGGTGAAGATGGATATGATGAAACATAAAAGGAGGATTTTATGTCATTTCCCTATGTAAGATTGAGACGCCTAAGGCAAAATAATTTATTAAGAGAAATGGTAAAAGAAACAGAGATTTCAATTAAGGACTTAATTTATCCATTATTTGTTGTAGAAGGTTCAAATATAAGAAAAGAAGTTCCTTCAATGCCTGGGATTTACAATTTATCAATTGATGGTGTTATAAAAGAATGCAGGGAACTGGAAGAGTTAGGGATACCTGCAATTATTTTATTTGGAATACCTGATAAAAAGGATGAAATTGGCTCCTCTGCTTATGATCCAAATGGAATTATTCAAAAAGCAGTTAGAGAAATTAAAAAAGAAAAAATAAATTTGATTGTAATAACAGATGTTTGTTTTTGTGAATATACAAGCCATGGACATTGTGGAATTTTAAGAGAAGGAAAATATGGTTTGGAAGTTGATAATGATAAGACATTAGAAATACTGGTAAAAGAAGCACTGTCTCATGCAGAAGCAGGGGCAGACATTGTTGCACCTTCTGATATGATGGATGGAAGGGTTTTAGCAATAAGGGAAGCCCTTGATGAAAATGGCTTTTCTTCTATTCCAATTTTAGCATATTCAGCAAAATTTGCTTCTGCCTTTTATGGACCTTTTAGAGAAGCAGCTCAATCAGCTCCTTCCTTTGGAGACAGAAAGGGCTACCAGATGGATCCAGCAAATGGAAATGAAGCATTAAGGGAAGTTGAATTAGATATTGAAGAAGGGGCAGATATAGTTATGGTAAAACCAGCTTTATCTTATATGGATATAATTTGGAGGGTAAAGGAAAGGTTTGGTGTACCTGTTGCTTGTTATAATGTTTCTGGTGAATATTCTATGGTAAAAGCTGCTTCTTCCTTAGGCTATATTGATGAAAAAAAGATTGTTATGGAAATACTTTTATCTATGAAAAGAGCTGGAGCTGATTTAATTTTGACTTATTTTGCAAAAGATGTAGCAAAATATTTAAAGGATTAGGTATGGTAAATCAATCGGAAGAACTTTTTGAAAAAGCAATAAATTTAATTCCCGGTGGCGTTAATTCACCTGTAAGGGCTTTTAAAGCAGTTGGTGGAAAGCCGTTGTTTATAAAGCAAGGGCAGGGTTCAAAAATAGTAGATATTGATGATAGATCCTACATTGATTTTTGTATGGGATGGGGGGTCTTGATTTTAGGTCATTGCCACCCCTTTGTTCAAGACACTTTGAAAAAAACAATTCAAAAAGGGACAATTTTTGGAACACCAACACAAGGAGAAGTAGAACTTTCAGAAGCAATAATGCAAGCATTTCCAAGTTGTGAAAAGGTCCGTTTAGCAAACACTGGAACAGAAGCTGTTATGTCAGCAATTCGTTTAGCCAGAGCATATACAAAAAGGGAAAAAATAATTAAATTTGATGGATGTTACCATGGGCATTACGATCCCCTCCTTGTTAAAAGTGGTTCTGGTGTTTTAACTTTGTCACTTCCTTCTACCCCAGGGATAACAAAGGACTCAGCAAAGGATACACTTGTTCTTCCTTACAATGATTTTAATTCACTTGAAATTGCAAAAAATAAATATGGAAAGGAAATTGCAGCTATAATTGTTGAACCAATTATGGGAAATGCAGGTGTAATTCTTCCTGAAAATGGTTTTTTGGAAGCTTTGAGAGAGTATTGCTCCTCCACTGGTGCGGTCTTAATTTTTGATGAAATAATAACTGGTTTTAGAGTTGCTTATGGTGGTGCTCAAGAATATTTTAATATAAAAGCAGATCTTACAACCTTAGGGAAAATTTGCGGTGGGGGGCTCCCCCTTTCTGCCTTTGGTGGAAAAAAAGAGATTATGGATTTGCTTGCACCAGAAGGTCCTGTTTATCAAGCAGGAACTTTTTCAGGGAATCCTGTTTCAGTTCAAGCAGGACTTGCAACCTTAAAGGTCTTAAAAAATCCACAGGTTTATAAGGAATTAGAAGAAAAAGGTGAGACAATAGAAAAAGGTATAAAAGAATTTGCTTCTAAATATGAAATTCCTTTATCCTTTAACAGGGCTGGCTCAATGTTTACTTTATTTTTTGCAAAAGAAAAAGTTAGAGATTTAAAGACAGCTTCTACTTCAAACACAAAAATGTTTTCAAAGTTTTTTAATTTAATGCTTGATTCAGGTATATATTTATCTCCCTCTCAATTTGAATCCCAATTCATATCCCTTGCCCACTCAACAAAAGATATTGAAGAGACCTTAGATGCAATTGAAAAGGCATTTAAAAATTTAGCAAGGGAATTTGAATTAGGTCCTTATAAATAAAAATAAAGGTTTAAATATGTCTTCCCATTTTCTTTTATATCTATCTTATCAACAAATTTATAAAAATGGTGAAACTTTATTCCCCTACCCTTTTTTTTCCATTCCTGTTTTATTTTTTCAAAAGGTATATGGTTTGATATGGAAATTTTTAAACAATCCCTTTTTCCGCAACCTTCAATGGAAAATTGAACTTCAGCTTTTTCATATTTTTCAAAAATTTCTAAGGAGGAATTAAGCAAATTAACTATGCATAACTTTTTTAATAAACCAAAATTTGTTCTTTTTAAAAATTCCAACAGTTTTTCCTTTATTTCTTCCATTAAAATATTTTATCACATATGACAATACTTCAAGAAATAAACAAAGGCAAAGAATTTGAATTTTTAAAGAGAATCTCTGAGGAGGAAGATGTTCCAGTTGAAAAAATAAAAGAAGAACTTATAACAGGCAAAGCTGTCCTTTGTTTTAATCCTTTTCATAAAAATTTAAAACCAATTATAATTGGTTCACATTTTTCGACGAAAGTAAATGTAAATATAGGTATATCACCTGTGGCATCTGATTTTGAAAAGGAAAAAGAAAAGGTAAGAATTGCTTTAAAGTATAAGACAGATACAATTATGGATTTGTCAGTTGGAAAGGATGCTTCTTCTTTTAGAAAATGGCTAATTTATGAAGCAAATTGTCCCGTTGGAACAGTTCCAATTTATCAAGTAGCAAATAAATTTCAAAATATAGAAGAAGCAAATTTTGAAGATTTTTTAGAAGAAATTGAAGAACAAGCAAAAGAAGGTGTTGATTTTATGACAATCCATGCTGGTTTTAAAAAAAGCCATATACCGTTAGTTGAAAAGAGAAAATTAGGGATTGTTTCAAGGGGAGGCGCATTAATTTATTGCTGGATGAAGAGGAGGGATGAAGAAAATCCCTTTTACAAAAATTTTGATGAACTTTTAGACATTTTGCATAAATATGATGTAACAATTTCAATTGGAGATGCTTTAAGGCCCGGTTCTATTATTGATGCTTCAGATGATGCACAATTTGCAGAACTTAAAACAATTGGGAAACTTTTAAAAAAATGCAAAGAAAGAGGTGTCCAAGCAATGGTAGAAGGACCTGGGCATATACCATTAAATCAAATTGAAGAAAATGTAAAAAAAGCATTAAGGATTTGCAAAGGTGCTCCTTTTTATGTATTAGGACCTGTCGTTTGTGATAATGCAGGGGGCTATGATCACATAACTTCTGCAATTGGTGCAACTCTGGCTGCTTATTATGGAGCTTCCCTTTTATGTTATGTTACACCAAAGGAACATTTAGGACTTCCTGATTTAGATGATGTAAGGGCAGGGCTAATTGCTTTTAAAATTGCAGCAATTTCAGCAGATATTGCAAAGGGTAAAAAATATGCTTTGAAGATTCAAGAAGAAATGGCAGAGGCAAGGAAAAATTTCTTATGGGAAAAACAATTTTCCTTAATGCTTGACCCTGAAAGAGCAAGGGAATATTTCAAAGAAGGAATAACAGAAGAAGGGGAATTTTGTTCAATGTGTGGACCGGACTTTTGCCCAATGAGGATCACAAAATGAATTTATTGCTTGCCCCTACAATGTTCGTTTTCCTTTGACCGTTTTCGCGTTTTTAAAAAGGATAAGGGCAATTTATGAATTGACTCTACTGCTCTACTGCGCTGTTTCTTCGCTGGGATAAGCCCAGCCCTTACAATTTAAATAATGAATTGAAATCATTCTTTGGTTAAAAAATTATAGACCTGTCTTGCCATATTTTTTACACTTTTATCTTCATCTTGAATTAGTTTTTCAACTTTTCCAATTGCTTCCTTTAAATTCATTTCTCTTACTGCTGAAAGAGCTGATTGCCTTACTCTGCTACTTTTATCATCCAACAATTTAATAACTTCATCCTTTGAATCTAAATCTTTAAGAAGCCCTAAAGCATAACAACTGCTTGCCCTCAAATACTCATCCTTTTCTTTTAACAGTTCCCTTAAATTTTGAATACTTTCTTTATCATTTCTCTTTCCAAGAATCTTTATTGCCAAGTACCTTTTTTCACCTGAAATTTTCTTATCAAAAGCAATTTTTCTTAACAAAATTAATGATTTTTCATCATTAAAATTTTCAAGGACATTAATTATTTCTTTAGCATTTTCTGGTTTTAACTTTTTTGAAATTTCATCAAGGATCTTAAAATAGTCATTGTACTCTAAAATTTTTTTTACAAGAATTTGTTTTTTCTTTGAGGAAATCAAAAGGTCTGTAAAATAAGGAATATCATTGAAACCAAAATAAACTGCCACATCAGAAAAACTATTTAAAACATAATTGTATGTCTCTTTTTCAAGGGCATCAAAAATACTCTTTAAAAGATTTCTTGAATAAGGGGCATCAAGGAAAGCCATTGCACCAATATTTCTGTAATCATCCACAGGATGTTTTATTAAATTCAAAACTTCTTCCAAAGAATTTTCATCACCTAATAATGAAAAAACATTTGCTGCTGGAAAAATCTCTTTAAAATCCCTACTTGACAAATATCTTTTTATTTCTTCTCTAAAATCCCCTTCGCCAAATAAAGTATAGGCACCTTTTGCATAGATTTGAACAGATGAATTTTCATCTTTAATCAATTCTTTTATTTCACTAAAATATTCCTTTGCTTTTAATTTCATTACAGAAAAAATAAAGGAAGCCCTTACCAATGGTTCTGGATCCTTTGAAAATTCCTTTAATTTTTCCAAAATTTCCTTATCCTGAAGGTATGAAAGGGTTTCTATGGCATTCTTTTTTATTTTAAAATTTTCGCTTTTTGTAAGATTTAAAATATCTTCTTTTGCATCTTTTGAAGGGTGGAGGCGGAAGAAATAAAGGGCGCCTAAAACCTTTTCTTCTTTTTGATCCTTTAAAGCACTTCTCATATCAACTTCTGTTGAAGTAAGAAGAAAAAAGATTAAAAATAAGAGCATATTTACTCCTTTTTAATTGATATAGGTATTACGATTTTTTCAAAATTTGGGTAGTCAGTTTCAATTATTAAATTTGTTTCTTCCTCTTCTGCTTCATCTTTTAAATTTAAAATGAAGGTCTTTGAGAAAGGCAAATCATTTGTAAAAAAGTAAGAAATATTTTTGCTTTCAAGAGAAGAAGAAATTATTTTAAAGGGCTTTTTATGTGCTTCGCTTAAATAAATAAACCTTCTTTTTTCTGAGGGAGTTGGCTTCATTTTTTCAATACAATTAGATAAAACCCAAAATTTTTCACCTTCTATTCCAATCAATGATTTATCTTCAGATTCCTCGTAAAGAATAAAATAATCTGTATTTAAAAATTTATCATAAATTTTTTTCATTTCAAAATCCTGATAAAAATAACAATCCTTTACCAGTTTTACTCTTTTAAAAATCTTTGATAAAATAAACTCTATTCTTTCTTCTGACACAGAAAAAGCACTTTTTACATCAAAATAAATTGGAATTAGCATCTCTGAAATATCAGGGACATTTGTCTTTATTCCAATATATGTCTCATAATAACCAATAGAGGGAACTTTTTCTGGTTCTATTTTAATTTTAAATTCATTCTTCTTCTCTCCCTTATTTATCTCTTTTTTAAAAGGCATTTTATCTTCGCCTACAACAGCAACTCTTTCAATCTTATATTCATTAACTTTATCAGAATAAAAACTTACATTTATTAAAAAATAAGGAATTTCTGGATAAAAGGCATAAAACTTCGATTCATTCTTTAATAGTCTTACTTCCACTGGCAGGTGAACTGTTCCTTCAATTATAAACCTTGCATACCTTAAGTCCTTTTCACCTTCTATATCATAATCAATATTTAATCCCCTTTTGATATTGCCTTTCAAATCTGTTGTATCAAGGATAACTGCAAACTCACCCAATCCTTTTGGTTCTATCTCTTGTGGATAGGATAGAAGTTCTAAATGGTCTGTTGTTTTTGCATTTCTTATAACAATCTTTTTATCTGTCTCGTTTATGAATGAAAAAACATAGCCAATTTTTTCCCCAGTTAAAACTTCACCAAAATTATAGACCTCTTTAATTTCAACATCATAAAATAATAATAAAAATAGAAATATAATCATAAGTAGAGTATAATACAAGTGTATGAAAAAGTCAATTCTTATTTTATTGCTTTTAATAGCAACCAATATTTTTGCAGAAGAACTTCCAAATATAATTTGGATAACTGTTGATACTTTGAGGAAGGACTATGTTTACAAATGGTCTTCAAAAAATCTAACTCCAAATATTGATTCCTTAATGAAGGATTCAGTTGTCTTAGAAAATGCTTATACTCCAACTCCAATTACCTTTCCTTCTTACACCTCTGCCTTTACTGGTTGCCATCCATTAAAACACAATGTTTTTTTTAACACGGGCTTCCAAGTTCCAAAAAATTTAAAGACAATAACTGAAATTTTAAAAGAAAAGGGATACTCAACAATTGCTGTGATAGGTGGAAATCCACTCCATTATGGAAAGGGGCTTGAGAAGGGCTTTGATATTTATGATGATGAGTTTCTAAAAAGGCCTTTTACAGGGAATCCTTTATTTAATATAAATTTAAGAGAAAAAGCATTAGGAGAAATGTCTCAAAGGCAAGCAGAAGATATAACAGAATTGGCAATTAACTATTTTAAAAATTCAAAGAAGCCCACATTTTTATTTCTCCATTATTATGACCCTCACAGTCCTTATGAACCTCCCCTTGAATTTTTTAAAAAATATCCAAATGATTTGTATTCAGGTGAAGTTGCTTACACTGATTTTGCCATTGGAAAATTTATAGAAGAATTAAAAAAAATGAAAGAGTATGATAAAAATATAATTGTATTTTTTTCTGACCATGGGGAAGGGCTTGGAGAGCATAAAGAAGATGCACATGGATATTTTCTATATAATACAACAATTTCAATATCTGCTTCAATAAAACTCCCCTACTCTAAGATTAAAAAGGAAATAAAGGAAATTACGACAATTATGGATATTGCTCCAACTGTTTGTGATTTAATTGGTTTAAAGATGGAATGTGATGGAATTAATTTGAAAAATTCAATTTATAAAGATGAAAAAATAAAATCAAGGGATTTTATTTTACAAACAAAGATGGGAAACCTTTACTTTGGTTTTGAAGAAATAAATGGAATTTTATCTTATCCCCACAAGGCAGTTTTTTCATCAGAACCAGAGGTTTATGATTTATCAAAAGATGAAAAAGAGACAAAAAATCTATATCCAGAAAATTTTAGAGAACTAAAAAAGAAATACATAAAAATCTTTAAAGAATTTGAAAGTATTCAAAAAAATGAAACCACAAGCAAAAGAGAGGATAGTGAAAAATTAAAAAGTTTGGGTTATCTTACAGGAACAAAAAATCTTCCAAAAAAGAGTATCCCTCCAAGCAAATGGTATGAAGTAATAGATATATATAAGAAGGCAAATACAAAATTTTATAATGGAGAAAACAAAGAGGCAATAAAAATTTATTCTGATTATTTAAAAAAGGATCCTGATAATTATAGAGTCCTTATGGAAAAAGGTATGATTGAGTTATTAGTAGAAGAATATGAAGATGCCTTATCTGATTTTTTAAAAGCAAAAAAAATAATGCCTGATGCCTTTGAGGTCTATGAAAATTTATTAAATCTTTATTTAATTACAGAAAATTTTGTTGAATTTAAAAAAATATTGGAAGAAGCAGAGAGAAAGTTCCCTGAAGACTCAAAAATTGCTTCTTATAAAATAGAATATTTAAAGAAAGAAAAAAAATTTGAAGAAGCAAAAAAAATCATAGACAAATTTTTAAAATTATATCCTGAAGAAGATTCCTTTTACATTTATTCAATTGATATTTTTATGGAAAAAAATGATTTAGAGGGCTTAAAGAAATTTTTAAAAGAAGCATTAAAAAACAAAAAGGAAGAAAAGCCAATATATTTGTTTTTAAAAGGGATGGAAAGTTCAATTGAAAAAAAAGAAGGTGATGCTTTAAATTATTTTAAAAAAAGCATTGAAAATGGGGCACAGTTTTATCATCCTTATTACTTTTTTGGTTTGGCAGAAAAAGGAAAGGGAAAATTTGAAAGTACCTTAAAATATTTAAAGGTTGCAAATTTATTGTCTCCTTATTCAGTTCAAGTTCTTTACGAGATGGCTGATACAAAAGCAGTTTTAGGAAAATTTGATGAGGCATTTAAGGATTTTTCAAGGGCATTAAATTTAAATAAAGATTCTTTTTCTATAAGGTTAGCCCTTTTAAAGTTGTCTTTTGTATTAGGAAAAGAAAAAGAAAAAAAAGAAAATTTAGATTGGATTTCAAAAAATTATCCAGAAGAATTAGAAAATTTAAAAGAAAAGGATCCAATAATAAAGGAAATATTTAAATAAAATTTTTTTATGTAG
>JBBISU010000037.1:0-18102 GCA_037441225.1 Acidobacteriota bacterium
AATTCTATTTTAAAAGCTTTTAAAAAAATTAGAGAAATAATCATTAAATATAAATGATAAAAATTCTTTTACCTTGCTGAATTTTATAGGAATTGTTAGTGCAAAATTTATCAATGCAAAAAAGGTTGAAATCAAAACTTTCTTTATTTATTAATATTCTCCAGCTCTTTTTCTAAGTAATTTATATTTTCATTTAAATTGCTTATTTCCTTTTCAATAGTGCCCCTTGTTTTTCTTATATACTTCAAATCAAAAAAAGAATTAAAGGATAAATAAAATGCTGTAAGTAAAATAAAAGACAAAATATAAATGAAAAAATTAAAATGAGACCTTTTAATTTCTATAATGCTTTCACCTAATATGTTCTTCCCTTTTTTCCATAACATTTTTCATCTCCTTCAAATTATTTATTTTCTTTTTTAAAGTTTCTGTTTTATAATTTAAATCTTTTATCTGCCATTCAATTTTTTCAAGTTTTTCCCATTCTTTCTGGATTCCTTTATAGATGCCAAAAGATATAAAAAGAAAAATTAAAGATACAAAAAATAAAACTATCAAATGTTCAAAAATTTTATTGTCAATGATAACCCTATCATAACTTTTATCCAGCAAATCATTTTCCATAGCTTAATTATATCACAATATATTTTAAAAAAATTTAAGAATTTTCATCAAGGCATTGATTTGCAATTTTGTCTGCTTCTTTGTTAAATTCTCTTTTTATGTAATAAATTTTAAAATTTTGAATTTTATTTATCTTTTCAAGGGCTTCTCTGTGTAATTTTTTTAAATTTTCTGCCTTAACTTTAAAATTTCCTTTTATCTGTTCCACTAAAAGTTTTGAATCAGAAAAAACCTTCAAAGAATTAACTTTTTTTTCTAAACACCAGTTTAAAAGGGCTAAAAGAGCTTCATATTCTGCTACATTATTTGTTGAAATGCCTAAATTTTTTTTTAAAGTATAAGTTTTGCCTTCTATTTCAATTAAAACTCCATAACTTGCTTTTCCAGGATTTCCCCTTGAAGCTCCGTCAATATATGCAACGGCACTCTTCATACCATAAATAAAATACGACTACATTGATCACATTGGATTATTTGCGTTCCTGATTTTACATCTGCCAGTTGTTGGGGTCTTAAAAGTATATGACAACCTGAGCAAGAGCCATCTATAACTGGAACAACAGCTTGACCATATCTCAAATTGTAAATTCTTTCAAAAAGCATAATTATTTCTTTAGGTAAATTATTTCTTATAACTTTTTCATCTAATTCCAAACTTTTCAACTCCTCTTCATATTTTTCTTTTATTTCTTCCCATTTTTTTTGTGCTTCCAAGTACTCTTCTTCCAAGGGCTGCCATTTTATTTTTTTCTCTTCAAATATTTTTTTCTCCTCTTCTAATTTTTCCATAATTTGAAGAATCTCTTCTTCCTTTGCTGAAATAGTCTTTTGAATACTATCTATTCCATTTAAAACTTCGGAATATTCCTTTTGGTTTCTAACAAGCTGTAGTTTTTGTCTCAAATTCTTAATTTCTTCTTTTTTATCGTTAATCTCTTTTTCAAGAATTTCCTGATTCTTTTCCAATTCTTTTATATTTTTTTCCTTTTCTTCTCTTTCCTTTTTCATTTCTTCATAACCATTTTTTAAATCCTTTAAAATAGAAGGGTTTTCTATTTCTTCCTTTAAGAAAGATTGCCTCTCTAAATTTCTTTGCAAATCTATAAGCAGTTTTAATTCTTCAATCATCTCAATTATTTTACCATTTTTAGTTCTCTAATGATATACCCAAGAGCTTGGGGGGTTATGCCAAGCAGTTTTGCTGCTTCCTTCCTATTATTATTTGCTTTTTTTAAAGCTTCTTCTACAAGTTCTCTTTTAAATTCATTTAAAATTTTATGATAATTTCCTATAAATCTCTTGCTTTCTTCCTTTTTTTGCAAAACTTCTTCTTTAAAGGTTAAGGTACCTCCTTCTTCTAAATTTGCCAATACTGAAATTATATAATTTTCCAATTCTCTTGTATTTCCTTTCCATTCCTTTACTTCAAGTCCTTTGAAAAATAAAGGGTCTATTTTAAAGCTCTTAATTCCAAAATTTGCCAAATTTTTTTCAATTATTAAATTTGCTAAAGGAATTATTTCTTCAACCCTATCCTTTAAAGGAGGAAGGTAAATCTGACTTACCATAATTCTAAAGTAAAGGTCTTCCCTGAATTTTTTTTCTTCCACAAGTTTTTTTAAATCCTTATTTGTTGCAGTAATTAGTCTGAAATCAACCATTTTCCTTTTAAAATCCCCTAATCTTTGTACTTCTTTTTCTTGCAAGACCCTTAAAAGTTTTGCTTGCAAATTTAATGGAAGTTCTCCAATCTCATCTAAAAACAAGGTTCCTTTATCTGCTTGTTCAAAGAAACCAGGTCTGTCCATCAAAGCACCAGTAAAAGCTCCTTTTTTCCAGCCAAAGAATTCACTTTCAAATAAATTTTCTGGAATGGCTGAACAATTTACTGGAATAAAAGGACCATAAAACCTTTTTGATTCCTGATGGATTGCCTTTGCTAAAATTTCTTTACCTGTCCCTGTTTCTCCAAAGATATGGATTGGAACATCACTTTTTGCCAATCTCTTTGCTTTTTCTATTATTTTTTTCATTTTATAAGAAGAATAATAAAAGCCATTAAAACATTCCAGATCCCTCGGGATTTTTTCTAAGGATTTCAAAATCTTCTTTTTTTTATAAGCTATACCATAAACCCAACACTGCCATATTTCTCTTGGATACATTTGAAAAATTTCTTCAGGAATATATAAGAAAATTTCATCAGAAAAAGATATTTCTAAAAAATTTTGAGAATCACCATTTTCAATTATTGTGCCATCTTCTAAAATAATTTTATAAGGGAATGGAAGTTCTTCTTCAAAGCTTTTAAAGATAAAAAGGGGAATTGTCTCTTTTTCTTTTAAGAAAATTTCTCTCCACTTTTTTATACCTTTATTTTCAAGATAAGAAATTATCTCTTTAAAAAGTTTTTCTGGAAAATTTTCAGGATAAAAGAATTTTATCTCTAAAAATTCTATTGCTTCTTCTATAGAATTAATACTAAAAGATACATTATCGGTTTTACCTTCTTTAATTTTTCTTTCAATATCAATAATATCCAAATCTAAAATTTTGAAATTGATAAATCCTCTAATTGCGCCTTTTGAAAGCAATTTTTTTCTTTCTTCATCTAAATGAGGTGGAAAGTTTTCAAAATCTTTTAAAAATTTTAAGGACTTTTTATAATCTTCCTTAGAAAGCCATAATGATAATTTTGTTTTTAAAAGAAAAAATTGAAAATACCTTGGATGTTGTGGGATTTCTTCCAAAAGATTTTCTAACTCTTTTATAATTTTTAAGCTTTTTTCTATTTCTCCTTCCAGATAATTTATTCTAAAAATTTCAAAAAGAACATAAATTAAAGAAAAATTATCTTTATTTTCTCTAAATGATTCTTCTAATTTTTTAAAAATTTTCTTTGCTTTGTTTAATTCCTTTAAATGAGAATAAATTACTCCAAGATTAAATAAAATCATTTCTTCTTTTCTTTTTTCACTTAAAAAAATTGAAAAATTATAAGCTGTCTCTAAGGATCTTTTTGCCTTTTCATAATCTTTTTTTTCTTCATAAAGTACACTTAAATCATTATAAGCTAATGGCATTTGCCAGAGCCATCCATTTTCTTCTGAAATCTTTGCCCAATTTAAGTTGTGTTGCACTGCTTCTTCCAGATCACCTTTATAAAAATAATAATAAGAGAGATAGCGATTTAGTTGTGCTAACTCAAAATCATCTAATTTATCCTTTTCTTTTAAAAATTCCTCAAATATATCTTCACCTTCTTTCAAACCAGAAGAAAAAATTTTGTCAGCATAGATTAATTTTAAATAAAAATAAAGGATATTATTATCATCAATTAATTCCTTTAATTTTTTTATAAGACCTTTTTTTCTATCTGTAAATAGAGAATAAAGATCCTGAGGAAGAAATTTTTTTATCTTTTCATAATTTAATATGCCATCCCAGGCAAAGAAAAATAAAACCGGAATCAAATCATCTTCTGGTTCCTTTAAAATAAGAAGTAGAGTTTCCCAGTCGCCCTGCCATGCTAAAAAGTAAGAATAAAGTTTTTTGTCTTTCTTTAAATCATAAATAAAAGGATAAACATCAAAAAGTTTTCCATTTTTTAAACTTCCCTCAATTTTTTCCTTGTCAAAAATAAGATTATAAACTTTGCTTTTTTGCTTTTCTTCTTTAAAACCAAGATTTTTTTTAAATTCAGAGACCAAATTCCCGGGGAAGTAGCCAAATTTATAAGAGTATTCTTCAATTAAATCCAAATACGCTTCCCTTTCAAGCTCCGGGAAACAAAAAATTTTAAGTAAATCTGAAAAGGAATAAGAAGGGAAATCAATTAAAAATTCTTCTGGTAAAGCTCTACCGGGCCATTGGGTTGCTAATATTTCATAGCCCTCCCAGGGGGATTTTAATATAAAAAACAAAAATTTTTCAAAGGAAGCAGGTGGCGCAAAACTAATATGATCAAATATATATAAATCATAAATTTTATTTCCTTTAATTTTTAGAAAAGAGCTATAAGGGTCTTTTAAATTATCTTTTATATTAAAATAAAAAACTTTTTTCCCTAAAAGAAGAGTTTCAATTTCAAAATATTTTGAAATAGAAGTAAAACCCTTTAATTTTTTATCAGGAAAAAATAAAAATATTGGTTTTTTAAGGTATTCTTTCCATTTCCTTGGGAAGTTTTCCTCCCAGAAAAAGAAAGTATAATTTTTTGAATTTCCAACCTTTATCTCCTTTGGTTCTGAAATTATATCTGGAAAAAGCAAATCTTCAGAAGAAAAGTACAAACCATAATTGGCATAGCCTGCTTTTATTATCTCTTTTTCTTCTTTTGAAAATTTTTTTCTTTCCTCAAATTGAATTATTCCTCCATCTTCACTAAAAGAAAAGTTTATAATTTTGGGTTTGTAAGGATAATTTATTTTTAAAATTTTTTTAAATAATTCTATATTCCTTATTTTAACTTCCATCTTCATAATACCAAAGTTTTTTTATATCCTTAAAGGCAGGAAGCAAGAACATTTCTCTTTTTCCTTCTTTTATTATAAATTCTTTATGGAAATGCCCCATTACCACATAATCAATTTTTTCATCTAAATTATTTGAATATTCTTTTATCTCTTCCATTGGTAAATTTTCCTTATATTTTAAATTTGTTCCTTTTAAAGTTTTTTCTAAGAGGACATAAAAGGGCAAAAGCATAAACTTTGGGAAGTATTTTGTTATAAAGTAAAGAAAGGGTGATTTTGAAAATTTATTCCAGAATAAATATTTTTTATCCTTTAAATTTACTTTATCTCCGTGAATGAAAAGAAAATTTTTATTTGCAAAATTTATAAAAATTTCATTTTCTATGAAGGTAAAATATCTATTTAAGATTTTTTTTTCCAAAAAAAAGTCCCTGTTTCCTTCTATGAAAATTGTACATCCACCTCTTTCTTTAATTTCCAAAATCTTTTCCAAAACCTTATATTGGTTTTTTGTAATCCATTTTTTAATTCCAATAAAAAATTTAAATAAATCACCTAAAACAATAAAATAAAAAATTTCATCCCTTGGAATCTCTTCCATTACTTTAAAAAATTCTTCATAAGGGCTATCCTTTTCACCAAGATGGGCATCAGCAAGGCAGTAAATCCTTTTCATAAAATTATTATTGGACTTTCAATTTTTTTTCTAATTTCATTTGGAATGATTAAAAGCAAAATTAAATCCTTTTTTGAAGGGATACCTCTTATATTTTTTACTACTTCATCTGGAACTGCAATCTTTAAAGTTCCATACTCTTGTCCTTCTTTTTTTCTTGTTGAATCAAGTAAAATCTTTTCTAATTCAATAATTTCCACTTGGTCTTTGTACTTTTTTAAATATTCAACTAATTTATCTATATCCATAATTTCTCCTCTATTTTAAAACCTCATTGATAAAAAGGGGTTTTTTTCAAATTCAAAACCTAAAAAAGAATTTTCGCCATGCCCTGGATATATTCTTGTATTTGGTGATAAACTTTTCAATTTACCCAGGGATTCAAATATTTTTTCAGAAGAACCACCTGGTAAATCTGTTCTTCCAATTGCTCCCTTGAAAAGCAAATCCCCAGTAAACAATAAATCATTTAAAAGGTAACATAAATGCCCTGGTGAATGGCCTGGCAAATGGAGAGCTTCAAATTTCATTTTACCAAAGATTAGTTCTTCTTCATCTTTCAAGAAATTTTTTGGTTCTGGTGGTTTTTTGTAAAAAATTCCAAACCACATACCCTGTTCTGGAATTGATAAGTAAATAGGGACTTCTTCCTTATGCAAATAAAAAGGAATATTATATTCTTTGATTAAATCTTCAACTCCTGCACAGTGATCAATATGCCCATGGGTTAAAAGGATTGCCACTGGTTTCAATTGGTGGATACCAACAACAGCAATAATTCTCTTTGTCTCTTCACCTGGGTCAATTATTACACATTCTGGGAATGGCTCATCCCAAACAATATAGCAATTTGATTGAAAAAAACCTAAAGTTAATTTATCAACTGTTATCAAGATAAATCCTTTAAAATTTCTTTCAAAAAATTGTAAAACCTTTCAACTGATTTTATGTGAACTCTTTCAGAAGGGGAATGGACATTTTCAATTTGTGGTCCAATTGAAACCATATCAATTCCATCATAATGTTCCCCAATTATTCCACATTCAAGCCCTGCATGGATTGCTTTAAGTTTTGGCTCTTTTTCAAAAAAATTTTTAAAGGTCTTTGATACTTTTTGAAGAAGTGGAGAGGAAGGATTTGGCTTCCAGCCAGGGTAGCCCTTTGATTGTTCAACTTTTGCTTTTACAATTTCTCCTAAGGATTTTAGAATATCTGATGCCCAGATAAGTCCAGAGGAGACAGAAGACCTCTGAGAAGTAGCAATTTCAACTTCTTTTTCCTTTGTTTCTATTATTGCAAAATTTGTAGAGGTTTCAACAAGTCCTTTTATATCAAATGACATCTTCAACACACCATGGGGGATTGTTATCAAAAAATTTATTAATTTTTCTTTAAACTTATCTTCAAAGGGTTTAAATTCTGGATTTACCTTTTCAATTAATATATTTAAATCTTGATCTATTCCCTTATATTCTAAGGAAAAGATTTTTTCTTGCTTTTCTACAAAAATTTTTAAAGCTTCTTCTTCTATACCTAAGATAGCAAATGACTCTCTTGGAATAGCATTTCTTTTTGAGCCACCGCTTATAGAAATCAATTCAAAATCTTTTTCTTTTGAAAGTTCTTTTAAGAACCTTGAAATTAAGAGATTAGCACAAGCTCTGCCTTCATTTATATCAACTCCAGAATGTCCACCCTTTAAACCTTTAATTGAAACTCTGAAATGTTCTTTATATCTAAAATCTTCTCTTCTTTTTGCCTTTAATTTTAAAACAGTGTCCTTCCCACCAGCACAGCCAATATATATAACCCCTTCTTCTTCTGAATCTAAATTAATCAACTGTCTGCCTTTTATAAAATCAGGTGATAAATTAAAAGCACCATTTAACCCTGTCTCTTCATCAACTGTGAAAAGTAATTCAAGGGGTCCTCTTTTATAATCCTTTTCTTCCATTAAAGCAAGGGAGGCAGCAACTCCAATTCCATTATCTGCACCCAAAGAGGTACCATCAGCCATCAAATAATCCCCTTCAACCTTCAATTTTATTGGGTCTTTTAAAAAATCATGATTTACCCCTTCATTTTTTTCACAAACCATATCTAAATGGCATTGAAGGACAGTTATTGGAGAGTTTTCTAAACCTTCTGAAGCAGGAACTTCAACCAATACATTTCCAACATTGTCTCTTTTTGCTTTTAAGCCAAAGCTTTTTGATAAGTTTAAAATATATTCACCTAACTTTTCTTCATTTCCACTTCCCCTTGGAATTTTTGAGATCTCTTCAAAATACTTCCATAAAACTTCTGGTTTTAAATTTAACATATAACCCCCTAAAAATTTTTTAGATTAAAAGTTATCATAAATGAGGGATTAAAATCAAGTATTATTTTTGATAAATTTAAAAGCTTTTAGTAATTTTAAAATGTTTTTGTTATTTTTCCTCTTTTCTTGAACTTTCCAGTAAGATTTCTTTTTCAAATATTTTTTCATCCCTTAATATTGTAAAAATTACTTTATCTCCCCCTTTTTTACCTTTAAAAGCAGCCATATAATCATAAATATTTTTGATTTCTTTCCCATCTATTTTGATTATAATATCATCTTTTTTAAGACCACCTTTTTCTGCAGGGCTTTCTGGCTGAACACCAGATATTTTATACCCTTCAACTTCCTCCCCAAAAGCAGGTATTGTTCCAACATATACTTTCATTGCGCTCTTTCCACCTTCTTTTGGAACTGCTTTTGAGGGAGTAAATTCAATTTTTTCAAAATTTTGAAGTTCAAAAATTATATCCTTTGAAAATTTTAAAATTTCTACCATTCCTTCATAATTGATTTTTTCATAAGTATCAGAAGGCATATGATAATCGGGGTGGACATCTGTAAAAAAACCAAGGACTGATATATTTTCTTTATAAAAGGAAGTATTATCTCCTTGTGAAAAGCCACCTAAATTTTTTATTATCTTAAAATCATAGTTTTTTGAAACTTTTTCAATTATTTGATCAATTTGTGGAGATGTGTCTGTTCCTAATAAAATTAATTTTTTATCTACCATTCTTCCAACCATATCAAAATTTAACATTATTGATATATCAGAAATTTTGACTGGGCTGTTTTTAACAAAATAACTTGAGCCAATTATTCCTAATTCTTCACCTGAAAAGAAAGCAAATGTTAAAGCATAATTCAAATTATCTTTTTCTTTTGAAAAAATCTTTGCAAGTTCTATTAAAAGAGATGTTCCAGAAGCGTTGTCATCTGCACCCGGATGGATTTTTCCATACTTTTTTTCCCACCTTGAAGTATCTCCACCTAATCCAAGATGGTCATAATGGGCTCCAAGCAAAATGTATTTTCCATTCCAATTTTTTGGCTTTAAATAAGCCAATACATTCTGGCATTCTTTCTTTTCTTGAATCAATTCTGTTTCAATTTCAATTAAAACATTTTTAAACTCAAAAGAATTTGGCTTCTTTTTTTCAATTATCTCTTTTTCTGCTTTTTTTAAATCAAAACCTAATAATTGAAAAATCTCAATTGCCTTCCTTTGGGAAATCTGAACTACTGGAATTCCTAAATCAGCACCTAACGTTTCTTTTTTGAATGGTTCCAATTTTTTTTCTTTTTCAGTCATAGGACCTGTTATAAATATAACTGCTTTTGCTCCTTTTTCCCTTGCATTTATTATTTTGTCTGAAATCCTATCATAATAAGATAAAGGACTCTCTGATTTTTTGCCATAAGGATTATATCTTAAAATTAAAACAATTTTTCCTTCTGCATTTATATTTTGATAGTCATCATAATTTAATTCTGGTGCAGAAATTCCATATCCAGCAAATAAAATTTCTCCTTCTATTTTGTTTGAAGAAGAATAGGGCAATGGCTTAAATTCTTTGTTTAACTTAAGAGAAAATTTTTCATCCTTTATTTTAATGTTAATTCTGTTATTTTTTCCAAGTAAATTACCTGATATAAAGGGAAATTTTTGAATTTTAACATCTAAACCAAAGGCTCTTAAATTATCTTCAATAAATTTTCCTGCTTTTCTTGCTCCTTCTGAACCAGTTGCTCTTCCAGCTAATTCTTTTGAAGTTAAATATTTTTCGTAAATTTTAAAGTCTTCTTCAATGTTATTTGAAAAAATAAAAGAAGCCAAGAACAAAAAAAATAAAAATTTTTTCATAGTATCTTATTTTAACAAATATTTTAAAAAATTTAATCCTTTTTAAAAAATATTTAAAAATTGAAATTTAAATTTTTTTATGATAAAATAAATTTATGGGAAGAATTGGTTTTCAGGAACTTTTAATTATTTTGCTTATTTTACTCCTTTTGTTTGGTGCAAGCAAACTACCAAAATTGGGAAGGAGTATAGGAGAAGCTTTGAGAAATTTTAAAAAGGGTTTAAAAGAAGGGTCAGAGGAAGAAAAAAATAAAAAGGAGGAAGGAGATGAACACAATTAAGATTTTCATCTTAATGTTTTTAATGACCTTACTTTTTATTTTTGTAGGTGATCTCCTTGGTGGGACAGGTGGGATGATTTATGCTTTAATTATTGCTTTCTTGATGAATTTTTTTATGTACTGGTTTTCCTCATCCCTTGTTTTAAAAATGTATGGAGCAAGGATTGTTGATGAACAAAGTGCTCCAGAACTTTATAATTTAATAAAAGAAGTAGCAATTCAAGCAAACCTTCCAATGCCAAAGGTTGCAATTATTCCACAGGATGCCCCAAATGCTTTTGCAACAGGAAGAAACCATAATAATTCTGTTGTTGCAGTTACAGAAGGGATTATGAGGATTTTAAGTAAAGAGGAACTGAAAGGTGTGATTGCCCATGAGTTTGCCCATATAAAAAATTACGATATGTTAATTGGAACAATAGCAGCAACTTTTGCAGCAGCAATTTCAATCCTTCCAAGGATGTTTTTGTTTTTTGGTGGTGGAAGGGATAGGGATGAAAGAAATCCTTTGGGACCAATTATTGCTTTGATAGGAATGATTATTCTTCCAATTGTTGCACTCTTGATAAGAATGGCTATTTCAAGGGCAGGTGAATACAGAGCAGATGAGACAGGGGCAGGATTTATAAAAAATCCTGAGGCACTGGCATCTGCACTGGCAAAACTTCATCAAGCATCACATAGAATACCCCTTCAAGGGAATGAGGCAACTGCCCATATGTTTATTGTAAATCCTTTCACTGGAAAGAGTTTATTAAACTTATTTTCAACCCATCCTCCAATTGAAGAAAGAATAAAGAGATTAAGGACATTAGAAATTAGGTAGTATTTCATTTTAGGAGGAAGATTTATGAAAAAACAATTCTTCAAAATAGTTTTGTTTTTATTTTTTTGTGTTATTCTTTTTTGTGAGGAAGTTCAAATTGGTAAAGAAATTGAAAACAATCAAGCAATAATTGAAGGAATGAAACTTTCCTCAAAAGATATTAAAATAATTGAAGAAAATTTGAAAAAAAACCCTAATGATTTGCCTTTAAGAGCAAAGCTTTTGGGGTATTATTATTTTAAAAGCATAAAAGAAAAAGAGTTAAGGAAGACATTTCAGAAAAATGTTTTATGGATAATAAAGAATGCACCAGAAAGTTTTTTAGCAGGTTCTATACAATGCAAACTTGATCCAGTTATAGACAAAGAAGCGTTTTTTGAAGGAAAAAAAATTTGGCTTGAAAACCTTGAAAAATATAAAGAAAGTATTAAAATCTTAGAAAATGCTGCAAATTATTTTTTTGTTTCAGAAGGAGAGTTGGCAGAAAATTTATATAAAAAATTGCAAACTTTAAATCCTGATAATCCCAGTTATTATGAAAAATTAGGGCGATTATATTCATTTGAAATCAAAAGAAGGGTAGGAAAAGAAAAAAAAGATTTAGTAGAAAAATCTCTTATTCAGTATGAAAAAGCATATTCTTTAACAGAAGAAAAGGAAAGGTTTCCCTTGCTAAAGGAACTGGCAGAAATTTCATTAGAAGCAGAGAATTTTAAAAAGGCAAAAGATTATTCAGAAAAATTATTAAAAAAATCAAAAGAATTAAGTGATAATTGGAATTATGGGAATGCAATCCATTATGCAAATATAGTGCTGGGAAAAATAGCATTAAAAGAAAATAGAAAAGAAGAAGCAAAAAAATATTTAATTGAAGCAGGAAATACGCCTGGCTCACCTCAGCTTAATTCCTTTGGACCTGATTTTTCTTTAGCAAAAGAATTGCTTGAAGAGGGGGAAAAGGAAGTAGTTTTAGAGTATTTAAAATTATGTGAAAAATTTTGGGAGAGGGGGAAAGAGAAATTAAAGGAATGGCAGGTTTTAATTAAAAACGGCAGAATACCAGAGTTCTGGAGATAAATTTATGCAAAGCTTCAAGGTTTTAGACCACACAGCTGACTTGAAGATGGAATTTTCAGGGGAAAATATGGAAGAATTGTTAAATGCATCAGTTGAAGGACTATCAATTTATTTATTTGAAAAAACTGGTGAAAAGATTGAAAGGACATATAAAAGAAAATTTGATAAGAAAAATGAAATTGATTTTTTTATAGGTTTTTTAAATGAAATTTTATATCTTATGCAATCAAAAAAAATTTTACCAAAGTTAGTTTTGATAAAAGATGATAATGTTATAATTAAAGGAGAAAAAACAGAAAAAAAGCCCTTAGTTGAAATAAAAGCAGCAACTTTTCACAATGCAAAGATTGAAAGAGAAGGGAATATTTTAAAAGCAGTTATAACTTTTGATTTATAGGAGGGTTTATGGAATTAAAAAAGATAAATGATTATATTTGGGAAATCTCACCTTTTGGAGATATGAAAGTCCCAGGGAAGGTTTACGCTTCTTTAAAATTGCTGGATAAGATAAGGGAAGATGAGAGTTTGAAACAAGTAACAAATGTGGCAACCCTCCCTGGGATAATTGGTTATTCTTTGGCAATGCCTGATATCCATGCTGGCTATGGATTTTCAATTGGTGGAGTTGCTGCAATGGATGTAGACGAAGGCATTGTATCACCAGGTGGCGTAGGTTATGATATAAATTGTGGAGTACGCTTGGCAAAGACAAATTTAAAATATGATGAAATTAAAGATAAGATAGAGAAAATTGTAGCAAAGATGTTTGCCACAATACCATCAGGTGTTGGATCCCATGGTGCAATTCCAAAACTTTCAAAGGAAAATTTAAGAGATGTCTTAATTAAAGGTTCAAAATGGGCAGTGGAAAAGGGTTATGGAAAGGAAGAAGATATTCAATTAACAGAAGAAAAAGGTGCCTTTGAAGGAGCAGATCCAGAGGCAGTGTCAAAGAGAGCTTATGAAAGGGGACAAGATCAACTTGGAACTGTTGGCTCTGGGAACCATTTTGTTGAATTATCAGTTGTAGAAGAGATATATCTTCCAGAAGTGGCAAAAGAATTTGGCATATTTTTGGGTCAAGTTGTTGTATTTATACATTCAGGTTCAAGGGGTCTTGGTTATCAGGTTTGTGATGATTATTTAAGGATCTTAGGTGGGGCAACTTCAAAATATGGAATAAAACTTCCAGATAGGCAACTTGCTTGCGTTCCAATAAAAAGCCCAGAGGGAAAGCAGTATATAAGTGCAATGAAAGCAGCAGCAAACTTTGCCTGGGTTAACAGACAAATACTTATGGCTTTAACTGAAAAAGCAATTATGGAGGCATTATCTATTTCACCAAAAATTCTTGGTTTTGAATTAATTTATGATTTGGCACATAATATTGCAAAATTTGAAGAACATCAATTTCAAGGTAAAAAAGTAAAGGTATTGGTTCATAGAAAAGGAGCAACAAGGGCTTTTGGTCCAGGGAGGCAGGAAGTCCCAGTAAAATATAGAAAAATTGGACAGCCCGTCTTACTCCCTGGTGATATGGGAAGGGCTTCTTATTTGCTTGTGGGAACAGAAAAAGCAATGGAAGAGACCTTTGGCTCTTCTGCCCATGGGGCAGGAAGGATAAAATCAAGGTCCCAGGCAATAAGAGAAGGTTCTTCAAGAAATATTGCCTTTGAACTTAAAGAAAAAAACATAATTGTAATGGCAGAAGGGAAAAAAACACTCCTCGAAGAGATGCCAGAGGCATATAAGGATGTAAATGAGATTGCTCAAGTGACAGAAAAGGCAGGGATATCTTTGAGAGTTTGCAGAATGAAGCCAATAGGAGTTATAAAGGGTTAGTTTTTATTATTTTTTGATTAAAAAATTTATCTCTTAAAAAAAATAAACTTGAAAAGTTTTGAAGTTTTATTTATAATTTTGCCTATGAGAATTTATTTTTATTTAGTAGTAATAAAATGAAATTTTCTATAATAATATTACTTTTGCTCCATATTTTTTACTTTTTTCCTTTTTATTTTACTGAAAGTTTAATAATTGAAAGAGATATTTCTGCTCTAATCCTACCTTCCAAAATGGAAGCTGTTTATCAATGGAGGAGAGGAGTTATCCCTTTCTGGGATGAAAAACTTCCAAATGGACAACCTCTTCTTGCAAATCCAACCTCCACTTCACTTTATCCACTTATGATCCCTTTAATAATCTATCCAGATTTAAAAGTATTTACTTATCTATGCCTTTTCCATCATTTGCTTTTTATCTTGGGAATTTTTTTCTTTTCAAATCTTCTATTAAAAAATCCCTATATTAGTTTATTTCTTTCAATTTTTTTGGGTTTTAATGGAATTGTATTGGAATTCTTTTCTTTTTGTAATCCACTATGGGGTATAATGTATCTTCCCTGGTGCCTTATTTTCTTTTATAATTTTTTATTAAAAAATAAAAAAATAAATTTAATATTAACTTCAATTTTTTTTGCTTTATCAATATGTGCTGGCTTTGATTTAGCGCCCTTTTTATTTTCCTTTTCTTTACTCCTTCTTACTTTTTATATCAATTATAAAAAAATAAAAGAATTAATTTTATGTTTCTTTTTAACTTTTCTTTTATCTTCACTTCAAGTAATTCCTACTCTTTATTATCTTCCCCAAACTACAAGGGCAGAAAAAGAAAAATTTTATGAAGATTCTCCGGGTTTTTATTCCTTTCATCCTTTAAGAATTTTTGATCTCTTCCTTCCTAATTTCCATTATAATTTAAAAGAAGAAGAAGATTTTTGGGCAGATGTTATTTCAGATAGAAAAGGATTGTTTCCAACACCATATTTTGGATTGTTTTCAATTTTGCTTTTATTTTCAATAAGACCTTTTTATAAAAAATGGCTTTTCTTTTTTTTCACAACTTTATTTTTACTTTTATCTTTTGGAAGGTATTTCCCTTTACATTTTTATTTTCAAAAAATACCAATTGTATCTAATATAAGATTTCCAGAAAAATTTTTAATTTTTCTTTTAATTTTCTTTTATTTTTATTTAATTTTTAATTTAAAAAGCAAAGAAAAAATTTCTTTGGTTCCAACAATTATTTTAATAACTATCCTTTCTTCTTTTCTTTTAATAAACTTTTTAAGCACAAATGAAATTTTAAAAAAATACATATCCTTTATAAGTTACAGTGAAATAAAAAATCAGCCATATTTAATGGTGAGGGCTCTTTTAATTTCTCTATTTATTTCAATTTTTACATTTTTTTTATTTTTTGCTTCAAGAAAAGTAAAGTCAATTTATTTTATATTCCCTATTCTATGTTTTTTTGATTTTTACAATGTAAATCAAAAAATAATAAACAAGTACCCTTCAGATGCCTTAAAATCACCATTAACAAATCTTTTAAAAAAACAAAATGCTTTAAGGATTTGTCATATTGAAGAAAATATAAATTATCTTTCAAACATAAAAGATATAAGTTTATATAGAGTTGAAACACTTTCTCCAAATGTAGGGGTCTTGTTTGGTTTTTCTTATGCTTTTGTTGAATCCATTGATTCAATGGATCCTTCAATTATAATTAAAGGAGCAAAAAATATCCATCATAAAATGTGGGGAATAAGTCATATTATTTTATCTGGAAGAAAAGGAGCAAAAGGTGAAGATGTTTATAATTTTAATGGATATGAAGTCCGATATATAAATAAAAATCCCACACTTATTTGGTTTTTAAATGAAAGGACAAAGGAAGCAATACCTTTGCCAACGCCAAAAAAAGTAGATAATCCTTCACATTTAACTTTTAATATTAAAAATAAAGATAATGGAATTTTATGGGTTGGTTATTCAAACTTGCCTGGTTGGAAGGTTTATGTAAATAAAATAGAAAATAAAATGGCAAATTATGGTTCAGAGGGATTAAATGTATTTTTAAAAGCAGGGGAAAATGTTGTAGAATTTGTTTATAAGCCACTAGGTCTTTTTCTTGGAATAATTTTATTTTTTTTAGGAATTCTTCTTTGTGGTATAATTCTTTTATGGAAAAGAAAAAATTAAGGAAATATTTTTGGTCAATTTTTGGCTCTCTTTCTTTTTTTGTAATCTTTATATCTTTTTTGCTCCCAAAGCAACAGACCTATGAATTACATTGGGAAAAGATAAAAGAAGCAGAAAATCATCCCTATTCCAAGCTTTTAAAAGAATATATTAGAATTAACACAGCACAACCATTTGGAAATACAAGGTCTTCTGCCATTTTTCTTGCTCTTCTTTTGGAAAAAGAAGGAATAAAATGGGAAATTTTTGAATCAAAAGAAGAAAAAGCAAATCTTATTGCTAAAATTGGTCCAGACAAAGGCACCCCCATAATTTTACACCATCATATGGATACAGCAGAAGTAATAGATAGAGAAAAGTGGAAATATGATCCTTGGGAAGGAACAATACATCTTGGTCAATTATATGGAATAGGTGCAATTGATATAAAATCAATGGGGCTTTGCTTTTTATATGCTTTCATAAAAGCACATAAAGAAAACTGGAATTTAAAAAGACCTATAATTTATTATGCCTCCTGTGCAGAAGAAGCCACCTTTGAAGAGGGTTCCAAATGGATGCTTGAAAACCATCCTGAATATTTTCCTCCAAATTCTATATTTCTTACAGAAGGTGGAATTGCTGAAATGATTACAAATCAGGTGAGGTGGGTTGGAATTGAGATTGGCCAAAAGGGATATGCCTGGTTCAATTTGAAAATTTCAGAGGAAGAAAAGGAAAAATTAAATGAAGAATTAAAAAAATTGTTTAAAGATGAGGCAGTTCTGCATCCCTTTGTAAAAGCATATATAAAAAATTTAGCAAATTTTAGAGTAGATTTTTTTAAAAGCTGTCTTGAAGATATTGAAAATTGTATAAAAGGGAAAAAAAGAAAAGAAATTTTTATACCAAATTATCTTAAAAATTTAATATATTCAGAGAGCTATTGGAATAGAAAAAAAGATGGCACCTGGGATTTTATAATTTCAACTCTTTGGGGTGAAAATTTAGGTGATTATGTTAAAAGGGCAGAGGAGATTTTTAAAAAATATAAATTAAGTTATAAGTTAACAAAATTACCAGAGGCAAATTTTTCTGATCCAAATACAAAGGAATTTGAAGAAATAAAAAATGTTTTTTATAACTTTTTTAAAGTCCCTGTATTTTACTACATTCCTCCAGTTTCTCTTACAGAAGCTTGCCTTTTTAGAGAAAAGGGTATTTTAGCATATGGTTTTTGTCCAGTGAGATATACAATTTTTGATTCTTTTAATATGAATTTATATGATGAAAGGGTATATTTACCTTATTATTTAGATGGTTTAGAAATATCTGAAAAAATATTAAAGGAACTTGCAACTATGTGACAATAATTGTCAATAAGGGGTTAAAAATCTGGCATAAAAATTGCATAATAATTTACGAGAATATAGAAAGGAGGTGAAAATATGAAGAAAAAAGGTTTTACACTTATTGAGTTATTAATTGTTGTAGCAATCATTGGTATTATTGTTGCAATAGCAATTCCAAATCTTTTATCAGCAGTCCAGAGGTCCAGGCAAAAAAGGACAATGGCAGATATGAGAGCAATTGCAAATGTTTGGGAAACCTACTATGTAGATTACAGCTACTACTACACTGCTGGGCACTGCAATACTTATGATGCAGCAGGTGGTGAGTTTGATAGTAGCCTTGATTATGCAGTCTTGTCAGCTTTATTAACTCCAACTTACATTGCAGTTCTTCCACAAAATGATGGGTGGAATAATGGTTTTTACTTTTCTATTGCAGGAAATCCCGCCCAGGCATATGGAATTACTTCCTTTGGAAAAGATCTTTCATCTGATACCTTTTGTGGTATAACAAAGTTTTTTGACAATGATATTACTTTTGCAGTTGGACACTTTACTGAATGGCCTGAAGGTGCACAA
>JBBISU010000037.1:18202-30380 GCA_037441225.1 Acidobacteriota bacterium
CAATGATATTACTTTTGCAGTTGGACACTTTACTGAATGGCCTGAAGGTGCACAAAAATCAGGCACATAGGATTATGGAAAAGAAAAAGGGGCGGGTAAAATCCGCCCCTTATGGTTTTACCCTTGTAGAATTAATGGTTTGCCTTGTCATTATTGGGCTTCTTTCTGCAATTGTTATAAACAACGCAGCAATTGCTATTCAAACAGCAAGGCAAAGAAGTTCAATGGCAAATATGAGGAATGCTGCTGTAATTGTCACTTATTTTCAACTTGAGTACAATAAATTTCCCCAATGTACAGATGAACCAGGAGATATAGATATGACAACTGTTGGAACTTGGGGTTCTTGTTTGCTAAAGGATATAAAGCCAATATTGGTGCCTCCAAGTCCAGAAACACTTTTACAAGAGTTTGAGACAAAAGATTCCTGGCAGAATGAATTGGTTTATGAATCAGATGGAAATAATTATATAATTAGATGTTATGGAAAAAATGGAAAAGATGATGGTCCTATAAGCCCAGAAACAAGGCACCAGTATGATTTAGATATTTATCTTGAAAACGGCATATTTACTGCTTCTCCTTTTTAGCAGTATAACTTTTGCAGAAGAATCTTTAAATTATTTAAAAAGATACATAAGTATAGATACAAAAAATGGCACCAAAGAAGGGGTTTATTTTTTTAAAGAAATTTTTGAAGAAAATAATATTGAATTTAAAATAATTGAAAATGGTGAAAAGCCATCAATAATTGCAAAAATTGAAGGAAGAGATAAGAGTTTAAAGCCCTTTCTTTTAACCCATCATATTGATTGTGTCCAAGAAGGTTCTGAATTGGAGGAATATGAAAATTATTTAGAAGGAAGTTGTTTGCTGGATGATAAATCCTTAGGAATTGCCCAACTTGTTGCTTTTCTTGAAGCAAATAAAAGAAAACCAAAAAGAGGAATTTATTTTTTAGCTGTATCGGATGAAGAAAATGGAGGAAAAGAAGGTGTAAAATTTATAATTGAAAAAGGTCTTTTGCCAGATGTCTCTTTTGTCTTGGGCGAAGGGGGGAAGGCATCTTCTGCAACGGATAAGAAGTTATCCCTTGCAATTTCAAACACAGAAAAAGGTGCTTTATGGCTTGAAATTGAAATTCAACTTTCAGGGGGGCATAGTGCTTCAGGAAATGATAATATTTTAAGGAATTATTTAAAAAAAATTTATTCACTTCCAAAAAGTTTCCCTTATTACGGGAAATTAAAAGAACTTCAAGATTATTTATTATGGTATAAGGATGCCTTTCCAAGGAAGAGAGAGATTCCAAAAAATTATGAAGAAGTAGAAAGAAATGATAAGATTTTTGTTTCTTCAACCCTTGCTATAACAAAAGTTGAAACAGATGGAGGAAAAAATAATTTACCTTCAAAGATAATTTTAAACTTGGACATCAGGACTTCTGATAAGGAAAGCCATCAAAGAATTTTGGATTTTTTAAAAAAAGAATTTGAAGGTGCAAAAATTAAAAAAATATTGGAAGTTTATCCATCCAAAGAAACACCTCCAGAGGACATATATTTTAAGAAATTGTTAAAGATTTTAAAGGAAATCTATCCACATTTACCAATTGGTCCTTCCATAAACCCTGGATTTTCTGATTTAAGTTATTTGAGAGAAAAAGGGATTCCATCCTTTGGATTTAATCCATTTTTTTTAAATTATTATCATTTGGAGACAGTTCATAAAAAAGGTGAAAGAATGCCAAAGGAAATATTTTTGGAAGGCGTTGAACTTATGAAAAAAATTGTTTTAAGATTTTGTGAAGAATAAATTTTTTTTATTTTTTTCAATTTTTTTTATATCTTTGATCTTCCTTTATCCATTATTATTTAATAAATTTTATTCTTTTAGGGATACATTTTTATACATAATCCCTTTAAAATTTTTTTTAATAGAGAAATTAAAAGATGGGCAAGTTGCCTGGTATAACCCTTATAATGGAGGAGGGGAGTATTTTTTACTTAATCCTCAAATAAATCTTTTTTACCCCTTAACATATCTTTTTTTTCTTCCTCCCCATATTGCTTTTCAATTATTTCAACTTTTTCAAATTTTAATTTGCTTTATTGGAATTTTTCTTTTATCTAAAAGTTATGGTTTAAATGAAAAAGAATCAATTTTTAGTGCTTTTTCAGTTATATTTTCTGGCTTATTTTTATCTTTATGGGATTTGTCTTTTGAGATGGGTTGTCTTTCTTTTTCTTTTTTAACATTGTGGTCCTTAAAGGAAAAAAGGTATAATTTTTTCCTTTTATTTTTTTCCTTAATTTTTTTTTCAGGAGAGCCCTTTACATTTTTTTTATTTTTATTATTTCTCATATTTTTTGTTTTTATTGAAAAAATTAGTTTTAAGAAAATTTTAAAGCCCTTTGCAATTTTAATTGTATTTTTTTCAGGTATTTTATTTTCAATAATTTCAATTCTTCCCTATACCACAAGAACAGAAAAAAGCTCTCTTGTTTTTGAAGGAATAAATTATAAAAAAATTTTATCCCTTTCCTCAGGCACTGCTTCCTTTTACAATACAAATGAATACTCTTACATTCCAGTTTTATTTTTTGGAACTTATATTTTCTTTAATTTTTTGCAATCTTTATTTTCAAAGGGAAGAAATAAATATTATCTAATTCCTTTTTTCTTTTTTTTAATATTAAGTATGGGTACAAATGGAATGTTTTCCTTTTTATATAAAATACCTCCCTTTTCTTTTTTAAGATACCCTGAAAGATTTTTGCCTCTTACTTTAATCCCAATGGTAATTGAATCCTTTGAGAAAAAAGAAAAAAAATTACTTCCCTTCCTTTTGCATTTTTCTTTAATAATTATTTCATATATCTTATTTTTTCCAAAAAGTTTTATTTTCTTATTACCTTTAATTTCACTTATTTTATTATTTTTAATCCCAAAGGACTCAAAATTATTATTTTTTCCAATTTTTTTTGATTTAGTCCTATCTTTACCCCTTTTCACAATCCAGGAATTTAAAATTCCAAAAATCCAGTTTGATATAAAAAACCCTGCCCTTAAAAGAATTTTTATACCTGAAAAAAATATAATCTATTTAAAATATCTTTATCCTAATAACTATTTCACAAAAGAAAGTGATTTAAAAGGTATAAATTCCCTTGAAAGTTATACAAATTTGTTTTATCCAATTTCAACAAATTTTACTCCAAGCCCATTGCCTTTAAAAATTTACAATGAATCTTTAAAAGATAAAGAATTTTTTTTATCCTGTGAATATTTTGGAATAATTGAAAAGGAAGAATTAAAGTGGCTTAAGATTAAATCTATCCCAATAATTGAGGAAGAATTTTCAAATTTTAAAATTTTATCTGATGGCTTTAAATTTGATTTAGTTTTAAAAAAAGAAAAGGATATAACTTTAAGGTTTTTAAATTTGCCTTTTACAAAGGTTAAAGCCAATGGAAATATTATTAAAGTTGATAAGAAAGATAAATTTATAAAATTTAAATTAAAAGAAGGAAATTATAATATCAAAGTTTCCTTTACCCCAATAATTTTAAAAATAATTTATTTTATATCCCTTTTGCTATGGTTTTTCTTTTTATGTTATCTTATTATTATATGGATTATGCAATTGTTTTAATCCTCGGATTGATATGGGGTTCCTTTGCAAATGTTTGTATATGGAGAATCCCTCAAGGAATTTCAATAATTCATCCAAGATCCCATTGCCCAAAGTGTAAAGCACATATCCCTTTTTATGATAACATTCCGATTCTCTCATTTATTTTACTTAAAGGTAAATGTAGAAATTGTTATGAAAAAATTTCTTTCCTTTATCCAATTGTTGAAATTTTAACAGCGCTATTAGCAATTTTAAGTTATATAAAAGGTGGTTCTTCACTCCTCACAATTTATTATTTTTCTTTGTCTTTCCTTTTCTTGCTCCTTCTTTTTATGGATTTAAAATTTAGAATTTTGCCTGATTCAATAACTTTAGGAGGGGCTTTTTTTTCATTTTTCTATTCTCTTTTATTTAAAATTTATCCTTCTTCAATTGAAAGACTTGCCGGAGGAGCTGCTGGCTCATTTTTGTTCCTTTTTATTTTAATTATTTATTTTTTTATTAAAGGAATATATGGGCTTGGATATGGAGATGTAAAGCTTATTTCTTTCATTGGAATAGTTTTTGGAGTACCAGATTTCCTATATGTAATTATAGGTGCTTCAATTCTTGCAATATTATTTTATTTTCCAGTTAGCATATTAAAAAAGAAAAAATGGATTATTCCTTTTGGGACTTTTTTATCCTTTTTTAGCATTTTTTATTTTTTTTTCAAATGAACTTTATTAAAACAGTAAGATTTCTGTCAATTCTTTTTATAATTTTTATAGCATTTGTTTTCATAAGTTTCATTATGTATATAAACTTTTTTTATTTTAGTTTTGAAAAATATTACACAGATACAATTTTAAGAAAGCATAATAAAATATTGGCAAAATTAAAAGATGATTGTATTGAAGCAATTTCTTATGAAAAAGAAGAACCCTATCTCTTAGGAATAGGAATTGTTTCAGAGGATGGCAAACAAAAATTCTATCCAAAATATTCTAAGATATACTGGAATAAAGGAAAAAATTTTATAATAAAAGAAAAAGAATTTACAAAAACAAAACCTATCAAATCGGGAAAAATATTTTTTCAAGTTATATCAACTCTTTATCAAAATAAAAAATTCATTTCAATTTATGATGCTTCACCTGTAGGGTATCTGTATGAAAAATTGGTAATCATCAGATTTTTTATTATAATAATTTTAACAATACTTCCTGTTTGCCTTTATCTAATATATAAAAAAGCAGAAAAATTTTATAATAAAATGCTTTCAGAAACAAGAGAAAATCCCTTAATTAAGGTCTATGGAGAAGAACCATCTGTAATAATAGAAGTTTTAAAAAGGACTAATGAAGAATTAAAAATACTTTTAAAAAAGGAAAAAGAAAAATATAATGAACTTGAGATCCTTTCAAATACACTCTCAAAAAATTTGCCTTCAGGCCTCATGATACTTGATCCTGCTAATAGTATTATAAAAACAAATACATATGCCTTAAAATGTTTTGATATGGAGAAAAAAATTTTTAAATTAGAAGAAATTTTTTTTGAATACCCAGAAATTTTAAAATTTCTAAAAGAAAAAGTGGAAGAAAAAAAACCTGTAATAGGATATTTAATAGAAGAAAATGAAAAAACTTTTAACTTTACAATTGCTCCACTTTATTTGGAAAATATCTTTTTGGGCACATTAATTCTTTTTTTAGATACAACAGAGACAAGAAAATTAGAAAAGGCATTAAAACAAAAGGAAACCCTTGCAAACATTGGGACTTTTGCAGCAGGAATAGCCCATGAACTTAGAAACTCCCTTTCAACCATTATGGGCTACGCTAAACTGCTTCAAAAAAGTGAAGATAAAAGGGAATATCAAAGATATTTAGAAGAACTTCTATCAGAAGCCAGACATATAAATAATGTAATAACAAGTTTTTTAGAATATACAAAAATTCAAAAACTGGAAAAAGAAGAGGTAGAATACAAAAAAATAATAAAATTGATAATAGAACCTTTAAAATTAGCTTATCCAGAAATTAATTTTATCTTTGACGAAAAAGATATTAAATTATTTGTAGATCCAGGCTTATTTTCCCAGGCTTTAAGGGCAATCCTTGAAAACTCTTGTGAAGCCCAGGGGAAAGGAAATATTTTTATAAGTTGTGAAGAAAAAAGAGATGAAATTATAATTGAAATAAAAGATGAAGGGGAAGGAATGGATGAGGAAACATTAAACAAAATATTCATTCCATTCTTTTCAACAAAACCTTCTGGGACTGGGCTAGGGCTATTTTTAGCTCATAAAGTTATAACTCTTCACAACGGAAAGATAATTGTAAATTCAAAGATTGATTTTGGAACAACATTTTTGATAATCTTAAGTAAAGAAGTGTTACAAAATGACACACCTTTTTAAGGTTATTTTTAGAAAAATATTTAAAATATGTCTTATAACTGCTGGATTTTCCAGAACTTAGAAAAATTTATTATTTTCTGGCATAGATTTTGCAAAAGAATGAAGTGGTATGAATAAAGGTAAAGTAAGTTTCAATGGTTTTTTAAAAAAAAGAATTCAAAGAATTCTAAGGAAAGGAGGTCTTCTATGAAAAAAATAATATTTTTAGTAATGCTTTTGGTATCGCTTCTTTCTTTATGCCAAGATATGGAGGACTATTGTGTTGTACCGGCAATTTCTGGAATATCCATAAAACCAAATGTTCTTTTTGTACTTGATTTTTCTGGAAGTATGCAATTTCCAACATATCTCCCTTGTGATTATACCCTGTCAGGAGGTATATTTACATGCTCTACGATCACTTTAAATTCAACCAGTCCTGCAAGGTATATTCCTACCAATTCGTATTATGGTTATTTTGATAAAGATAAATGCTATAATTATAGTTCAAGTTCATTTCAAGAAGTAAGCTGCAATTGCTCTAACAAAATAGGAAGTTCTAATTGTATTTCTGGAAATCTTCTCAATTGGATTACTACAACAAGAGTAGATGCAGAGAGGAAAGTTTTAACGGGGGGGAGAACTACAACTGCAAGCGGCAATACATTTATAGAAAGTTCAGGTGGTAAATGGATTGTGCAAGATAATAATTTAAAATGTAAGTTTACAATAGGCGCTAGTACAGTTGATAATAGAACAATAAGCATAACCGGGTATAACGGCACTTGTCCATTAGGTACCTTAAATTCAGCGCAATTGCGCATTAGAGCATCAGATCCAAGTTCAGTAACAGGAGTTATCCATTCTCTATGTGATGTTTCTGATATGAATGGACAGGTAAATGAAAAATGCAGTGTTATTATGGAAATTCTGGTATATGCTGGTAATAACAGATATGGAGAGATGAGAACTGGAAAAACAAGCACAATCTCATCAGTCATCAATGCAATTAACACCGAATATCCTTATAGTTCAACACCTACTGGAGAAGCAATATGGGAAGCATATGACTATTATAAACAAGAAAATAGTCACACTTATGAAAGCAACAGTTCTTATATTAACAAAGGAAACGCGAATACTGACCCATACTTTGATGGAAGTGGTGGAAATGCTATACCAGTTCCTTGCAGAAACTCATTTGTAATTCTTCTATCAGATGGAGTGTGGAATGTAAACGTTGATCCAATAATACCAGCACACAGAGGAAGAACAGATGACTTGAGAACAGATCTTTTAGGAAAGCAGAATTTTAAAATATATTCAATGTACCTCTTTGGCGATTTAGATCCTGATGCTGCTAACCAAGGAAAACAGTCAATGAGAGCAATTTCAATGTTTGGAAGTTTTTCGGATATTCAAATGAACAATTATCCTTATCCATTTACTGGCTATAATGCAAATGCTTCAGGCACTTGTTCAAGTGCACAATATACAAAGAGAAGTAGTATAACAGATACCTTTGGTACAACTCATTGTAATAGCAGAACTATAACTTTATTTAACTCTGATAATAATTTGAATTGTTGTAATCCTTCTGGGACATATAATAACAATTGTCAGGAATGGGATAAAGATACAGATGGCATTCCAGACACCTTTTTCTTTGTATCTAACCCTGAAGAATTAAGAATAGCATTACTTTCTGCTCTTTATGATATTTTAAAACAAAGTCAATCCTCAACAGCTGCTTCTATCATCTCTTCCAGTGAAGGAAGTGGTTCAAATCTCTTTCAAGCAATTTTCTATCCTAAGAAAACAATTGGAAGTGTAGATATAGATTGGATAGGCGAACTTTATTACTTATTTTATTACATTGATCCATTCTTACAAAACAGTACTATAAGAGAAGACACTGACGAAGATTTAATACTTAATTTAAAAAATGATTATATTATCCAATTTTACTTTGACACAACTGATAATAAGACAAAAGCAAATGTTTTGCAAGACACAGATGGGGATGGAGATAGCGATGTTTATATTGGCACTTTATCCCTTGAAGATATTAAAAGTATATGGGAAGCAGGGAAGATGCTTCATCAAAGAGACCTTTCATTAAACCCAAGAAGAATTTATACAAATATTTCTGGAACACTTACAGAATTTTCTGTCTCAAATTTTACAGGATCCAATACAGCAAACAAAGCATTGCTCCAAGCAGCAGATGATACAGAGGCAACAAATATAATCAATTATATACTTGGAAGTGACATCCCTGGATACAGAAACAGAACTGTCACTATAAATGGATTGACGAATCCTTGGAGATTAGGCGATATTGTTTCTTCCACACCAAAAGTTCAATCCTCTATAAATATCAATACTTACCATTATATGTATCCATCTGGGTATATGGATAATTCATATAATGTATTTTTAAATTCTAATGATTATAAAAACAGAGGAATTGTTTATGTTGAAGCAAATGATGGTTTATTACATGCCTTCAGATTAGGTAAAATACAATTTGATTGGTCTGGAAAAAGCTTGGAAGAAAAAATAAAAATAACTGGAACAGATCTTGGAATTGAAGAATGGGCATTTATTCCTAAGAATGTTCTTCCTTATTTAAAATATTATACTGATCCTGATTATTGCCATCTATATTATAACGATATGCCAGTGTATATATTTGATGCAAGTATAAATATGCCTGAAAGTTGCACTTCATCAGATTATTGGGAATGTCCAAAGATGACTACAGTTGATGAAAATAAGGACCTTGATTTAGATGAAACAAGTTGGAGAACTATTTTGATTGGAAGTATGGGTTTAGGTGGTGCTTGCAGAAATGTAACAGATGGTAGTTGTGCTGATTGTGTCAAAACTCCTATAAATAATGTAGGTTATTCTTCATATTTTGCCTTAGATATCACAGATCCATTAAATCCTCAGCTTTTATGGGAATTTTCTGATCCAGAATTGGGTTTCTCTACTTCGGGTCCAGCAATACTAAGAGTAGGAGATCAAAACAAAAATGGAAGATGGTTTGTAGTTCTTGGCTCTGGTCCCACTGGAAAAATTGATACAACTACAAGAACTTTTTCAGGAAAATCAGATCAAAATTTAAAGATATTTATACTTGATCTTAAAACAGGAACACTTTTGAGAAAAATAGATACAGGCATAGCAAATGCTTTTAGTGGTTCTCTATACAATGTAACAGTTGATTTGGATAAAAGTTTGCCCAGTTCTATTGGATTTTATAGTGATGATGTATTATATATTGGCTATGTAAAAAAGTCGGGTTCAACCTGGACAAATGGTGGAGTCCTGCGATTAATTACTAATGATATAGATTCTGACAACAATGGTGAAATAGATGCTTTGAATCCCAACAATTGGAGTTTGAGCCATCTAATACAAGACATAGGCCCAGTGACAAGTTCAATACAAAAAAGTCAAGATAGAACAAATGGAAAGATGTGGCTATACTTTGGTACTGGAAGGTATTTTTACCCATCTGATGACCCGGGGAGCTCCAGTGATAGAGATAAAATATTTGGAATTAAAGAACCTTGTTATAACTCTGTTACAAATGACATAAATACAAATTGCACAACATCTATTTCGTTCAGTTCACTAACGGATAGAACCATTGTTTCTGGCTCTGAAACAGAGCCACTCGTTGGATGGTATATACAGCTAGATCCCCCAACATCAACTGATAGTGCTGAAAGAGTTATTACAGATCCATTGGCAACTTATTTTGGTGCTGTTTTTTTCACATCTTTTGCACCTACAAATGATATTTGCAGTATGGGTGGCAAAACATATCTCTGGTCTGTTGGATATAATACTGGGCTATCTGTTGCATCTATGTTGCAAGGAAGTGCTTTGCTCCAGGTTTCCACAGGTGAAATTAAAGAAGTTTCTTTATCTTCGGCTTTTACAGAAAAGAGTGGGAGAAGAACTGCTGCAATAACTGGTATACCTCCTAAAGGACAAGGTCTTACAATAATTGTTCCTCCAAAACCTTTAAGAAGATTTATACATATAAACGAAAAATGATGAAAAATAAAATATTTTCAAACGGTTTTACAATAGTAGAATTGGTTATAGTTATAGCAATTATGGGGGTCTTGCTCTTAATTGCTTCTTATCAATTTTCAAGATGGATAAGAAGATACAATATTGAAAAAGATATAAGACAAATGCAAATTGATTTGCTTTATGCAAAGAAAATGGCTATGAATAAAAATATAACACAATTTTTTAGGGTAGATACAAGTGATAAGAGGACTTATGAGGTAATAGAAGATAGAAATAGAAATGAACAGCTTGATTCAACTGATTGCAGCGCAAACAACGATTGTATAATTTTAAGATATACTGCCAAATACAATTTATCTTGGAGCAGCTCTGATGATATAAGTTTTGACAATAGAGGAATAAGTAATGAAAATAAAACATTTTGTATTTTTTCCAATGTTTCACCAGCAGTGGACTGCATAGTGATTTCAAATACACAAATAAACATTGGGAAAATAATAGATCAAGGAGGAGGATGCAATGCAAGCAATTGTGAGCAAAAATAGCCAAGGTTTTTCACTTATAGAAACACTAATTGCAATGTTAATTTTGTTTATTATTTTGTTAGCTTTGTTTATGGCAACAGCTTTGATGCTGGATAATAATTTTATGAATTCTATTAGAAATGAAGCTATTAGATTAAATGAAATGAGAATGGCTGAAATAGTAAATGCTCCCTTTGATTCCCTTACCGCACATTCTTGGGGAAGGATAGATTTGCAAACAGGCAATTGGAGCAATAATTGTCAAACAATAACAATCAGAATTAGAAATGTTAATGACTTTCCTTTAACAATGTGCGAAAGGATAAACAATCTTTCTAATAACACTAAGCAAGTGATAATTGCTACAGGATGGGATTATAAGGGACAGAAAAAATCTCTTGAGCCTACAAATAAAACCTTTCAACATGTAACAAGTTCCACAGTAAGTAGGTGATAATATGATAAAGAGGAAAGGATTTAATCTTATAGAATTACTTGTGGTTGGGCTTCTAATACTTATGGTATTAGCAATTGCCACAAATTTTTTTATATTAATTATGAGACAATCACCTAAGGAAGTTAAAAAAACAGAATCAGAAGTAGAATCTTTAATTGCTCTTGAAACATTAAGGATAGATATTGAAAATTCTGGATTGGGATTGCCTTGGGCATTTCAATCAGAAATAACTTATGCAGAGGCATCTTCAGAACCCTGTTCAGGTGTTACAACAAATGATGCTACATCAAGCGAGCCAAGAGCTATATTCACTTGCAATGATGCTGAATTAAACAATTCTGACCGTCTAATAATAAAAGCAATAAATGTTGCAATAAATGACACTTCTCAATTATGGACATATATTGATCCTGCTGGAGTTCATCTCTGGCCAAATGCAAATCAAAATTTTCAAACAAATGACAGAATAATAACAATAAGACCTAAGGTCAATGAAAATACCTTTAAAATGCTTGTTATGAATGGCTCTACATATTCAGTACAGTTTTCTTCTATTTCAAGTTTGCCTATTAGAATGGGTGATATTGTATATGGAGTAGATGCAGATTCAAATTTAAGATTTCCATTTAATAGAGCTGATTACTTCATAAGAAGAAATGCAAGTACTCCTGATTATTGTCAAGCTGGAACAGGCGTACTCTATAAAGCTACATTAAATCATTCAAATGGAAATTTTAGATTATTCCCTATTATGGATTGCGTAGCTGATTTTCAAGTTGTTTTTTTCCTTGATACTGATAACAATGGAATAATTGATGCTGAAACACAGGATATTTCAGCTTTAAATGCCAGAAATATCCGAGAACAGGTAAAAGAAGTGAGGGTATTTTTATTATTTCATGAAGGTCAAATTGACATTAAGTATAGATATCCTTTTAATACTGCACAAGTCGGTAATAAAAATTTTGATTTTGAAAATGATTTAAGTGACAACACAGATTGGAGAAATTACCACTGGAATGTCTATACTATTGCAACAAAATTAAAAAATTTGGAATAATATTTTAAGGAGATGATATGATAAAAGTCAATATGTTGGCAAATTGGTTTAAGATACAGGT
>JBBISU010000038.1:0-30310 GCA_037441225.1 Acidobacteriota bacterium
AATTTATATGAAAAAGTAAACTTAAAGGGACAGGTTTTTTGCCTTGCAACATTGAAAATCCATATTCAAAGTTTAATTATTTTAAACTATACTGCTTCTCTTGAAATATTAAAAAAGCCCCTTTATGCAAAGGCAGAAAAAGAAATAGAGATTTTTGCAAAGGATGACCTTTCTTTTGCCTTCAATTCCCTTTTCTTAGATTTTTTGCCAATATACAATCTTTTTAAAAAACCAAAATTTTTTGAAAAAGAAAAGATATCAAAGGTTCAAAGAGAAAGTTTAAAAATCCTTTTTTCTGTTTTAGGAAATGGTTTTATGAAGCATTGTGTTTCTTTCTGGTATGAAATATTAAAACTAAAAAAAGAAGTAAAGACAGAAAAAAATCTATTTGCCTTTGAAAAATATAAAAAAATTTCTCAAAATAAAAATTTTTTTCTTCCTAATATTTCAAATATTTATCCAAGAACTCTTATCCTTCTTGTACAGGCAAGGGCAGTTTATATAGCAAATGAAATTTTCAATTATTTTGAAAAAAACAAAAAATTGCAAGAAGATTTAAAATTTATAGAAAAAAATTTAAAGATTGATCCCTTTACAGAAAAGAACTTATATATAAAAAAGAAAGTAATTTTAATTTTAAAATTTATAGCACAGGAGATGAACAAAGGGATGATGGAGGAAAAAACTTTTACTTTTTAGGTTCATGGAAAAGAAATAATGATATAAAAAAGGATATTGGTTTTTCCTTTACCCTTCCTGAACAACCTTAAACTTTCCCTTCCCTGCTCTTGTAATTTTTAATTTTTCTGCTTCCATTAAATATAAAGGTATTCTCTTTTCTTCTTCCAGTGTTTTTAATTTATTTTTTTTTCTATAATAATCAATCCTTTCCCATCCATAAAAATCACAAGCAGCTAAATCAGTTGATGAAAAAATTACATCTTCTTTTTCTATAAAACTTGAATTATATGCAGGTCCTCCATTGTACTGGCAAAAGGTCCCATCAATTATTGTTAAAATATGTTTATCCTTAATATATGGATGAGTTGAAAGATGGGCAACATAAGGTGAACAATTGTTTGAATGGTATTTATTTGGATTGTGAATCAAGCCATAATAATTTTTAAGCCCCACAGAAATTCCAGCCAAGTCATGGTCTTTTAAGACACCAAAATTTATAAGATGCGTAATTTTACTACTAATTTTCGAAAAACAAGCGCCAACACTTATGGATTCTTCCACTTCTGGCAAATATTCATCATTTGTGCCATAACATTTATAGCCCTTTCCTGTTTTATTTATCTTAAAACCAGCTCTTTCAAGTTCCTTATCACTCCTTTCAAAAACAATTATATTTTCTTCTTCAACTCCTGAATTTTTTAAAATTTTAATAAGGGCTTCTACATATTCAACTTTTGGTGATAAATTTTTCCCTCCAAGGCAGTTTAACTTAATCCCAACAATTGAATTTTCATTTAAAATCCTTGAAAAATATTCCTCTGGCTTTTTACCTGTGGAAAATTTTATAGAATTATAAACCCTTTCATAAGGATCTTTTGATGAAGAAACTCCAATAATTGGGATATCTTTATCTTTTAATTGAAAAAAAGGAATGGCAAGTATTGAAAAGATAAAATCTCTTCTTGTAAATTTATTCTTCAAAAACAATTGCTTCAAAGACCTCAAAGGTTGCTCCTTCCTTGTATGCATCAGCAGGAAGCCCTGCCTTTAAAGAAAGGTTAGACAAAAATTCATCTAAATTCCAGCCGGTCTCTGTGGCAACTTGTGGCAAAAAGACAGCACTCCTCCCCCACTTTTGTAAAACAACACCATTTTTTCCAAGAATAATATCTTTGTAATTTGAAATCTTTTTCAAAGGTGTTAAAACAGAGATTTCAATCTTTATTTTACTAAATTCCTTTGCCCTTACTGGCGAAAACCTTGGATCCCTTGAAGCTGCATTTATTGAATTATGTATAACACCTAAATATAGAGGTTCCCTTCCTTCAATTGAACCAATGCATCCCCTCAACTCACCATCTTCTCTCAAAGTTACAAAAACCCCAGAAATTCCAGTTATACCTTCTGTCATTGGATTTTCTTTTAGGATCTTTGCAAAGTCAATAAATTCATTTAAAATGTGTGCTTTAAGTGTTGCCCTTGAAAGTTTTATCAAATATTCCTTTTCCTTATCATTTAAAATTCCTTTATGCTGCTTTTCTTCAGGGTATTCAATTTTTTTATCCCATTTTCCTGTAAAATAGCCAGCCAAATAGCCAACTGCATTTTCCCAGTCACCAATTACTTCCCCAGAAGTTGTATAATGGACAAAATATTTTTTTGAATTTTTTGGAAGAATTTCTGCCAAAACCATCAATGCTTTTTCACCACAAATTGTTGCCTCCGTACCTTCCAGATAGGCATTAAAAATTTCGGATGATTGAGGAAATATAAGTTCCCATCCACCTAAATCCAGATCTTTCATCTTCCTTGGCACCTCATCTCTGAAAGGGATATAACCATAATTTGGGCCATAATGGGTAAAATCAGTTGATATAACAACAATTGTTTCATCATCTAAAAATTCCAGCAATCCCCTTGCTATTTTCCTCGCAGCTTCGGGGGTTGTAGAACCACCAATTACCATAGGTATAATTTTAAAATCTTTTAAAACTTCTGATAGAAATGGAAGCTGAACCTCCAAAGAATGTTCTCTTGTATGGGCATTGTTTTGAATTTGAAAACCATCCTTCTTTGAAAGCTCCTTTATTATCTTTCTTTCAACAGGAATCTTAAATCCTGGCATTTGAAAATAATCAAAATCACCCAGAAGGGCACCAGAGGAACCAGAATAATGGGAAGTTCCCATTAAAATCACTTTTTTATAATTTTTCCCTTCCAGTGCTTTAAAAGCTCTGCCTGCTGTCGGACCTGAAAAGGTATAGCCAGCATGGGGTGAAACAACGGCAAGTACATTTTCTTCTGTTTTAATAGAAGGGGCTTTTTTCAAATATTCCTTAACTTCTTTTGAGAGTTCTTTTTCCTCACCTGGATAGAATCTTCCATCCACTGCTGGAAACCTTAAATTTTCTGATGAAAATAACATAAAAATCACCACCAATGAAAAAATTTTCATAATTTATTATAACATTTTGGTATATAAAATTCAATGCTTTTTTCAATTTTTATCTTATGAAAATTGCCACTATCTAAAAATTTAAATAATTCCTTTAAAGCTCTTGCTTCATCATAATTTTTCAAAATATTATAATATTCAATTGCTGTCATCTTTGTATGAATACTTACTGCATAACAAAAATTTTCACTTAATTGACTCTGGGAATTAAATTTTTCTGCTCTCTCAAATAATTTTTCATAAGGAAAAGTCCCAGCATAAACCAAAACTACATCTTTTATATTATTTTTTGATGCAAATTTTGCTACTCTTTTCCAATCCTGTCCCCAATCAAGATTTGAATCAATTAGATATTTTTCTGGATTTATATTAAATAAAAAATTAAAATAACTTATATAGTTTGGATAATTTAAAAGAACCTCAAAAAAAATAAAAAAACAAAAAGCAATGGCAAAAATCTTTTTTAAGTTTATTTGTTTAAATCTATGGGCTAAAAAAATTGAAATTAAAGGAAAAATTGGTGAAAGGTGTCTTATGCCATAATTATATGTGCTTCCCATAACAATAAAAAAATATAAAATAATTGGCAGAAGGAGATTTAAACTAAAAAAATCCAATTTTTTATAAAAAAGACATATTAAAAGTAAAAAAATGTAAGATAAAGGATTCTTAATTAAAAAAACAATTGGGAAATAATACCAAAAGCCATTTAAACTTTTTTTTCCAAAAAGATAACTTATCCCAATTTGATATTTATTTAAGAGGTTTAAATAAGAAATACCAACAATAATATGGGATAATTCTTTCGACTTTTCAGAAATTTTTTGAATTTTTTTTACTAATTTTTCTGTATCTGGATATTTTTTTAATACAAAACTTATAAATTCTTTCTCCTTTTTTACATCTAAATTTCTTGTTGAATAAAAATAAAAAGAAAATAAAATTAAAAAACTTACTGCCACTGAAATTAAATAAAATATTAGTTTTAAAAATTGAAATTTTTTTTCTTTAAGATAAAATAATAAAAGCAAAACTAAAGTTAAAGGAATTATAAAAATCCCAGAAAATTTTGAAGATAGTGCAATTCCTAAGAAAAAAGAAAAAGGTATAAAATATTTATTTTCTTTTAAGGACTTATAGAAAAAATAAAAAGAAAAGGCAAATAAAACTGAAATGAGAAAATCAGATTGGGCAATGGGTGTGTGGCCTAAATAAAAAGGAGAAAACAAAATTGAAAAAATGCCAGCCAATCCTCCCCAAAATTCACCAACTTCATAAGCCCAAAAAGCCATAAAAATTGAAAAAAGCAAAAAAATAATTAAAAATGGAATTGAGGAATAAAAGGAAATTTTTTCAGAAGATACCTTATTTTCACTTATAAAATTTATATAACTTTCTGGCTCTTTCAATCTCTCAATTGGAGGGCTTTTTATTGGTTCTAAATTTAAATTTTTTAAAAAGAAACCAATTAAGATTTTTCCAAAAGGCGGAGTTTCTATTTGAAAATCAAATACTCCTTCTCCAACAATAGAATAACTTGAAAGAATTGTAAAAATTTCATCTGTTGTAAATGAATTTTCAATTTTTACCTTTAAAATTAAAAAAATTGAGATAAATAAAAATATTGAAAATATTAGCCAATAAATTTTCTTATCATTAAATTTCATAAATTTAAAATATTATAACAAATTTTATCTTATTTTTAAAAAATCTCGCTTGACAAAAAATGATTTTTTTAGTAAAATTAACAATATGGAAGATATAAAAATTTTAAAGACGATGCCTCTTTTTAAAGATTTAGACCAAATGGAACTTATCCAGGTGGCAAAAAGAATAAAAAATAGAAAAGAAAAAAAAGGGACTTTAATAATTGAAGAAGGTTCACCTGAAGGTTCTCTTTTTATTTTAAAAAAAGGAAAAGCTACGGTTTACAGGTTGACAAAAAAAGGGGAAAAGAAGATATTGGGAAAATTTGAAAAAGGACAATGGTTTGGAGAGGTCTCTTTGATTGACCATCTTTCAAGGTCTGCTTCTTGTGTCCTGGACGAGGACTCAGAGCTCTTAGAAATTTCAAAAGAATCTTTTAAAGAATTAATGGAAGAATCTATAGAATTAAAAGCAAAACTTCAGGAAAAACTGCTTCAAGATCTCTGTAAAAAATTGAGGAGATCCAACGACTATTTGCTTTTAATGGAATAGTTTTCAGTATCTTCTAAAATTCTCAAAAGGGCTTTTTTTGGTTCTTCTGCTCTTGTAATAGGCCTTCCCACAACTAAATAATCAGCTCCTTTTGAAATGGCAAAAGAAGGGGTTGAAACCCTTGCTTGGTCATCCTTTTCATTTTCTGGCAATCTTATTCCTGGAACTACACACAAAAAATCATTTCCACAATTTTTTTTAATTTTTTCAACTTCCAAAGCTGAACATACTACCCCATCTATCCCTTCTTCCTTCCCCAGAAGGGCAAGTTTTAAAGCCAGATCTTCAACAGGAACATCAATCCCAATTTCTTTTAAGTCCTTTTCTTCAATATGTGTTAAAACAGTTACACCAATAATCAAGGGCAGGTTTGGCAAATCCCTTAAACTTTCTTTTACATTCTTTAAAACCTTTCTCCCGGGAAGCAAGTGCAAATTTAGCATCCAGACACCAAAATTTGATGCTGTCTTTATAGCAGAAGCAACAGTATTTGGAATATCTGCAAATTTTAAGTCCAAAAAAACTCTATACTTTTTTGAAAACTCTTTTACAAAAGAGACCCCAAAACTTAAAAAACTTTCAAGACCAATTTTAAAAGCACAACCAGTATCTTCTAATTCACAAATTACCCTTTCCATTTCTTCTTTCTTTGAAAAATCTAAGGCAACAATTATTTTTTCTGCTTTACTCATATATTTTTACCTCCCCAATTAAATCTTTAATTTTTCTTAAATTTCTTTCTTTTAAATAATTTTTTAAACCTTCAATAATTTCATAAGGAACTTTTGGATTTTTAAATAATATTGTTCCAATTTGAAAAGCAGAGGCACCTGCAAAAAAATATTCAATGGCATCTTCAAAATTTTCTATTCCACCAGAAGCAATTATAGGGGTTTTAAATTTTTTATAAATCTCAAAGACATATCTTAAAGTTAAAGGTCTAATGGCAGGACCTGATAAGCCACCAAAGATGTTATAAAGTTTTACTTTTCCTGTTTTTATATCAATAGCCATTCCTTTATAAGTATTTGCACAAGTTAAAACATCTGCTCCCCCATCAATTGCTGCCTTTGCTAATGGTAAAATTGAAGTTACATTTGGAGTAAGTTTTACCCATATATCTTTTTCATAAACTTTTCTTACTTTTTTAACTAATTCTTTCATTATCTCTGGATCAGTTCCAAATTGTATCCCACCCTTTTTTACATTTGGACAACTTAAATTAAGTTCAATAGCAGAAATAGATTTAATTTTACTTAAAATTTCTGCCAATTTAATATATTCTTCTTCTTTTTCTCCAAATATATTTGCAATAAAGACACCTTTTCTTTTTTCAATTTCAGGGAGTTTTTCTTTTATAAATTTTTCAATCCCAACATTTTGAAGACCAATTGAATTTAACATTCCAGAAGGAGTTTCACATATCCTTGGTGGAAAATTCCCTTTCCTTTCTTCTAAGGAAAGCCCCTTTAAAACAATTGCTCCAACATAATCTAAGGGAAAAAATTCTTCCATCTCAAGCCCATAGCCACAACAACCAGAAGCCAGTATCAATGGGTTTTTTAATTCTAAATTTCCAATCCTTATTTTTAAATCAGTCATAATTTTTCCCAATCTAAAATATCACTTTCAAATATTGGTCCCTCTGTACAGGCACATAAATTACCTTTCTTTGTAGGTATAACACATCCAAGGCATACTCCATATCCACAAGCCATAATTGGGTCCATACTTACTAATAATTTAATCTTTTCTCTCTTACAGATTTCATTTAAACTTTTATACATACCAAGAGGTCCACAGGCATAAATTTTGGAAGGTTTTTCTTTCTTTAAATATCTTTCTATGAGTCCAGTGAGAAGCCCTTTTTCTCCAATTTCTCCATCTTCAGTTGTAATAAATAAATTATCCTTTAAAATTTTTTTAAGCTCTGGAAAAAACAAAATGTCAATTTTTCTTTTTCCACCATAAAACAATTTTATATTTTTTAAATTATTATACTTCTTTAAATAAAAATAAATTGGAGCAATCCCATATCCTCCTGCCACAAGAAAAATATCTTTTTCTTCTTCAAAATAATTCCCCAAAGGACCTAAAAGATTTATAAAATCCCCCTTTTTTATCTTAAAAATTTTATTTGTAAATTTTCCTATCCTTTTAATTAAAAACTCAACAGTTCTTTCCTTATGATAAAAGATACTAAAAGGTCTTGGGATTGTTAAATCAAATTCCTCAGAAGAAAGCATAAAAAACTGCCCGGGAAAACAATCAAAATTTTTACTTGGAAGTTCAATTTTTAACTTCAAATAATCTTTTCCCAAAAATTTAACTTCTATGATCTTCCCCTTTACAAAATTTTTCATTTAAGGCATTATATCAAGAATGGAAAAAATTTCAAAGGGATATATCTTTTCAAATCTTTTTCTTGGGCTTTTTTATTTTTCTCTCCATTTATCTTTTCTTATAACTTTGCTAAATCCCCAAACTCCAATCAAAACAGGAAACTCTTTTTTAATATTTTTAGTAGTTTTTATTTTCAATTCAATTATTTTTGGTCTTCCTTTATATTTTCTCTTTGGAAAATTTCACAAAAACTCTAATTTAATTTTAATATTATTTTGTTTTTTAGTAATTTTAATTTATTTAATTGAAAAAAATTTACACCCCTTATTTTTTTATCCCTCTCTTTTTAAATTGTTAAACAAAGGAATCTGGACTTCTTCAATTACATTTTTATTTATAATTTTTTTGAGAAAAAACAAAAAGATTTTAATCCTTCTTTTAATTTTAAGTAGCATATTTTTATATCAAAGAAGGGATTCAATTAAATTTAGAAAGGCCCTGTCTTATCCCTTTGAAATTGAAATTAAAGATAAACCAAAATTTTATTTTTACATCTATGAGACAAAGAGGAGTGAGAATTTTTTTGAAGAATTAAAAGAAGAAGAAAATTTAAAAGAATTAAATAAAATTTTAGATGAAGGCAGCAGGGGATTTTTTAAACTTCAAAAATATTTAAAAGGAGAAATTTTAAAGAGAACAATTCTTACAGGGACTTATCCATATGTCCATAGATATTTTGGAGAAAAATCAAATGTAATTATTCCAATTTATGGAATTGATTTGTTTCCTTTTTTCTTTCCAAAAATCTTAAAAAAAGAAGATAAAAACCCTGTTCCATACCTTTGGGAGATTTTAAGAAATTTCAATATTCCTTATATATATAATGAAGAGCAAAAAAGAGATAGTTATGAAGAAAGTGGGACAATATTTTTTATTAATTACATAAAGGAAAAGGATGGAAAAGAAGATTTCTTAAATAAAGAGATTAAAAAAATCAATTCAAGAAATGAGAAAAATTATTATCTCTGTATTTTGCTTCCTCAAAAGGGTTTCTTTTATATAAAAGGCAAAGATATAAAGGAAGGGTCTTTAATAACTTCAATGAAAATAGTTGACCCAATTCCAACAATTCTTTTTTTATACAATTTGCCTTTAAGCCAGCACTTTTCAGGGAGGGTCTTATCAGAATGTATAAAAGAGGATTTTTTAAAGGAAAATCCAATTGGGGTCGTGGGTAAATACTAAATTTAAAAAGGTAAAAAAAACCCTAAAAGAGAATAAATAAAATTTAAGAATTTGTTTGCCTCTTCTTCATCCATTGAAATTTTTTCAAAATTCTCAACAGAAGGTTTTAAAGTAATTTTTGCTTCTGCCTTTAATTTTTTAATCTTTTCTTGATATAAATTTTTAAATTTTATTGCTTCCCCTCTATCAAACCAAAAACCATAACACTTTTGGCAATAATCCAAATCAAAATCAATTTTAAAAGCAGGATTTCTATATTTTGCCATAACAATATTACAAAGGGGGCATTTCAAATTTTCTTTTTTAAAAATTATAAAGTTTTCACTAAATTTATCAATTTTTTCAATTTCTTCCAATTTTGACTGAAAAATTTCATTTTTATCAAACCAAATCCCACAACCTGAAGGACATTTATCTAAAATTAAATCCTGTCCATAAATTGATTTAATTTTTATTTCTTCAAGTTTTCTTCCACACCTCGGGCATCTCTTCATTTGAACCCTTTTTTCTTTAATAATTTAATAAATAAATTAAATACCTCTTTTTCATTTAAATTAGAACTATCAACTGGTATTGCAAATTCAGAAAATTTTAAAGGGGAAAATTTTCTTTCCCTATCCCTCTTATCTCTTTCTTCTAAATCAATTGCAATCTTTCCCCAGTTTCCTTTTATTTGATTAAACCTTCTCCAAACCCTTATTTCCTTTTTTGCATAAAGGTAAAACTTAAAAGGTGTATCAGGAAATATAACAGTTGTTGTATCCCTTCCTTCAACTACCCCACCGTTTCTAATCCCAAAATCCCTTTGAAGGGAAACCATCTTATCCCTCACTTTTTTATATTGAGAGACAATTGAAGCAGTTCTCCCTATTTCTTCTGAATTCAATATCTCTAAAGAGACATTAGGGAAAATTTCATTATATTCATATAAAACTTTTTCTACTTCTTCTTCTATATTGATATCCAAATTCTTTTTTAAACAAAGATAAGAAAAAGCCCTGTACATTTTACCAGTATCAAGGTAAGGAATATTAAAATACTGAGAAAGTTTTTTAGCAAGGGTTGATTTCCCTACTCCAGAAGGACCATCTATTGCAATTATTTTCATAAAATTTTATCAAGAGCAGACAAAAGTTTTAAATTTTCCTCCCTCTTTCCAATTGAAATTCTTAAAGCAGTGGGAAGATTATAATTTTTTACAGGCCTTACAATTATTCCTTCTTTTAATAATTTATTATAAATTTCTATTGAATCTACTTTAAAATCAACAAGTATAAAATTTGTAATTGAAGGAACAACAAAAAGCCCTCTTTTCTTTAACTCACTTGTTAAAAAATTTAATTCTTCCTCATTTAATTTTTTTGATTTTTCAACAAATTCATAATCATCAAGGGCTGCCTGAGCTGCTGCCTGGGCTAAACTATTTGTATTAAAGGGTGAACGAACTCTATTCATATAATCAATTATTTCTTTTTTTGAAAAACCATAGCCAATTCTTAATCCAGCAAGTCCATAGATTTTTGAAAAAGTTCTTAAAACAAGAACATTTACCCCTTTCTTCAAATCCTCAAAAGCATCCGGATAGTCCTCTTTTGTTATATATTCAAAGTAAGCTTGATCTGCTATGAGAAGTATGTCATCTGAAACTTTTTCTATAATTTTTTCCCACTTTTCTTTTGGAATATAGGTCCCTAAAGGGTTTGAAGGATTGTCAATATAAATAACCCTTGTATTTTTATTAACTGCTTTTATAATCCCTTCCACATCATAATGATAATCTTTTAAAGGTATCTCTACTATTTTTATTCCCATACTTAATGCCACCAATTTGCACATTATAAAAGAAGAAGCAGGAATTAAAACTTCATCCCCCTTCTGGCAGAAAGTTCTTACTGCAAGCTCTATTAAGTCAACACTTCCATTTCCCAAAATAATGCCATCTATATCCCAGCCAAATTTTTCAGAAATCTTTTTTCTTAAAAAAAAGCCACTTCCATCGGGATAAAGATTTAGCCTTGGTATCTCTGCTACAATCCTTGATATTGCCTTTGGGGAAGGACCTAAAGGATTTTCATTAGAAGCAAGCTTTATGCTGTTTTTAATCCCAAACTCCCTTTCTAACTCTTCAATTGGTTTTCCTGGGATATAAGGATTTAAATTTTTAATATTTTCTGGAACTTTCATTTTTACCCCCTTTTAATATTAAATTAACTTCTTTTTCTTTTAATTTTCTAATTTCTCCAACCTTTAAGTTATTTAATTTAATATTTCCAATTGCTACCCTTTTAATTTTTTCCGCTGGATAACCCATATAGGCACACATCTTTTTTATCTGATGAGTATAACCTTGAATTAAATGGATTTCAAGCCAGGTATGTTTTTCTTTTGTCTCTTTTATAATTTTTACAAATTCCATCTTTTGAAACTTCCCATCAATTACCATCCCTTTTTTCCATCTTTCAAATGCCTTGTCATCAGGTCTCCCCTGAACCTTGACATAATAAATTTTTTTAATATTATATTTTGGATGTTGGATTTTTTGTGCCCAATCACCATCATTTGTTAGAAAAATTAATCCTTCTGAAGAATAATCTAATCTACCAACTGGCTTTACTCCCTTTGGCAAATTTTTTATAAAATCACCAATACATTTTCTTCCTTCTGGATCAAATAATGTAGATACAACACTTTTTGGCTTATAAAAAGCATAATAGCAAAGTCCTAAAAGGGAAACCCTTTTCCCTTCAACCTTCACTACATCCTTTTTAGGGTTAACTTTTTTTGACAACTCTCTGCAAACTACGCCATTTATCTTGACAAGCCCTGACTTGATTAATTCTTCAACATTTCTTCTGGAACCAACCCCTGCCCTTGCAAGGAATTTATTCAGCCTCAAGAGCATTGAATTCCTCGACTTTTGGAAGATCTTTTAAACTATTTAAGCCAAACCTTATTAAAAATTCTTCAGTTGTAGAAAACAAAAAGGGTTTTCCCACCACATTCTTTCTTCCAGTTATCTTTATCATTTTCTTTTCAAGAAGAGTTTTTATAACACCTCCACTGGAAATTCCTCTTATGGCATTTATTTCTGGGATTGTAATTGGCTGATTATAAGCAATGATTGCAAGGACTTCAAAAGCAGCCCTTGAAAAATTATGCTTTATATTTTTTTGATAAAAAGTTTTAATATATTCTTCCATTTGGGGTTTTGTTGTAAGCCTTATTCCTTTTGCAACTCTTTGAATCATTAGCCCATTATGTTCTTTATTAAAGTGTTTTTCTAAAAATGAAAATGCCTCTTCCCAGCCCTTTTCATCTCCATCTTGAAAGATTTCCATAACCTGGTTTATTTTTAAGGGCTTTGTCGAAACAAGCAGCAGTGCTTCCAATATGCTAACCTTTTCTTTCAAATCCATTATCTTTAAATATAACCTTCAAAAATTAAATCCTTTGGTAGTTCTTTTAAGTATATCAAATAAATTTCATCTTTTCCATCTTTTATTAAATATTTAACTGAACCAAGCCTTATAAGTTCAAGCATAGAAAGGAAAGCAGTTATTACCTCCAAACTACTTTTTAATGTAAGTAAATAGTCATAAAAGGGAAAGGGTTTTTTGTTTTTTGGTAAAAAATTTAAAAGAGATACCATCATTTCTTTTATATCAGGTCTTTTAACACTTATAAAAGGTGGTTTTTCTCTTAATTTTAATTTTTTCAATATATTATTAAATGCCTCTGCAATTTGATAAATATTTAAATCTTCTATAAATAAAATTTCTTCTCCCTTATCTTCCCTTGAATAAGTCCCACCCCATATTGTATAAATTTCCTTAAGTTCATCAGCAAGTTTCTTAATTTTTTCATATTCCATAATTTGCTTTACAAGGGGTGTCCTGGGATCTTCTTCTTTTGTTTCTTTTTTGCCCTTTATTAAAATTTTTGCTTTAATATTTAATAGAATTGAAAGCATATAAATGTACTCAGAGGCAATAGTCAAATTTAAATCCTTCATTTTTTGAATATAACTTTCATATTGATCCACTAACTTAATTATTGGAATGTCAAAAATATCCATTTCTTCTTTTCTTATTAAATGGAGTAACAGGTCAAGGGGTCCCTGAAAATTTTCAATCGAAAAAATAAGGGATTCCTCTACTGAAGCCATCCTAAAACAAATCCAATAATAATATTAAAAAATTTGCTAAAAATTCCAGTACTTAAAATCAAGATTAAAATTATCAATGAAAATGGCTGAATTTTATCCATCATTCTACCAAAGGAATCTGGAAAAAAACCAGAAAGAATCCCTGAACCATCCAGAGGAGGCAAAGGGATTAGATTAAAAAAGCAAAGCAAAAGGTTTATAATAATCATTGAAATTAAAATAATTGCAATTGGTTCAGAGTAAGTTCCTGCTTTTGCAAAAAGAAAATATATTTTAAAAAAAATAAAACTTACAATTGATAAAATAAAATTAGAACCAGGTCCTGCAAGGGAAGTTAAGGCAATGCCTTTGTGGGGTTCTTTAAAATTAAAAGGATTTACTGGAACGGGTTTTGCCCATCCAAAAACAAAAGGAGATCTTACAATTATTAAAAAGGCAGGAATTATCAATGTTCCAAATAAATCAATATGTCTTATAGGATTTAAGCTAATTCTATTTAATCTTTTTCCAGTAGGATCGCCTAATTTATCAGCCATCCAGGCATGAGCACTTTCATGAAAGGATAAAGAAAAAAACAAAATCACAATCTGAATTAAAATATAAGGCAAATTTTCCATCCTTAAAAATTAACATAAATGAAAAAAATAATCAAGCATAGGTTGTTCAAATAATAGTTTTATGGTTGCCATAAGATTCAGCCCCTAAAAAATAATTGTATATGCTTTATATTAATTAGCCTTTATAATATAAGGTTTCGCCTGCCTTTCACAGCAGAGCAGCAGTTCGTAGTCCGTGTCCATTTTCCTATTTTTATGTGAATTATTGTGGCAATTTGTAGGGGCTTAGGCTTTTCCCGCCCCAATAACTAATGATCAGGCACAAAAAAATAAATTTCATTATATTATTTGTATTTTGCGGGCGACCACAAGGGTCGCCCCTACAAAAAAAAGTAAATTAAAATAAATGTAGCCGCAGGTCTTTAGCCTGCTTAATATATTATTTGTATATATTATTATTCGCAACCATAAAGGTTTCGGCTACATAAACGAAATATTCTTAATGTAGCCGTGGATTCTTTATCCCCCAATGATTTTCGCAACAATAAATGTTTCGCCTATACAAACCAAACATTTTTAAACTATTGCCAAAGGATTTACCTTGTTGTATGTATTATTTATATTTATTATTCTCGCAACTAAAATTCTGTATCGAAAAATATCAAAAACAAAAAAACAAAACAATATATGCTGTTAAATATTAAAAAATTTTTCTAAAAATTAGAAGAATCTCAGCTATGAAACCTAAAATAGATTATATCTCCATCCTTTATTTTATAATCTTTCCCTTCAAATTTTAAAGCCCCTGATTCCCTTGCTTTATGAAAATCTTTATATTTTAAAAATTCTGAAAAATTTAAAACCTCTGCTTTTATAAAGCCCTTTTGAATATCTGTATGGATCTTGCCTGCTGCTTCATAAGCATTTGTGCCTTCTTCTACTATCCAAGATTTTATTTCTTTATCACCAATTGTTATAAAAGAAATAAAACCCAATTTTTTAAAAAATTCTTGGAGAAACCAATCCTTAAAAGGTTTTTCAATTCCATAAGAAAGAAGCCATTCTTTTGCTTCTTCACCTAATTCAATGGATTCTTCCTCTACCTTTCCATAGACAATTGAAAAAGGAATTCCTTTTTCTTTTAAGTAATTTACTAATTCTTCTTCTTTTCTTTCAAAATCAGAGTTTATTAAGACATAAAAGGGGAAAAAACTAAAAAAAGATAGGTGGGGAAATTTTTTCTTTTCTTCTTTTAAATTTAAAGATATTTCACCATTTTCTATGAAATTTTTTAACTTTTCTAAAAATTCTTTTTCTTTGGGATCCCCTTTCTTACCTTTCTTTTCCATCTGGCTTATACTGCTTAATCTTGTTTCAATTATCTGCAAATCCTGTAGCATCAATTCCTGTGAAAGAAGTTTAAATTCTTTTAAAGGGTTTACCTCATTTATGGGATTTGGAACATCTTCATTTATAAAATTCCTGATTAAAAATAAAAAAATATCTGCCTTTAATGCCAAATTAAATACAGATTTATTATGCTTTTGATCCTTTAAAAGACCTAAATAATCTGTTATCTGAACCTGTGTATATTTTTCTTCTTTTGTGGGAAAATAATTTCTTAATTCTTTTACCCTTTCATCCAAGACAACTGAAGTTCCAATCGCTGGTTCCATTTCAATTGTAAAACTTGGAGAAGGGTTTTGATGTTTTTTTGAAATTAAATTAAAAATCGTTGTCTTTCCTGAATTTGAAAAACCATAAAGAAATATGTTCATTCTTTTTTCTTCCAGATCTCTTCATCTTCATCAAATTCAGGAAGGTTTGGCAGCCGACCCCTTTTTGCATTTTCTCTCCACTCCCATAAAATTGCCCATTTTAAGTATGTTCCAAAGGTTTGAAGCATACAAAAGACAAGCCCATGTAGACCATCTAAAATTCCAAGTTGTATGCAATACATTCTTATAAATCTCCAGAAGGATCTAAAAAATACTTCAAAAAAACCACTCTTTTTATTTGTCTTCCAGCCCTGAGCAGCTCCCCAAAAGCCATAATTTATTATCCTTGGCAAATATTGCTCAAAGGACTCTATCATATAATGAATTAAAGGATTTTTTAAATATCCAACCTCTCCATCCACCTTCATATCTGCATGAACCCTTTTGTTTGGGTATCTGCCGGCTCCTCTTTTTATTAGCCGAACTACCCTGTCATGTTGCCATCCAGAAAACCTTAAAGGTTTATCCATAAAATAAGCAATCCTTCTAATATAATAAGCATTAAATTTTGGATTTTCTATTGTTTTTAATATTTCTTCTCTCAAAGCAGGAGTTACTCTTTCATCGGCATCAATTATAAAAATCCAGGCGTTTGTTGTTTTATCCATTGCCCAATTTTTTTGAGAAGCAGCGCCATAATAAGGTCTTTGATAAAATTTTACTGCTGGGAAACTTTTAACTATTTCAACTGTTTTGTCTGTTGAATAACTATCTACAACAACTATCTCATCAGCCCAATTAATTGATTCTATGCAATCTTTGATATTTCTTTCTTCATTATAAGTTGTTACGAGGGCAGAGATTTTAGGTCTTTCATTTTTCATATTATAAATTTATCATATTTTATTAAAATTTTGAAGTTTTATTAAAAAGATATCTAAAAAAGCAAATTTCATTTTTTTTAAAGCAAAATCATTTGAGAATTTAATCCAAATAAATGCAGTTGAAAAGGATATCACTATATAGCAGCAGAGTAGTACAGGTTTTCCGACAATTAATATTTTTTAGGAAATTTTGCCTATAAAGTATTATATATTAAGCCAACTTGCACAGTTTTAGTCAAAAAAAACAACTACTATTTGCATTTCCTAATCTTCTTTTCTCGTTTTTGGCGAACACGGATTTTTTTTGCCAGAAGGGTCTATCCCTTAATTTTAATGCATTGTATATCTCCCTTACCTCCTTTTCTTGTTATGTACATATCTTTATGTAAACCTTTTGCTCTCCCCTTTCCTTTATTGAACTTATAACTACTTTTTGACTATTTATTATCCTAATAAATAAGTAATTTAAAGCTTTTTACTCCATAAAAGGTCGTCAAATTGGCTAATAAAGTTATATTTTTTATTTATTATTATTTTCTAATTTCTATTTAAATCTTATTATTTTTTTTATATTTGGTGGATTAAATTCCCCTTGACAACCGTTTTTTTTATAAAATAACCTGAAAAAATTTTTAAAGGAGGTAGTATGAAGTATTTATTATCAATGCTTTTTTCTTTAAATATTTTTTCATATCAAGAAGCAGTTATTTATTTTGAAATTGACTGCTGGAATGGATCATCTTTTGCAATTGGAAGCCCTGGAAATTGTCCACCAGGATACCCTATTTATTATGAATATCATTTTGGAAGCTTTAATGCTTATTATGATGTCAATTATGGTGATCTTCCATGCTGGACATCAGATGTTTCAGAACCTCCTCCCTATATGATCAGATGTCCTAATGATTATTATTCTTACGCACCTGATATTTCTTGTATAGGGCACTCAAATAATTGTGTATCAATTTCTTATGGCGAATTGCAGGATCCTTGCCCATTTCAAGATCCTTTACCCTATGGTGCTGAATTAACAAAAATTATTTTATATCCTGAATATATAAAATATACCAGTGTAATTAATACAGGAGTACCATATGATTATTCTATTATATATATAAATGATAAAATTTTTAAATCCATAGATTGTTCAAAGTTTTGGGAGGATCCATTTTCTGGAATATGTGCCCTACCCGTTTTGAGCACTTGTGCCTGTATTTTGATTCAGATTTCTGTACGGTTACTCCTTTTCCAGCTATAATAGCTGACGATTACAACTACTTTGGTTTTAATGGATATAATTATGGAGGCGAAAACACATTTAAAATTTATTTTAAAAAATGGCCAGATGAATTAGATCTTTTTTGTCTAAACTATGTTGGTGTTATGCTTTTTTACAGATACAAACTTGCTATAAGATTTATTCAAGCATATGATGGGAGTATTTTTGAAGAAGGAACTCAAATTATTTCTGACTATAAAGAAACAGAAGAAAAGGAAAATATATTGTATGAGTCAAAATTAAAAAGTGATGGTAAAATAGATGATATGCAAAGTTTTATAAAACCAGTAGTAGTTCCATATTCAAAAGACCCGGGAAATCCAAGATATTACAAGTTGCACATATCTCTTTATGGAGCAGAGGTTGCAAATGATGGAGAAATAACGAGGACAAAGATTGAATGGTATTATGAAAAGAACAATAAGCAATTTATAGGTCCTATCAATGGGAGGGAATTTGATATTAGAATTCCAGCACCAGACAAACCAGGAACAAGTTTATTGACTTTAACATATACAGTTGAAAGAAACTATGGAGATTATCCAAGTGAAAATTGGAAGCTTTTAAATGAGCATACAATAAAAATTCCTGTTTATGCAATTTTTGATTTCTCAAAACCAATTGCATCAAATCCAAATAAAAAATATAGTTTGCCTTCAAGTGATGTTATAAGTATGGCATTGGGTTACACAAGAAATGCAAAGACAGAAGAACTTGCAACTGCAATGTTGACGCAAGGGATTTATGACAATAGAAAGCATAAATACGATTCCCAAAGACAGCATTATACCTCTGGCGCAAACACAGAATGCAACAGCAATGCTTCTTTTAAATTTGGTTCATATTTAAAAAATATAAATTACACAAGAAATGATGATGTATATTTAGATTGTCTTGACACATCATTTTTATACTATATTTTGGCAAGAAGTGTAGGATTAAATGTCTCCCTATATGGAATTGGAAGAAATATCACAACAAGTGAAGTAAAACCAATGGGAGATAATAAATGGATGACATACAATTGGCAATTTCATCAGTCAAATTTAAGGTCTGAAAATGTATACGATTCAACTGTCAAGTACAAAAAAGATCAACAGGACAATAAGGGATCATATGTTATAAATATGTTAAAGCAGGATTATTCAATTAAGGTATTGAACAATGAAGGTTATCTGGGCTATAATTGTTCAGATCCTGCATTGATTTCAATAATATATTAAAGGAGGAGTTATGAAAAAATTTTCATTTTTTTTAATTTTATTTTTTTCATTTACAATTTATTGTGATGAAGAAATTGACCCAACAATTTTTTTTAAAAAATTTGAGGACAAGGATATGCAAAAGAACTATCCAAATATAAACTTTCAAATACTTGATTTAGACCCAGAAGTTAAAAAGAAGGTAGATGAAGAGACATTAAATGGAATAAAAGATATAGTTCTTCAAGATAACGATGAATATTGCGTCCATAAATGTTTTTATGAAGGGGAACAGTTATTGCGTTACCTAACATCTAAATTTACAAGTGATTATATTCTATATGAAGTAGATCTTGGCATAAGCGGGCAAAATATTTCATATGGTATAACAATAAGATACGAAATATATGAGAGTAAAGAAAAGGCAAGGATAGGCACAAGGTATAAATATACTGCTGGTGAAGCAGCATTTACAGAAGAAACAAAAAAAAGATTGAACAAATCCTATACAGGCAAAAAATTTGGGGATTTTAGTTTATTGCATGATACAAGTATGGAAAGCACAAATTTATTTATAGACATCCTTTATGACAGAGTTTGGTTTTCCCTACAAATATATCCTGATAATGAGAATGAAAAATTAGATCCATCATTATTGGACAAATGGGCAGAAGCAATAATTAAAAAAATAGAAAAGGCAAAAGTAAAGAAATAAATTTAATTTGTTTAAAAACCAAAAGTTAAAAATAATGTAGTTCAAAAAGTCAAAGCATAAAAGGTTTTGCTAAGCAGTGGGCATTAAATTATCATTATAGAGCAGTAGAATAGCGGAGGCTGTTCTATAATTCAAATTTTTTAAATTTATGCATAATATATTGTTTTACTTTTAATTTTTAAACACTATATTGTATAACCTCTATCAAAACACCATATTTTCGGACAGCCTCAGTAAAGCAGTAGTCCGTTGTCTGTGTCTGTTTTCCCTTGTCCGTACATAAAACATAATACAACCTATTTTGCAGCAATTTTAAAAATTATAATTATCAGAAAGCATTATAAAGAATTGTGTCCCTTATTTAAACCTTCAAAAAATTTTGGGGAGGAAATGTTAAAGCGTTGAAGGATTGGGGAAGATACAAGGGAAATGAGCTACCTATAATGGAGAAATATTCAATATACGCTTAGCATTTAGATAAGAGAAATTTGATACAGTAGATACTCCGGGACTTTCAATTGTATTTTTAGGGTTAAAGGATATATAAATTTTGACAAATTTTTTTTTCTATGTTTAAATAAAAGGAGTAAATAAAAGGAGGCACTTATGGAAAAATCCAAAGTGACCGTACCTTTTGTTAAAAATTCAAAAGGTATTAAAAAAATAGTTATGGTTACTGCTTATGATTACCCTTCTGCCTTATTATCAGATAAGGCAGGGGTAGATATTATTTTGGTTGGGGATTCCCTTGCAAATGTTGTACTTGGCTATAAAAATACTATCCCAGTTAATATGGAAGAAATGCTCCATCATACAAAAGCAGTCAGAAGAGGAGTTGAAAGGGCTCTTTTGGTTGCAGATATGCCTTATCTTTCCTTTCATATTTCAAAGGAAGAAACAATTAGAAATGCTGGCGTTTTTTTAAAAGAAGGAGGGGCAGAAGCAGTAAAGATTGAAGGTGGAAGAAAAAGAATTGATTTGATAAAAGCATTGGTTGATGCAGAAATTCCAGTTATGGGACATCTGGGCTTAACTCCCCAGTCCTTTCATCAACTTGGGGGCTATAAAATAAAGAAAGAAGAAGAATTGGAAGAAGAGGATTTTATAAAAGAAGCAGAAGAATTGGAAAAGGCAGGGGTCTTTTCTATTGTCTTAGAATGTGTCCCTAAAAATATTGCAAAAAAAACAACAGAAGCATTAAAAATACCAACAATTGGGATTGGTTCTGGTAACTTTTGTGACGGCCAAGTTTTGGTCTTTCATGATCTCTTAGGTTTTTTTCCCCAAAAAAAATACAAATTTGTAAGGGAATATGCAAAAGTAGGCAAAACAATTTTAAGGGCTTTGAAGAAATACAAGAAAGAGGTAGAGGAGGGTAAGTTTCCTTCCGATGAGGAGGCATTTTAATGGATATTATAAGAAGAACTCAAATTATGCAACAAATTGCATTAAATTTAAAAAAGAAAGGAAATAAGATTGGTTTTGTCCCAACAATGGGAGCTTTGCATTTTGGTCATCTAAGTTTAGTAAGAAGGGCAAATCAAATTTCTCATACAACAATTGTTTCTATTTTCGTAAATCCTTTGCAATTTGGACCAAATGAAGATTATGATAAATATCCAAGAGATTTAGCAAAGGATGCTGATACATTAAAGGAATTAAATGTTGAATATATATTTGCACCCGATGTAAGCAACATTTATGCTGAAGGATTTTCTACAGAAATTTCAAATTCAAAGCTTGGAAATATACTATGTGGAAAATCAAGGCCTGGGCATTTTAAAGGTGTTTTAACAGTTGTTGCTAAATTATTTAATATTGTGCAACCTGACTTTGCAATATTTGGGCAAAAGGACTATCAACAATTGGTTTTAATAAAAAGAATGGTTCAAGATTTAAACTTTCCAATTGAGATAATTTCTTGTCCAATTGTAAGGGAAAGTGATGGACTTGCAATGTCTTCAAGAAATTCTTACCTTTCTCCTGATGAAAGAAAAGCAGCAACAATTTTGTATAAATCATTACAATTTGCAGTAGATAAAGTTGAAAATGGGGAAGACAATTTGGAGTTAATTAAAAAAGAAGTTAGAAAAATGATTTCAAAGGAACCCTTAGCATCAATTGACTATGTAGAAACTGTACATCCTTTTACATTGGAACCAAAAGAAAAATTAAAAGATGAAGCAGTTCTACTTTTGGCAGTTTATATAGGTAAAACAAGATTGATAGATAATATTATTTTAAAGGAGAAAAAGGATGCCAAAATTGGAAATGCTTAAGTCAAAAATCCATAAAGCAAAAGTAACTTCTTCTTTTCAACATTATGAAGGTAGTATAACAATTGATAAGAATTTAATGGAAAGGGCCTCAATTCTGCCTTATGAAAAAGTGGAAGTTTATAACATAACAAATGGAGCAAGATTTACCACCTATGCCATTGAAGGCAAAGAAGGTGAAATAATTGTTAATGGAGCAGCAGCACACCTTGCAAAAACTGGTGACTTGCTTATAATTTGTGCTTATATTGTTTTAGATGAAGAAGAAGCAAAGAAGCATAAACCAAAAATAATAATATTAGATGAGGAAAATAAAATAAAATGAGAATATTAATAGCAGATGATAACCAGAATATAAGGGAACAACTAAAAAAAGTTTTAAAAGAAGCTTTCCCTGAGATAAAAATAATAGAAGCAAAAAATGGATTAGAGCTTCTTGCTTTAGTTGAAAAAGATCCCCCTGATATGATAATTTCTGATATACAAATGCCACAGATGACGGGTTATGAAGCTTTAAGGATTTTACAAGCACAGGAAAAAACAAAAAATATCCCTGTAATCTTTTTAACTGGCACTTTTCAGGAAGATGAAGATATTGCAAAGGGCTTGGAATTAGGAGCTGTTGAGTATGTGACAAAACCAATAAATAAAACTGTTTTTATTGCAAGAGTTAAGGTAATGCTTCGGTTAAAAGCACAACAAGAAAGGATTCTACAACTTTCAAATCAGGATCCTTTAACAGAATGTTATAACAGAAGGTATCTTTTTCAAAGATTAAAGGAAGAGTATAATAGATGCCAAAGGTACAGGAATCCAATTGCTGGGGTTATGGTTGATTTGGATTATTTTAAAAAAATAAACGATACCTATGGACATGAGGCAGGAGACCTTGTTTTAATAAAATTAGTAAATTCATTAAAAATCTCAATGAGGAATTACGATGTTCTTGCAAGGTATGGAGGAGAGGAATTTTTTATTTTACTACCAAACACTGATGGAAAATCAGCAGTAATAATTGCAGAAAGAATGAAAGCAATTGTTGAAAAGATGACAGTTGAAATTGAAAAAAAGACAATTTCAATCACTTCTTCCTTTGGTGTTTCTTCCTTTGAAAATTACCCTTTCCCAGAAGACCCTGAACTTTTAATTAAATGGTCGGACATTGCTTTATATGAGGCAAAGAAAAATGGAAGAAATAGAGTAGAATTTTATTCTGAAGAAAAGAAATCATAATATTATAAGGAGGTTTTATGTTTAAAGAATTTAAAGAATTTATTAGAAGAGGAAATGTAATTGATATGGCAGTTGGAATTATTATTGGCTCTGCCTTTGGTGCCATAGTAAATTCCCTTGTAAAAGACATTTTGATGCCTCCAATTGGAAAAATTTTAGGTGGTATTGACTTTTCTAATTTTTTTATTCCCTTATCCTCAGGAGATTATTCAACCCTATCAGAAGCACAAAAAGCAGGTGTTGCAACTATCAATTATGGATTATTCATTAACACAATAATAAATTTTCTTATTATCTCCTTTGCAATTTTTATTATGATAAGACAAATAAACAAACTGAAAAGAAAAGAAGAGGTTTTAGCAGAACCAAGTGCAAAGGATTGCCCCTTTTGTGCAACTTCAATTCCAATAAAAGCAAAAAGATGCCCTAACTGCACATCCCAGTTGGAAGAAATTTAAAAGGCACAAAAATTGCCCAAAAAAGCATAGTATGGGCTTGGCTTATCCCAGCCCGCACATAAAAATTTTAAGATAATAATTCTTATTATTTTTAAAGTTACACAAGGGTAATCCATTCTTTAATCCTTCCTCCCACAAAAAGCATAACTGGAATACTATATAGAATTCTATAAGCCCTTGACAATTTGATTTATTTATAGTATATTATATTTGCGGGGTAGAGCAGTCAGGTAGCTCGGAAGGCTCATAACCTTCAGGTCGGTAGTTCGAATCTACCCCCCGCAACTAAAAAATTTTCCTTGCTTTTCTATTTTAAAAGGAAAGCCGATTAAGACCATAAGGAGGTTTTATGCGAGTTTACGAAATTTTTTACCTTATAGAAGGAGATCTTTCAGAAGATAAAAAAAAGGAAGTTCTTCAGGAAGTTAAGAATCTTCTTCTTGAAAAAGCCCAAATCTTAGAAGAAAAAGAATTTGGGAAGAGAAGGCTTGCTTATCCAATAAAGAAGAAGATAGAAGGTGTTTATTATCTTACTTATTTTTCCTCACCACCAGATTTTATTAAAAGGATTTCCACAAAATTAAATCAAATGGAAGGTGTTTTAAGGCATCATATTGAAAGGATTGATTTAGTTTATAAAAAATATGGTATGCCAATCCCAGGTATGATAAAAAAGGAGGATGAGAATGTCTCAAGCTAAAAGATTTTTTTTCCGTTATAAAAGGAAATGCAAATTTTGTGAAGAAAAAACTGATTACATTGATTTCAAAAATAGCAATCTTTTATCTGAGTTTATAACTGAAAGAGGGAAAATCCTTTCGAGGAAGTTTACTGGTACTTGTTCAAAACACCAAAGGAAGCTTGAAAGAGCAATAAAAGTTGCAAGGATTATGGCTCTTCTTCCCTTTGTAAAAAAATAAAGGAGGAGAAATGAAAGTTATTTTGATAGAAGATGTGGAAAAATTAGGGGTTCAAGGGCAAATAGTTGATGTAAAACCAGGTTTTGCAAGAAACTATTTAATTCCAAAGGGGCTTGCCTGGCTTTATAATAAATCAAATTTAAAAAGATTAGAACATCAAAAGAAACTTTGGGAAGTTAAAAATATCAAGGAAAAAGAAAAAGCACAGATTTTGAAGGAAAAAATTGAAACAATGGAAATTAAAATTTCTGCAAAAGTTGGGGAAGAAAATTTGCTCTATGGAACTATAACCTCTGCTCAAATATCAAAGGTTCTTGAAGATAAAGGAATTTTAATAGATAGAAGAAAGATTTTATTAGATGAACCAATTAAGAGAGCAGGATACCATGATATAAAATTAAAGCTCCATAAAGATATAGAAGCCACCTTAAAGTTAGAGGTGGTAAGTGAAGAACAATAACTTAAATGATTTTATTGATTTATTTGAAAAAAACAAGAAACTTCCTCATAAATCAAAAAGAAAATATATTGGTTTTTTCCTTGATTTATTAAGAAAAATCTTTGCTCCAGTCTTTGAATTTTTCCTTGGAGCAAGATTAGAGACACAAAGAAAAGCAAACTTAATAATTTTAAAAGAAATTTTTGAACTAAAGAATTATACGAAGGAAAACTTTGAAAACTTCCAAAAAAATTTTAAAGAAGTTATAAAAAATATGGAAGAGCTTCAAAAAAGTTTTCAAGAATTGCAAAAGGAAATTTATTTTTTAAGGGATGAAAGAATACCTGCCTTAAAAGATACAATAAGTTTGGGACTTGAAGGAGTTGACAGAAAAGCAGAATGGGCTTTATCAAATTTAATTGTTATAAAACAGGCGCTTGAAAAAGGTATAAGCTTAAGGGAAGAAGAAAAAAAGGTAATAAAGGAGACATTGGTTTCCCTTGCTTTCACAGAAAAATTTAGAGGAGATACTGAAGAGATAAAAAGAAGGCAGTCAATCTATATTGAAAAGTTAAAAAATTATAAAAATGTTGTTGATTTGGGTTGTGGAAGAGGTGAATTTTTAGAACTTTTAAGAGAAAATTCAATTTCTGGTTTTGGAGTAGAATTGGAACCCTCTTTATGTGCTATTTTGAAAGAAAAAGATTTAAATTTTTTCCAGATGAATCTCTTTGATTTTCTTGAAAAAAAGCCAATTGAATTTGATGCCCTTGTCTCTTTCCACTTGATAGAACATTTAAATTTAAAAGAAGCAATTGCACTTTTAAAACTTGCTTACTTTAATCTTCCAAAGGATGGAATTTTTATATTAGAAACGCCTAATCCTACTTCCCTTTTTTCTTTTTTAAATTTTTACAAAGACCCAGAACATAAAACCCCCTGGCATCCTGAAACATTAAAATTTTTTTCAAAAGAAATGGGATTTCAAACAATAGAAGAAATTTATTTGCAAGAAGTAAAAGAAGCAGAATCTTTAGATCTGCCTGAAAATGTAAAAAAACTTCTTTTTGGTCCTCAGGATTATGGAATTATTTTGAAAAAAGTATAGGATATGTTTTTTAAAGATAAGAATTTAAGGTTTTTGTTCTGGATAATTTTTATCATAATATCATTGATAATTTTAAAATTTTTATTTTTTTCAGAGAAGCCAATTGAAGTAAAAGCATATAAGGTCAAAAGGGGAACAATTGAAGAAATAGTTACAAATACAAGAGCAGGAACCTTAAAAGCAAGGAAAAGATCAAAACTTTCACCAAGGACTTCTGGTACCGTTGTTTTTTTGCCAAAGAAAAAAGGGGATTTTGTAAAGAAAGGGGAATTAATTTTAAAATTAGATGATTCAATTCAAAAAGCATCTTTGGAGACCGCTGAAAAAAACAAGGATACGCTGGAAGCAAAATTGAAAGAGATAGAAGTCTCTTTAAATTTGGCTATAAAAGAAGAAAAAAGAGCTTTTAATTTATATATGGATAAAGTAATATCTGAGGAAATTTATGATAAAGCAAAGGCAGAAAAAGAACGGCTTGAAGCATCTTTAAATTCAACAAAAGCCCTTTTAAAACAAGCAGAAGCAGAGGTTAAGTTAGCAAAAGAAAACTTTAAGTTAACAGAGCTTTATGCACCTTTTGATGGTTATATCTCTGAAGTTTATACTGAAATAGGCGAATGGATAGCGCCTTCTTTTCCAGGCATTGCTCTTCCTCCCATAATTGATATTATTGATTTAACAGAAATGTATGTAAGTGCACCAATTGATGAAATGGATTCAAAAAAAGTCAATTTGAGAAATGAAGTTAGGATTACAATTGATTCTTATCCAAATAAAATTTTTAAGGGTACCTTAACAAAAATCGGGGTTTATGTTCAAGATATAATGGAACAAAATAGAACCGTGGAAGTGGAAGTATCTTTGGAAGGGGAAAGTTTTTCTGCTTTGCCAGGCACATCAGCAGATATAGAAATTATTACAACAAAAAAGGAAAATGTTTTAATAATTCCAACTTCTTCCATAGTAAGAGACTATAATGTTTTTTGTATAGAAAACGGAAAGATATTTTTGAAAAAAATAAAAATAGGACTCCAAAATTTTTCCTTAACGGAAGTAATTGAAGGTTTAAAAGAAGGAGAGATTATAATTTCTTCAATTGAAAATATTGATTTAAAAGAAGGCAGAAAAGCAAAGCCTATAAGTTATGATTGAGCTTTCAAAAGTTACAAAGACATATAAAATGGGGGATCAAATAATATATGCCTTAAAGGATATAGATTTAAAAATTGAAAAAGGTGATTATATATCAATAATGGGACCCTCGGGCTCAGGAAAATCAACTCTTTTACACATTTTAGGGCTTTTAGACACACCTACTTCTGGTGAATATTTTTTTGAAGGAAAAGCTACAAAGGATTTATCAGATGAAGAAAGATCTCTTTTAAGAAGAAAGCATATTGGTTTTGTTTTTCAATTTTTTTACCTCCTGCCAAGATTGAATGCTTTAAAAAATGTAGAACTTCCACTTTTGCTTTCAGGTGTCAACAAAAATGAGAGGAAAGAAAAAGCAATTTATTATCTGGAAAAAGTTGGACTCTCCAAAAGAATAAACCATAAGCCAGAAGAGTTATCAGGTGGTGAAAGACAAAGGGTTGCAATTGCAAGAGCATGCATTATGGAACCAGATATTCTCCTTGCTGATGAACCCTCAGGGAATTTGGATAGAAAATCTGCCTTCGAAGTTATAGAACTCTTAGAAAAATTTAATAGTGAAGGAAAAACTCTGGCAATTGTAACCCATGATATAGAAATTGCAAAGAGGGCAAAGCTTCGGTTGAATATAAGAGATGGTTCTTTTATATGAATTTTTCTGATTCAATAAAGTATATAATTGATAATATAAAAAATCACAAATTAAGGGTTACACTTACAATAATTGGCGTTTCAATTGGTATATTTTTGGTTATAATTTTAACCTCCCTTGTTGAAGGTGCCCGCCTATATGTCTTACAAGAATTTTTAGAGCTTGGAAGTAATTTAATAATTGTAATGCCAGGGAAAGTTGAAACCTCCGGAGCTATGCCCTGGGGCGGAATTACAAAAGATTTAACAATTGAAGATTATATAAATTTGAGAAATCATTATTTAGAGTTTAAAATTGGCGCACCTATTGTTGTTTCCACAGAAAAGGTAAAATACAAAAATAAATCCAGATCTGTGGCAATCTTGGGAACAACAAGGGAATATTCAGAGGTTCGTTTGCTTGAAACTACTTATGGTGACTTTCTGCCTTCTAAAAACCCTTATGACTTATCTTATTCAATTGTTCTGGGTTCAAAACTTTCAAAAGAAATATTTGGTGCAGAAAATCCAGTTGGGAAAATTGTAAAGGTTGGGAATACAAGGTTTAAAGTATGGGGTGTTTTAAAACCTAAGGGTAAAATGCTTGGCTTTGATTTAGATGACCTTGCTTTCATACCAGTTAAAACATCAATGAAAATTTTCAATAAAAACTCCCTTTTTAGAATTGTTTTAAAAGCACCACCAAATTCAAATATTGAAGAAGAAAAGAAAAAGGTTTTAAATTTTTTAAAAAAATTACATAGAGTGGAAGATGTCACAGTAATCACTCAGGAATCAATGCTTTCTTCTTTTTCTTTAATTATGAAAATGCTTTCTTATGTTCTATCGGCTATTGCTGCAATTTCTTTGATTGTAGCAGGGCTTGGAATTATGAATATTATGCTTATATCTGTTTCTGAAAGAACACAGGAGATTGGAATTTTGCGTGCCTGTGGCGCCTTGAAAAATCAAGTTCTTTCAATTTTTATAAGAGAAGCTATTCTTTTATCTTCTTTTGGTGGCTTCATTGGCATAGTCCTTAGTTTTATTTCTATAATCCTTTTCAAAAATATATATCCAAATTTTCCAATAAAAACTCCAGTTTGGGCATTGGTATCTGCAATCCTGCTGGCATTTTTTGTTGGCACCTTTTCTGGTTTTTTCCCTGCTTTAAAAGCATCTAAGATTGATCCAATTCAGGCGTTAAGAAAAAAATGATAAATCTTTTAATCTTTGTCATAGGTTCTTTAAAAGGACATAAATTAAGAGCAATCATTTCTGCCTTAGGAATTGCAATTGGAATTATATCTGTTTTATCTCTAACTTCTCTTGGGGAAGGAACAAAGATTTATATTGTCTCACAGTTTACCCAATTTGGAACAAATATAGTAGCAGTAATACCTGGAAATGTTAAAACAATTGGAATTCCAGGTGTTTTTGGTGGAACTACAAATCCTTTGACTTTGGAAGATGCAGAAGAAATCGGAAAAATCCCTCTGGCAAAAAGTTTTACTCCAATTGTGATGGGACAGGCAAGGGTTGAGTACAAGCAAAGAGGGAGGAGTGTTTACATTTTTGGTGTAAACCATAAAGCCACTGAAACATGGAAATTTAAAGTAGATTACGGAAAGTTTTTGCCAGTTGAAGATATAAAAAAAGAAAGCAGTTATGTAGTTTTAGGTCCAAAATTATCAAAGGAAATCTTTGGAACTGAAAACCCATTAGGAAAAAAGGTAAAAATTGGAGGAAGACCCTTTAAGGTCTTAGGGGTTATGGAAAAAAAAGGTATTTTTTTGGGCTTTGACATAAATGATGCTGCCTATATCCCTTCCTCTACTGCTTTGAAAATTTTTAATTTAAGGGAATGCAATGAAATTGATGTTCTTGCTGTTTCATCAGAAGCAATTGACAAACTTGTGGTAGATATAAAAAATTTACTTAAAAAAAGACATAGAGGCGAAGAAGATTTTACAGTCCAAACTCAAAAGGATATGCTTGAGACCTTCAATAAAATAATGAATATTATAACAATTGCAGTTACAGCAATTGCAGGAATTTCTCTTTTTGTTGGTGCAATTGGAATTTTGACAATAATGTGGGTCTCTGTTAATGAGAGAACTTCTGAGATAGGGCTTTTAAGGGCTTTGGGTTGTACAGATAAAAAAGTTGGCTTTTTGTTCTTATTGGAAGCTCAAATTTTAAGTTTAATTGGTGGATTCTTTGGAATTATATTTAGTTTAATATTAGTAGGAGTCCTAAAATATTTCATTCCAGATTTGCCCTTAAAAATTCCAAATTATTCAATTATTTTAAGTTTAATTATCAGTTTTTTGGTAGGGCTTTTGTCTGGATGGCTTCCTGCAAGGCGTGCTTCAAGATTGGATCCAATAGAAGCATTAAGAGAAGAATAATATTTATTTTTGACTTTTTTTATTATACAAAATATACTATAAAAATATTTAATAAGTCCAAAAGAAAAAATCATAACACCTATTATAATAATTTGAAAACCAATAAAAAAAGGAATTAGCAAAAACCCAGCTATCATAATAATTAATCCAATTATTGTATATTTATTAATTGGAAGAAAATATTATAACCCAACTTGCACAATTGTAGTCAAAAAAACAACTGTTATCTGCATTTTCTAA